>DAOKZK010000097.1:0-2349 GCA_035325645.1 Candidatus Macondimonas sp. | reverse complement strand
TCACCCGGGAAAGGATCGCCGCCCGCCTGCTTGCGGTACAGTTTTTCCCCTACCACTCGCCGCAATTCGACCACGGCTTGCTCCGCTTGCCCTCACAAGCCTTCGGCTTTGCGCTCGTCCGCCGGGCCATCGCGCGCGACGCCTTGATCATCATGCGCGGGGCGAAATACTGGCTCGGCGCCGTGCCGGAGTTGGCGCGCCATCGGTCGGTCGCCCGCCTGAACGCGCCGATCAACGCAGCGCTCACGCCGGGAAACGTGGGGGAATCTGTGTATCAGCAGTTGCTTGCACGCTGGGCCCACGATTGACGCCGCAGGCTGATCTTCGGGCCCAAGCGGGGTCCCGAGCCGTACTCCGCTACCCGCTACTCCCAGTCGAAACGGGGCAGGTTGACCAGCGCGCGCCGCAAGGCGTTCTGCCACTCTTCCTTCACCGCCGCATAGAACGGCGTGTCGAGATCGAAGGTCTGTTGGCGAAAGACGTGCAGGTCGCCGGTCCGATACAGCAGCAGCTCCACCGGCGGGCCGACGGAGATGTTGCTGCGCATCGTCGAGTCGATCGAGACCAACGCCGCGCGCGCCGCATCTTCCAGCGAGATGGCGCGGTGGATGTTGCGGTCCAGAATGGGCTTGCCGTACTTGATCTCGCCGATCTGCAAAAACGGCATCTGTTCGGAACAGCCGATGAAATTGCCTTCGGGGTAAACGAGAAAGATGTCCGGCCGCCCCTTGCCGACCTGACCCCCGACGATGAAGGTGGAGGTCGTGTCGACCAGACCGCCCGCGGCGGCACCACCGGTCGACTGAACGTGGCGACTGACCCGTCCCACATAGCCCGCGATTTCGTCGATATTCTTGAAAGTCAGCAGACTCTCGGACGCTTGCGGATCCTCGGCCTGGCGCCTGAGCGCGGTGACCACCTGCTGCGTGGTCGCCAGATTGCCGGCGCTGAGCAGCACCACGACGCGATCGCCAGGGTATTCAAACACGAACATCTTGCTGTAGGTGCCAACATGGTCCACGCCGGCATTGGTGCGGGAATCCGAGGCAAAGACGAGTCCCTGGTCGCATCGGATGGCGAGGCAGTAGGTCATGTTCGGCCCGTTTAGCAAGTCATCGGCAGGCGCGTGATGATACCACGCCGGTGACATGCGAAGCTTGGCAAGCCCTCAGATGCGATCAGGAGTCCCGATGAGCGAACCCGGCCCGAACGATGCGCTGCGTCCGCGGCCGTTCACCTGCGAAACGCTGCCCATCCGCGGCCTTGCCTGCCATCTGCAGCGCTGGCCGGGCAGCGGCGGCCCCCTGTGCCTGCTGCTGCACGGTTGGATGGACGCCGGCGCGAGCTTTCGGTTTCTGGTCGACGCCTTGCCCGCAGCATGGGAGCTGATTGCACCCGACTGGCGCGGCTTCGGAAAAAGCGAATGGGCGTCCGGGACCTACTACTTCCCCGAGTACATCGCAGATCTCGACGCCTTGCTGGCACGCCTCAGCCCCGATGCGCCGGTCTGGCTGATCGGACACAGCATGGGCGGCAACGTCGCCAGTCTCTATGCCGGGATTCGGCCCGAGCGGGTGGCGCGATTGGTCAGCCTCGAGGGCCTGGGTCTGCCGCCGGCGCCACCGGCCGCCGCACCGGCGCACTATCGGGCATGGCTCACGGAACAGACCGGTCCGCGCGAACCGCGCATCTATCCCGACTGGCCAACGCTCATCGACCGATTAAGACGCGGCAACCCGCGCCTGACGCAGGAACGCGCTGTGGTCGTCGCTCGCGCATGGGCGACCGAAACACCGGCCGGTCCCCGATTGCGCGCCGACCCGCGCCACAAGGTGCGCGGCCCGCTGCTGTATCGGCTCGATGAGGCGCGCGCGTGCTGGCGCAACATCCAAGCGCCCACGCTGTGGGTGATGGGAAAAGATTCACCCTATGCGCGCATGGACGCGGCTCTGCTTGCCGAAAACCGCCGATGTTTTCGTGATCTGAATGAGGTCTGGCTGGACGACTGCGGGCACATGATGCATCACGATCAGCCGCTCGCCTTGGCGCAGGCCATCGTGGATTTCATGCGATCGAAGACGATGGAATGAGGCGCGGTGTGTGCGGAAGGATGGAGGCTAGGGCCGGAATCGAACCGACGTACACGGCTTTGCAGGCCGCTGCATGACCACTCTGCCACCCAGCCTTTGCGGCGAAACCCGGCTCGTAGCCTCGAGGGCGGATCCGGACCAGCGCGCAAGGGCCGGTCCGGTGCCGATTCTGGAGCGGGAAACGAGATTCGAACTCGCGACCCCAACCTTGGCAAGGTTGTGCTCTACCACTGAGCTATTCCCGCTTTGGTGAGAGCGG
>DAOKZK010000096.1:0-2473 GCA_035325645.1 Candidatus Macondimonas sp. | reverse complement strand
AGCACCACGTCGCCGGGACGACTCGAATTGCGGATCGCCCGTTCGACCAACTCCACCGGCTTCATGGTCGGGTGCAGGTCGTTCTTCTGCGGCTTCTTGATCTGCCAGACGTCGCCCTGGTCGCGGTCGCCGCACCAGTGGCGCGTCGCGCCTTCGGGCCAGCCGTAGAGGATCGGCTCGTACTGGCGCTGGTAGTCGGCGCGGCCCAGCGTGAAGGTGTTCTTCGCCCAGATGATGAACGTAGACCAGTGGCCGCCGGCAGAGCGGAACGCCGCCTGCAGGGTGTCGAGCTCGCTCGACGACATGGCGACGTAGATCGCGCCGCGGGTGTGGGCAACGAGCAGCGACAGCGCGTCGTAGAGAAAGTCGTGAAAGCCTGCGCCGAGCGCGTCGTTGAGAATGGGACGGTGCTTGCCCCGCATCTTGTCCTTGGCGCTGTTGGCGTAGTTCACGTTGTACGGCGGATCGGTGAAGACCATGTCCGCCCGCTCGCCGTCCGGGAACAGCTGCGCGTAGGCCTCGGCCGTGGTCGCATCGCCGCAGACCAGGCGGTGCGGCCCCAGCCTCCAGACGTCGCCCGGCTTCGACACCGGCTCTTCCGGCATCTCCGGGACGGCGTCGTCCTCGGTCTGGCCTTCGTGCTCTGGCTCCTCACCGGCCAGTAGCTCGGCCAACGCATCGGCATCGAAACCGGTCAAATCGAGGTCGAAGCCTTCGTCCTGCAGTGCCTCAAGTTCGATGCGCAGTAGCACATCGTCCCAGGTCGAGAGCTCCGCGAGCCGGTTATCGGCGAGCACCAGCGCCCGGCGCTGCGTCGGCGTCAGGTGATCGAGCACCACCACCGGCACGGTGGACAGGCCCAGCTTGCGCGCGGCGGCGAGCCGCCCATGGCCCGCGACCAGCACACCGTCGGCGCCGACCAGGCAGGGATTGACGAAGCCGAACTCGGCGATGGAGGCCGCGATCTGGGCGATCTGCTCGTCCGAGTGCTGGCGGGCGTTCCGCGCGTAGGGCAGTAGCTTGTCGATCGGCCAGTGCTCAATGCGCTCTGCGAACCAGTTCACGCGGCCGCCTCCGCCGTCTCGCCCAAGCGCTCGGCCGAGACCTCGGCGAAGGGCTGGCCGGTGGCCGCGAGCACGGGCTCCATGCCCGGGTGGTGCTGCAGCCAGCGGCGCAGCGCGACGTCGACGTACTCGGGCGCGAGCTCGATGGCGCGGACCCTGCGGTCGGTGAGTTGCCCGGCCAGCAGCGTGGTGCCGCCGCCGGAGAACGGCTCGAAGACGATCTCGCCCACGTCGGTGTAGGCCTCGATGAAGAACTTCGGCAGGCCCAGCGGGAATACGGCCGGATGGTCGATACCATCACCGATGCGGCCGCGCTGGCGCGTCACCTCGACGACGGAATCCGGGATGCGGAACGCCTGCGTGGGCTGTCCGGCGTGGTTCCATTCGCCGACCTTGCCATCCTTGGCGCGCATCGCGGTGGATGACCCATCGGCGCGCAGGTGTGTCTCGTGACCGGCCCACTTGCAGGGCACGATCTTGTTCGGCTTGCGCGCCTGGCGGTTGAAGTGGAACACGAACTCGTGGCGCGGCGCGAGGCGCCCGGCCCAGTCGCCGGGCACGGTCACCGACTGATCCCAGACGTACCAGCCGAAGCGGCGCCAGCCCTGAGTGCGCATCCATTCGATCCAGCCGTCCCAGTACGGCTGCCACTCGCCGTCGCGATGGACGAGGCCGAGGTTGACCAGGATTTGCGCGTCCTCGTGCAGCGCGCTGCGGGCGGCGCCGAACACGCCCTGCATGAGCGCGTTCCAGTCAGTGATCCCGCCGGTGGTGTAGTCGCGCTGGTTCGCGTAGGGCGGGCTGGTAAAGAGCAGGTGAGCGCGCTCGCCATTGATGAGGCGCGCGACGGCGGCCGCGTCGCTGCTGTCGGCGCAGAGCAGCCGGTGTTCGCCCAGCAGCCACAAGTCGCCGGGCCGCGTGACCGCAACCGTGGGCGGCGTGACGTCGTCCTCGTCCGCGTCGCCTTCCGGCGCACGCTCGTCCTCATCGGCGGACGGTTCCGTCTCCTCGATGTGGTCGAGCAGGCCTTCGATCTCGGAGGCAGAGAAGCCGGTCAGGTCCAGATCGAAGCCGGCGTCGGCCAACTCCGCGAACTCCAGCGCCAACATGGCCTCATCCCAGCCGGCATCGAGCGCGAGCCGGTTGTCGGCGATCACATAGGCGCGCTTCTGCGCCGGGGTGAGGTGCGCGAGCTCGATCACCGGCACCTCGGTCAGCCCCAGCTTGCGTGCGGCCAGCAGTCGGCCATGGCCGGCGATCACACCATGGTCGCCATCGACCAGGATCGGGTTGGTCCAGCCGAACTCGGCGATGCTGGCGGCGATGCGCGCGACCTGCTCGTCGCTGTGCGTGCGCGGATTGCGGGCGTAGGGGATCAGCGTCTCGACCTTGCGGTACTCGACGTTGAG
>DAOKZK010000095.1:0-2667 GCA_035325645.1 Candidatus Macondimonas sp. | reverse complement strand
GAGCGTCGCGTTCGCAATGCGAAGGTCGGGAGTTCGATCCTCCTCCGCTCCACCAAATCGAAAGGCTCGGATAACCTCCGGGCCTTTTTTGTGTTCTGAATCAATGGCTACACACCCAGTCTCCGGTCCCAAACATCCCAAGACCCATACGCACGGTATCGATCAAACGTGGGTACCAAGAACCGGCACCCCCGTTTATTCCCCCGACTCGAACTCGGCGTTCTTGAACTTCAGCACGTCGCAGTTCTCCTTCACGGCACGCTGCAGTCCATCGTCAAAACCGGTGGCCGATTCAGCCTGGATCTCGATGACGATTCGCACCTTCACGTCGGGCCGCATGGTGAATTGCTGGACGACCTCATCCACCAGATCGGCGAATTGCCGCTTGGCCTGGATTGGATCGAGGTCGATGCTGGCATAGAAGCGGTTCTTGGCTGACCGAAGCACGGCGTCGCCGCCAGCTGGATACGTCGGCGCGGCCGTGTCCTCGATTCTCGTTGGCACCCCGGCGGTTCCGGTCGGATCAGGCGTCGGCTCGCGCGGGTCCGGTCGGGCCGCCTCTTCGGCCGCACGCAATGCTTCCATGTAAGCGGCGGCTGTGAGCGGCTCGATCAGCAGCAGCGACGCGTCCATGATCGGCGAGGTGCGCTTGCCGTAGCTGAACCCGATGTAGCGGCCATCTTCCTTGCCCTGCGCGAAACCGAAGAACTCCCGGCTCTCTGCGCCCGCGGCCATCGTTGTCCGGAAGACCGTATCGTCCTTCAATCGCGGCAGGTAGAGCTGTTGGCAGGTCTGCTGCCAGACGTTGAGCGCGCTGGTTTCCTTGGCATCGTCCTTCCAGAACCAGTCGCGCAAAACCTTCGCCAGATGGATCGGCGCCCACTCGTTGATGAGCAGCTCGTTCTCCTTGAGCACGCGCTCGATCTCCTGCGACCAGTTCTGCGCGCCAGGGTTGACCTGGAAGTGCTCCCACCGCAGCTCGGACAAGCCCTTGCCGGGGCGCGCTTCCTGCATCGGCGCCACGAGCCACTTGTAGGTCTCGCGGATCATACGACGCACGGTTTCCTCGGCCTGCTCCAGGCTGGCGCTCGCCTGCTTGGCCATCAGGTTGTCGAGGACGATGCGGTTGTCCTTGTAGTCGGCGACGATGCTGCGCCACGCGAGGAACGAGCGCACGTGGTCCTTCAGCCGGCTCACGCTGTCGTAGTCGGCGGCCAGGAAGATCAGGCGGTTCTGCTTGAAGCGGGGCTGATCGCCGCGCTTCTTCAGGATTTCCGTCGCGCGCTCCAGACCCAAACTCTGGCCGCTCTTGCTGAAGGCCGCGTCGGGCGGGAGCACCACCAGGCGCAGCGCCCAGTCATCGGGCACATCGCCGCTGTCGGTGAAGATGTGGATGCCGCCGAATACGCCACTCGCAAAGCTGCGCTGCACGCGCTCGCGGATCGCGGGAAACACGTCCTCGCGGTCCTGAAAGCGGCGTTTGCGCTCTTCCATCTCGCGCCGCAGGTTGGGCCGCGTGTCGAGCCAGAACCGATTGTTGGCGTGGTTGAGGTAGTGCAGCCGGTCACCCAGGCGACGCAGCGCATCCTTGATCAGGCCGATCTGCTGGCCCGGCTGGATGACGCCGAGCATCACGCGCTCCAGTTCCAGGCCCCGCACCAGCTGATTCGTGGTGCTGGGCGCGCTGCCCAGGAACACCGCGCGCGCCGAACGGCGGCAAGCCTGCACGCTGCCCAGGCGGGTGTCCTTGTTTTCGATCTCCGTGGTCTCGGCGCGTTCGCCATCCACGTCGCGCTCGATGACCGGGTCCCAGCCTTGGGGCAGGTAGTAGATGACTTCGTTGCGCACATCGGCGTCGTACAGCGGCAGGCTGCCCGGCATGATAAGCGGGTCGTTGTTGCCATCCTTCCACAGCCGGTGGATCACCTTCGCCATCAACTTCAGCACGCCGCGGGTGCGCTGGAAGTTGTCCAGCGTTGACCAGTCCTCGTACAGGCGGTCGAACACCTCGGGGTGGATCGGGTAGGCATGCACCAGCCGCTCGAAGTAGCGGCTGTCCTGCGTTTCCTGGGGAAAATCATCGCGGTTGGCGAGGTAGAAGTCGGCGAAAGAGCGGCACACCGACTCCATCGCCAGCTTGTCGTTGATCGAGGCAAACAGCCGCCGGCGCACGATCTCAAAAGCCTCCTCGGTGGCCACCGGCTTCCACAGCGCCTGCACGCGGCCGAAGTAGTGCGCCAGCGCCTCCAGCGCCTTCACGCCACGGTGGCTGCCGGCCTCCTTGTCCGACTCGGGCAATGACGCCAGCAGCACAGCCGTGGGCACCGCCTTCAGCGCCTCGGTCAGCGCCTGCACGAACGACAGGTTGGAGTCGAAGGTGCCGCCTGTGAGCGCCTTGTCCTCCTCGAACTGGCGCACGTAGGCCACCAGCTCGTCGATCAGGATCACGCAGGGCGCGCAGCGCGCGAGCAAGGTCTCGAGCACCGCCTTGCCGGGCGAAGTGCCCGATGCGTCGGCATCGGCCACCAATGCATAGCCTTCGGCTCCGCCCAATTGCCACGCCAGATCGCCCCACAGCGTGCGGATGGCCTGCCCATCGCGCAGCACCGGCTGGTTGGGCGAGGACTTGATGCCATCCAGCACCGCAAGCCGGGCGCGCGGCAATTC
>DAOKZK010000094.1:0-2713 GCA_035325645.1 Candidatus Macondimonas sp. | reverse complement strand
CCAATCGTCCCCACATTCACATGCGGCTTCGTACGCTCAAACTTGCTCTTGGCCATGCGCAGCTGTCTCCATCACAGAAAATCGAATACGCCAAAAGCCTCTCATTGCGCCAAGGAGAGGCTTTCTCCAAAATTGTGGAGCCCATAACCGGACTTGAACCGGTGACCTCTTCCTTACCAAGGAAGTGCTCTACCGACTGAGCTATATGGGCCCTGCATCAACCAATCACACTCAAGATCCGGTGCAATGGAGCGGGTGATGGGAATCGAACCCACACCATCAGCTTGGAAGGCTGAGGTTCTACCATTGAACTACACCCGCGGATGCCCGCGATCGACCTCACAATAACAATTCTGGTGGAGGGGGTAGGATTCGAACCTACGAAGGCAGAGCCGGCAGATTTACAGTCTGCTCCCTTTGACCGCTCGGGAACCCCTCCAAAACGCAAGCAGTGAATTATCTTCGGCTGATCACGGGCTGTCAAACCTAATCGAGGCGGACTGGCGCTGCCGCGGCCGCGCGTTCCTCAAGATACTGATCGACAATGGCCAGATCGGCCGGCGTCAGCGTGCCCACGGCAGCCTGCAGATTCAGACGGCCCAGCAGATAGGACAGGCGCGCGTTGTCGAGGTTTTGCTGCGCTTCGTACACCTGCTGCAGTGCGAAGAGCACATCGACGGCCGTACGGACGCCCACCTCGCGACCCCGACGTGCGGACTCATACGCGGTGACACTGGATTTCAACGCCTGCTCGAAGGCGCGGACCTGCGCGATGGCCGTGGTCAGTTCCAGATAGGCCTGGCTGGCCTGAAACTCGGCAGCGCGATCGGCATCCACGAAGTCGCTCTTGCTTTGATTGTACCGTGCGGCGGCTTCCTCGACCTGCGCGCTGAGCAACCCGCCGCGGAACAGCGGCACGCTCAACTGCAGGCCGACGACGCGATTGTCGGTCTCGGTCCGCGTAACCCGCCCGCCGAAACTGGGGCTTTGGGATGACTGAACGTCGTAATTCCCCACCAGGAAAACGTTGGGAAGGCGCGCGCCCTGGCGAGCCCTTACTTCGGCGCGGGCGACCTCCACGCCCAAGCCGCTCGCGACCCGGAACAGATTGGATTGACGCGCCTGCGCGACCCATTCCGATCGAACCGCAGGGGATGGCGGATCCAGCGGGAACTCTCTGCGAACCCCTTTCAGTTCGGGAGCCGGCTGCCCGATGATCCGCGCCAAGGCTTCTCGCGAGATCGCCAGATCGTTCTCGTACCGCAGCACCTGGGCCAGGACGACATCATGACGCGCCTGAGCTTCGTTGAGATCCGTAATGGCGGCGGTGCCCACCTCGAAGGACTTACGCGCGCGCGCGAGTTCCTGCTCGAGGGCACGCAGTTCGGCATTGGCCGCATCGAGCGCCTGCGCGGCCCGAAGGATCTCGAAGTAGCTCGTTGCAGTGCGGAGCATGAGATCCTGCGAGGCAAGAGCGTATTGCACCTCGGCCAGGGCGACCTGCCGCCTGGCCTGCCCGAAGCGGAAAATCGCTTCGGCCACGAAGATCGGCTGGCGCAGGCTCACCCCGTAGTTCCAGCCCTCGGCATTGCTGGTCTCGCCACTCTGGTCGACCAGTGTGGCAGGCGCCCCCGGAGGACCGGGAAGCGCAACCGGATCACTCTCGACCTCGAGCCAGCTGCGGTTCACGCCGCCACTGAGATCAATACTCGGAAAGAGCACCCCCCGCGCCTGCTGGTTGAGTGTCCGCACTGCCTCGAGCTGGTAACGGGCCGATTCGTAGGTTGCGTCGCGGCTCTGGGCCAATTGGTAGATGTCGACGAGCCCCTCGGCTTGGGCCGTCTGGATCGTCCCGATGGCAAAGACCAAGCAGCGCGCCGCGGTTCGCAGCTTGCAGATCGGTTCACTCATGATTCGACTCCATACCGTGCGCCGGATGATACCCCTGGCGCTCCTTCATGCGCTCCACCAGCAGATACACCACCGGCACCACGATCAGCGTCAGTGCGGTCGAGGTGACCATGCCGCCGATGACGGCCGCCGACAGTGGTCCGTTCGTGTCTGCGCCGGCACCCAGACCCAGCGCGGCAGGAAGCAGTGCGAAAATCACCGTCAGCGAGGTCATCAGAACGGGGCGCAAGCGCACTGGACAAGCTTCCATCAGCGCCTCGTGCAGCGGCACGCCCTCCATGCGTCGCTGATTGGTGAGGTCCACCAGCAGGATGGAGTTCTTGGCGACAAGCCCCACAAGCAGCAGCATGCCGATCATGGAGAACATGTTGAGCGTGTAGCCCAGCAGCCAGAGTGCGGCCACCCCACCGATGGCGGCCAGCGGCTGCGCCACCATGATGATGAGCGGCTGCAGAAAGGAGTCGAACTGGCTGGCCAGCACCATGTACAGCAGGACCAGCGCGACGACCAGCGCGAACAGCATGTATCCCGCCGTCTCCTCGAGCTCCTTGGCCTGACCCGTCAGGTCGAGACTGTAGCCCGTGGGCAGGATCTCGGCACCGATGGCCTGCGCCTTGCTGACCGCCTCGGCCAGGGGCATGGTCGGATTGATGAAGAAGAAACCCGAATAGTTCAGATCGAACCTCCCGATCTCTGCAGGGCCCAGCGACTGCCGGACGGCCGCAACGGTATCGAGCCGCACCAGTTCGCCGGCACGGTTGCGCAGGAAGATCTCCCGCAGGTCCTCTGGCGTCGCGTAGGC
>DAOKZK010000093.1:0-2891 GCA_035325645.1 Candidatus Macondimonas sp. | reverse complement strand
CAAAACCAGTGCCGACTTCCGCCGCGCAGTCCAACGCTTGATCTCTTCGTCCATCGTGATGCTCATCGGGTATCTCCTCACAAGGTCATACCCGAGCAGGAAATCAATGGGTCATTACAGCCCTTCACACCGCTGGTTCGATGGAAATCAGTGCGCGGGCACGGATCAACGCGGCCAGTGTGGCGGGCAGATCGAGGTTCAGGCCCGCCTCGTGCACGGCGGAGATCGCGGCGGCCAGCGGCAGTCCGTCGAGCAGGGCGGCGGCGAACGCACCGCCCGCCGTGTCGATGGGGATCACCGCCACTTCCAGATCCGGGCGCACAATCCAGGCGCTTTCGCCCTGATCGGGGTCGATCGCGGCGAGATTCCCGGCGCCCTGATGCGCCGCCCAGATCGAGATGGCGGCGTAATCCGAGCGCAGCACGGCAAACGAGGGGTGCAGCCGCAGGCGCCAGGCGCCGAGGTCCGGCTGGTCGGCCACGAGGGCCGCAATGCGCTCCGCAGGAAGCGGTTCGGCGTCGGCGGCATGCAGCGCCACCAGGCGCAGCCACTCCAGGCGCGCGACATCGGGCAGGTAGGGCAGCGTCCGGGCCGGCGCGAAGCTTGCGATGAAATCGGCAAATCCCGCGCCGTACTCGGCCATCACCGGGCTTTGCGGCGGCCGCGCGCGTACGAAGCGCTGGCCCATGGCGTGAAAGAACGCCTCGCCGACCAGTTCGCGCGTGACCGGAAAGGTGTCGGAGAGCACGCCCAGCAGCGAGACCATGACGTTGTTGCGATAGACCGCCAGACGCACGGCGGGGTCCGAGCCGTTCCAGGTCGAGAGGTCGGCTGGCGGCGGTCGCTCGGGATCGAGCAGCGCGCGGGCGAAGTCGGCCTGATCGATCATCCTTCTGCTGCCTCCATCGGCCGTGCGGCGCCCTGCAGGATGCGCTCGGCCTGCCGCGCCTCGGCCAGCAGCACCTCCAGCGCCGGGATGTCGTTGTCGCGCTCGATCAGCGTGGGCACGGGGCCGATCTGCGCAATGGCCTGGGCATACAGATCCCAGACGGCGTTGGCGACCGGCGCGCCGTGGTTGTCGATGAGCAGCGGATCGCCGGCGCCGTCCACGGCCTCGGCATGGCCGGCCAGATGGATTTCGCCGACGGCCTGCAGCGGCAGCGCGGCGAGTTCGGCGAGCGGATCGCGGCGGTGGTTCGTGCAGGACACATAGAGGTTGTTCACGTCGAGCAGCAGGCCGCAGCCGGTGCGTCGGATGATTTCGGCAAGGAAATCCGTTTCAGGCATTGTCGAGGCGCGGCTTTCGAGATAGGTGGCCGGATTTTCCAGCAGCATGCGCCGCCCCAGGCGCTCCTGGATGTGGTCGATGTGGGCGCAGACCCGTGCCAGCGTGTCGGCGTCGTAGACCACGGGCAGCAAATCGTTCAGGCACACGGCGCCGTGCCGTGACCAGGCCAGATGCTCGGAAAACCACTCGGGCTGGTAGCGCGCCAGCACGGCCGCCAGACGTTCGAGGTGCGCGGCATCGAGGTCGCTGCCGCCGATCGACAGGCCGACCCCATGCACCGACAGGGCGTAGTGCTCGCGGATGCGGCCCAGATAATGGTGAAACGGGCCGCCCGCACCCATGTAGTTCTCGGCGTGGATCTCAAAGAATCCGAGCGGCGGGCGCTGGGCGAGAATCTGCTCGAAATGCTGGGGTTTCAGCCCCAATCCGGTGCAACCGCCGGCACGGGCCGCGCGTCCTGAAGCATGGGGATGGGAAGAGATCGTCATGGACCGCTCCGCCTGAGTGTCAAGCCTGAATGTATTCCTTTTCCGATCGGGCGACGAGGGCCATGCCGCGTGCGCCTGACGCAAGCTGGCCTTTATCATGAAGCGGCCTTCTTCCCTCTGATTCGTGTTCCCATTCCCGAGGAGCCCCGCGATGAGCGACGAGAAATCCGCCGAGTACACCCCGCCCAGGGTCTGGAAATGGGACGCCCAGAACGCTGGTCGCTTCATGGCCATCAACCGCCCCGTTGCTGGCCCCACCCATGAGCGAGAGCTGCCGGTCGGCCGGCACCCGCATCAGCTCTATTCCCTCGCCACGCCGAACGGCGTGAAAGTCACCGTGATGTTCGAGGAACTCCTGGAACTCGGCATCGCCGGCGCGGAGTACGATGCCTGGCCCATCGATATCCTGAAGGGCGATCAATTCTCCAGCGGCTTCGTCGACGTCAATCCCAACTCCAAGATTCCTGCCCTGCTGGACGTCAGTACGCCCACCCCCATCCGCGTGTTCGAGTCCGGCGCGATCCTCGTCTATCTCGCAGAAAAGTTCGGCGCCTTCCTGCCCGTCTCCGGCGCGGATCGGGCCGAGTGTCTCTCCTGGCTGTTCTGGCAGGTCGGCAGCGCGCCCTTCCTCGGCGGCGGCTTCGGCCATTTCTATGCCTATGCGCCGGTCAAGCTGGAATACCCGATCGACCGCTATGCGATGGAGGTCAAGCGCCAGCTCGACGTGCTCAACCGCAACCTCGCTCACCGCCGCTACCTCATCGGTGAGGCCTACACCATCGCCGACATGGCGGTTCACGCGTGGTATGGCGCCCTGGTGCTCGACAATCTGTACGAGGCGGGCGAGTTCCTGCAGGTGCACAGCTATTCGCACGTGTTGCGCTGGGCCCGGGAAATCGCTGCACGGCCCGCCGTCCAGCGCGGGCGGCGCGTCAACCGCACCTGGGGACCCGAGGCCGAGCGTGTGCCCGAGCGCCACGGGCCGGAAGACTTCACGCGCTGATGGCAATGAATTCGACAGCGATATGCTGCCCAGTAAACTTTGCGTGCATAAGTCGGATGACCCACCCCTGATAACGGGGCCATCAGCTGGTAGAGATTCCGACCTTCTTCGG
>DAOKZK010000092.1:0-3298 GCA_035325645.1 Candidatus Macondimonas sp. | reverse complement strand
GGGCGGGGGCGCTTTGGCCGCACAGGGCCAGCGCCGTGGTCTCGAATCGACTCATGATGGCATCACGGGCGAGGTTGGTTTCGGCGTAGCGGCGTGCGGCGGCGCCCAGCGCGTGTCGCCGTGCGGGATCGGCCGCCAGATCCACGATGGCGCGGGCCAGCGCCGCCCCGTCGCCGGGCGGGACCAGCACGCCGCAGCCGCCGACCACGCGGCCGACCTGCGTCTCGGGCTCGGCGGTGGCGATCACCGGCCGGCCGCTCGCCAGCATGCCGGTCAGCTTGGACGGCATGACCAGATCCGCAGCGTCGGCGCGCTGGGGCAACAGGTGCACGTCGGCCAGATTCAGCAGATCGTTCAGCCGCTCGAGCGGCTGCAGCGGAATCCAGCGGATGTTGGGCAGATCCGCCGCCATCGCCATCAGGCGCTCGCGCGCGCTGCCCGCGCCGCCGATCACGAACACGACCGCGGGATCGTCCCGCAGCGCCCGGGCGGCCTCGATCAGCAACTCCAGCCCCTGCTTTTCGCCGAGATTGCCCGAATAGAGCGCCACCACGGCGCCTTCCGCGATGCCGAGCTCTGCGCGCAGCGGGCTCGGGCCGGGCAGCGGCCGCACCGCGTCCACGTCCGCCCAGTTGGGCAGCAGCGGCGCGCGCTCGGGCGCGATGCCCTTGGCGATCACCCGTTCGCGCATGGCCTCGGAAATGGTCGAGACGCGGTCGAAGCGGCGCAGCAGCGCGGATTCGCAGCCCAGCGCGAAGCGCCGCAGCGCCCCGCCGGGCAGCAGCCCCAGATCGAAGGCGGCGTCCACTTCCAGATCCTGGATGTGCAGCCAGGCCCGCGCGCCGGCCAGGCGCGCCGCGAGCAGGGCCGCCGGCGCCGAGAACAGGGTCGGCTCCACGCACAGCACCAGATCCGGCCGCCAGCGCGCCTGGGCCAGCATCACCGGCGCGCCGCTCGCCGCAAAGCTCGCCAGATGCGCGAGGCGCTTGGCGCCGCCCGGCTGATGCGGCACCCACAAGGGGCAGCGCCACACCTCGGCCGTCGCGCCGTCCGCCCAGCGCCAGGTCTCGCGCCGGTAGCGGTCCGGCCGGTAGCCTGCGCCCACCGACCAGTCGGGGTAGTAGGGCGGGGCGGCGACGACGCGCACCGCATGGCCGCGCGCCGCCAACCAGCCGGCCATCTCGCCGGTGTACTTGCCGATCCCGACCAGTTCGGGCGCGAAATTGATGCCGTGGATGAGGATTTTCAATTCAAACCTTCACGGAAGGTCGTAGAGGAGGCGCGATGTTTCGCAGGCGCGAAGCAGATGTCGGATTGAACCGGCATTCACGGCGCGTGTCCGCCATCATCGATCAGGCGCTGATCCGTCAGGCGGCGCACCTGGCCATACAGCCCCGGCAGGTCACGGTGGATCGTCCTCCAAACGATTTCGTAGTCCACCTTGAAGTAGCCGTGCGCGATGGCGTTACGCATCTGGTAGGCAAACGAGAGGGGTAAGTCGGGATGCGCTGCCGCGAAGTCCGGGTGGTGCTTTTCGATGTTGTTGCTTGCCTCGCCGATGATCTCGAAATTGCGGATCACGGCGTCCTGCACGAGTTCATTGTTCAGGAACGCACGTTCGTCAAGACCATCAACGTAGCGATCGATGCGCTCGATGGCTTCGAGGATGTGGCCCAAGTAGTCGTCAAGGCGCCGCTCTGCGCGGGTCATATCGGGCGCGCTTCGGCAAGCACTTGCGCCCGGAACTTGTCGGGCAATGCGTTGGGCGTCAGGACGTCCACCGGTACGCCCAGCAGTTTCGCGAGTTCGTGGCGGATCGCGCCGATGTCCATCAGCGTTGTTTCAGGCGTCGGGTCGATGAGGATGTCAAGGTCGCTGCCGTCCGTGTCCTGGCCGCGCAACACCGAGCCGAACACCCGCGCGTTGCGGGCGTGGTGCGATTCAATCACGCGGCGGATCGCAGCACGGTTGATGGTCAAGGCTTCAGAGGGCTTCATAAGGGCTGCTCAGCAACTTTCCCGTGTGATGGTAGCGTGATCGCCATGGCGCCGCGCACCTTGCGATGACGAGAAAAAAGCGCGGACTGACGCCTCTCCCGTCATTGCGGGAAAGTGGGCCGAAGCCGCGAGGGCACAAAGCGCCCGTGGCGGGCAGCGACGAAGCGATCCATGCCTTTCGCGACGCCACCGTCATTTCGAGGCGGCTGGGTGCCGACGAAGCGATCCATGCTCTCTCCCGCCCCAAAGCGGTCGATGCAAGCTGCCTTCACAACAGCACAGCGCTGACCCCGAGCGCCTCGGCCGCAGTCACCAGCCGGCGATCCAGGGCGCGGATTCTCGCGCCATGGTTCCGGGCAACGGCCAGATGCAGGGCATCGCCCGCGCGCAATCCGGTGGCATGCTGATCGGCAAAACGCGCTGCCGTGCGGAAATCCAACCGCGAGACCGCCAACACCGCGAACGAGCCTTCGACCAGTTCGGCAAACACGGCAAGCACCTCCGCCCGATCGAGTGGCGTCAGATGGCCCAAGCGCAGCTTGACCGAAAGGGCGGCGGAGAATTCGGTCACCACCCAATCGCTTACGGCGAGTTGTCCGGCCGGCTGCGCGGCCAGCCAGTCCTGGATTTCGGGCGTACGCGGCTCGCGCGTCAGGGCGGCGACCAGTACGCTGGTATCGACGTACAGCACAGCGGGGGGGGGCTAATAGCGGCTGTCGTCCCGCACCCGCTGCATGAACTCGGCTGACGGCTCGACCTGCTCCGGCAGTCGCGCCGTCAGTTCCCGCAGCAAGCGCGCATCCACCGGCCGGCGCGGGACAGCTTCGCGCGTCAATCGCGCCATGGGCCTGCCGCGTTTGGTGATGAGCACTTCTTCGCCGGCTGCTGCCAATTCCGTCAATTCGCTCAAGTGCGCCTTGGCTTCGGCCAGGCTGACCGTCCTGTCACTCATGGGGGGCATCCTGATGACCAATCAGATGGTCAAATCTTAGGCCGTCGGGACTTCACCGGCAACCGCGGGCGCGACTTTCTATGTCGATGGATCGCCACAGCGCCGCGGCCCTCTTGATGACGAAACGCCGTCATTACCGTCATTGCGAGCCCCGCAGGGCGTGGCAATCCCTGCCTTTCAGCCATCGCCTGCCCGGCCGGCCAGCTAACCATGCAGCAGGACAGACGCGCGGGTCAGTTCCACGAAGCGGTAGGCGGCGTAAGACTCGACCAGCACGAACAGCCGCCCCGTCGATCTTGCCGATCAATCGATAGCGGTCTTCGCCGTAGCTGTATCGGGTATCGGCTTG
>DAOKZK010000091.1:0-3315 GCA_035325645.1 Candidatus Macondimonas sp. | reverse complement strand
GTGGTGCCCGGGGCCGGACTCGAACCGGCATGGGACAGGCCCGAGGGATTTTAAGCCACAGCATTGGTTCTGCACCGGCTGCCCTCTGGCCTTGGATACAGCTTGCTGTGGCAGGTTTTCCGCAGATTCGATGTCTTGGATCATAACCCGGTGCGCGACGCAAACCGCCCCGGTTCTCTTTCGCCTGGCCCCTAGCCGGCTCCTGGAATCGGGCACTCTAGGAGCACCACTACATGGCAAAGATCAAGTTGACCAAGAGCGTCGTTGACGCTGCCAGAGCGCAGACCAACGACATCGAACTCCGGGACACAATCGTTCCGGGCTTCTTATGCAAAATAACACCGACCGGCCGCAAAGTCTTCATGCTTCAGTACCGCACGAACTCGGGTGTGCGCCGCAAGCCGGCGCTCGGCCAGTTCGGCGAACTGACCGTCGAACAGGCACGGTCGTTGGCACAGGACTGGCTGGCCGAAGTCCGACGCGGAGGCGACCCTGGCCATGACAAGGCCGAGGCCCGCAAGGCGCCAACGGTCAAGGAACTTTGCGCGCGTTTCATGGAGGACCACTCCAAGCTGCACAACAAGACGAGCACGCAGGACAGCTACCAGTACCAGATCGACAAGCATGTCATCCCGGCTTTCGGCAGCAAGAAGGTTCACGAGGTCGCCCGCCACGACATCACCGCGCTGATGAAGCGCATGGAGAAGTCGCCCACGCAGGCCAACCGTGTGCTGTCGCTCATCCGCAAGATGTTCAACCTGGCCGAGCTTTGGGGCTATCGACCCGACGGCTCGAATCCTTGTCGCCATGTGCCCAAGTACCCGGAAAAAGGTTCGACCCGCCTCATCACCGACGAACAAATGGTCAAGCTGTTCGCCTATCTGGACAAAGCCGAGGCTGGGGAGCTGGAGCACCCCATCTACCTGCTGGCCGTCCGCCTGCAATTCGAGTTCGCGGCCCGCATGTCGGAAGTTCTGCTGTTGCAGTGGGATTGGCTTGACCTCCCCAATGGCCGGGTCGTCTGGCCAGATAGCAAAACTGGCGATATGTCCAAGCCTCTGAGTGAGGAAGCTCGACGGTTGCTGACGAATGCGCCCCATTACGGCGATTCGCCTTACGTCTGCCCAGCGATCCTCGATCACAGCAAGCCGCTCAGTCCCCATACGTACTACCAGGCTTGGCGACGCATCCTCGACCGTGCCGGCGTGCCGAAGGTCGGCACCCATGGTATACGCCACCGCTCCGCCACCGACATCGCCAATTCGGGCGTGCCCATCAAGGTCGGCATGGCACTCACTGCACACAAGACCGTGGCCATGTTCATGCGGTACGTCCATACCGAAGACGATCCGGTGCGCCAGGCGGCCGAATTGGTGGCAAACCGGCGGCAGACCATCACGGGCACGCGGCAACCTGTGGAGGTGGAGGCATGAGCAGGCGCAAGGTATCCGTTCCCTCACCTGCGGCGCCGTCGGTGCTGCTGGGGGACATTCGGGCATTGATCGAGGCCTCGCGGCAACGCGCCGCCTCGGCGGTCAATGCGGAACTGACCCTGCTGTTCTGGCGTATCGGCCAGCGCATCCATACGGAGGTGCTGGCCGGCCAGCGGGCTGGGTACGGCGAGCAAATCCTGCCGACCCTGGCCGAGCAGCTTGCCCGTGACTACGGTCGCGGGTTCGGAGAGAAGAACCTACGCCGGATGGTCAAGTTCGCCGCCACCTTCCCGGATGAGCCAATTGTCGCAACACTGTCGCGACAATTGAGCTGGTCTCACTTCGTCCTGCTGTTGGCACTCAAGGAGCCGATGCAACGGGACTATTACGCACAGATGGCCGGGGCCGAACGCTGGAGCGTGCGTACGCTGAACGAGCGCATCAACTCGATGCTGTATGAGCGCACGGCACTGTCAAAGAAGCCGGGTGAGACGATCGCGCAGGAGCTGGCGACGATGCGCGATGCGCAGCGCATGTCGCCCGCCCTGGTCATGCGCGACCCGTACATCCTCGATTTCCTGGGACTGCGGGACACTTGGCAGGAAGGCGACCTGGAAGCCGCGATCATCCGGGAAATGGAATCCTTCCTGCTGGAGCTGGGCGCGGGTTTTAGCTTCGTCGCGCGGCAGAAGCGCATCCCGATCGACGACGAGGATTTCCACCTTGACCTGCTGTTCTACAATCGCAAGCTGCGCCGGCTGGTGGCGGTGGAGTTGAAGGTCGGCGAGTTCAAGGCCGCGTACAAAGGGCAGATGGAGCTTTACCTGCGCTGGCTCGACAAGTTCGAGCGGGAACCGGAAGAAGCGACACCGCTGGGCATCATTCTCTGCACAGGGAAGAAGTCCGAACAGATCGAGCTGCTGGAGCTGGACAAGTCGGGCATCCATGTTGCCGAGTACCTGACCACTTTGCCGCCGCATGCAGTGTTGGTGGAACGGTTGCAGCAGGCGACCGAGCGGGCGCGGTTGCAGATCGAGCAACGCAAGACGGACAACGAGTAGTTCTGTCCCAAGCATTTGGGCGTCCCGGCGTGCCGCCGTCGCGCTGTCGTGCTGCGCATCGAGCCTCGCTGCGCGAGTCTCGCCCCATGCGGGCTTCCATCGTTCCCTCGCGCTGCTCGGCTGACGCCTCCGGCCCTTGAGGGCCTGCGCGCTCCGCTTGCCTTCGCCTACCTGGATCGGAGGTAGGGATGGGCGGTCTTGCTGTTTCCCTTCACCGTACCACGGCGTGCTCGCCGTCAAGGGCAGCGCGTGCCTTGCACGCTTGCGGCCGTGGCCGTCCATGACCCTGTGACTGCTTGCGCTGCGCCGTGCTGGCGCCGGTTCCGGGCAATTCCGCCCGAGCAACCGGAGCACGATCATGTCACATCTCCCTCTTTCCTCTGATGTCACTCTGCTGGTTCGCGATGGCCGCGGCCGTTATCGGCCCGCGAGTACCAAGCAGATCCTCAAAGTCGCACGCCAGGTTATCGACCAGAAGGTGCAGCGTGGCGCTGCATTCACGTCACCGGATACGGTCAAGAACTACCTGCGTACCAAGCTGGCCGGCTTCGAGCATGAAGTGTTCGCGACGCTGTTCCTCGACAGTCAGCACAGGCTGATCGAGTACGTCGAACTGTTCCGAGGCACCATTGACGGCGCGTCGGTACATCCACGCGAAGTGGTCAAGGAAGCGCTGCGACTCAATGCGGCGGCAGTGATATTCGCGCACAACCATCCGAGCGGGTATCCCGAGCCGAGCCGTGCCGATGAGACCATCACCTCGCGGCTCAAGGATGCACTTGCGCTGGTGGACGTGCGCGCACTGGATCATGTCGTCGTCG
>DAOKZK010000090.1:0-3332 GCA_035325645.1 Candidatus Macondimonas sp. | reverse complement strand
ATTGCTCGGGGGTGATTTCCATGAGCAGCAGTGTCGCTCATCTGCGCCATGGGAGCAAGTAGTGTTAACAGGCCCTAGCCCGGCTGGATGTACCGGATGGCCATGCCTTGCTGTTTGGCCCACTGTATGAAGCTCTCGCCGAGGAATTCCGGGCCGTTGTCGGTGCGCAGCACCTGCGGCAATCCATGATCGCGCCGGAACTGTTCGAAGACTCGCACCAAGCGCGCAGAGGTGATGGAGGTGTCGACTTCGATGTGCAGGGCTTCGCGGTTGAAGTCGTCGACCACGTTGAAGGTACGGAACCGCTGGCCGCAGGCCAGGGCATCGGACATGAAATCGGCCGACCACACCGTATCCGGCAGCTGCGGCACGTAGAGCGGCACCCGCTCCCGTTTGGATAGGCACCGCTTCGATGCGCTTCGCAGATCCAGTCGCATCGCCGTGTACACCCGATACACCCGCTCGTGGTTCCAGTCCTGCTGCGTGCGACGCAGCAGGGCGGAGCACTTCCAAAAGCCCCGGGCTGGACGATCCCCCACCAGACGGGCCAGAGCCGCCATCACCGGTGCATCCGTACCGTCCAATCCAGCGGCGGCGCGTACCAGGCGGCCCGGTAAAGCCCCGCGATTCACAGGACCGGCGCAGGGGCCTTCCGTTTTGCGTCAATAGAGACGATCCATTTTACTCATGATTGTTCTTGACTAAGATCGAATTGCTCGCTCGTCAAAACATGAGGTTCTCCATGATCCCCTATAAGAAAGCCCTCCCTTTCCTTGCCGCCACGGCGATGGTTACTTCGGCACTGATGCCGGCGGTCGCAGCACCGCCACCCATGACACCGATGTCCAGCCAGTATTGGTGGCCCGAGATGCTCGACCTGCGGCCACTGCGCCAACATGCAGCGGCATCCAACCCGCTGGGGCCGAATTTCGACTATGCCGAAGAGTTTCAGAAGCTGGACCTCGAGGCCGTCAAAAAAGATCTGCGCGAGCTGATGACCACCTCGCAACCCTGGTGGCCGGCGGATTACGGTCATTACGGCCCGCTGTTCATCCGCATGGCCTGGCACAGCGCCGGAACCTACCGCATCGGCGACGGGCGCGGGGGGGCTGGCGGCGGGCAGCAACGCTTCGATCCGCTGAACAGCTGGCCGGACAACGTGAGTTTGGACAAAGCACGGCGCCTGCTGTGGCCGATCAAGCAGAAATACGGCAGCAAGATTTCATGGGCCGACCTGATGGTGCTGGCCGGCAATGTCGCCTTGGAGTCCATGGGTTTCAAGACCTATGGCTTTGCCGGTGGCCGCATCGATGATTGGGAGCCTGATCTCGTCGACTGGGGCCCGGAAAGCGAGTTCCTCGCCGACAACCGCCACCGTGGCGACAGGCAGCTCGAAAACCCGCTTGCAGCGGTCCAGATGGGTTTGATCTACGTCAACCCGGAAGGACCCAACGGCAATCCGGATCCTCTTGCGGCAGCGCGCGACATCCGCGAGTCCTTCGGGCGGATGGCAATGAATGATGAAGAAACCGTCGCACTGATCGCTGGCGGCCACACCTTCGGCAAGGCGCATGGCGCCCACAAGCCAGAGGATTGCCTGGGAAGAGAACCAGCCGCAGCGCCGCTCGAAGATCAAGGCTTGGGCTGGAAGAACAAGTGCGGCAGCGGCGTGGGCGCCGACACCATCACCAGCGGCTTGGAAGGCGCTTGGTCGACCAATCCGACGCGCTGGACGCATGAATATCTGACCTGGCTTTACGCTTTCGACTGGGAGCAAACGAAGAGTCCGGCCGGTGCGATCCAGTGGATTCCGAAGGAAGGCAAGGGCGCAAACATGGTGCCGGACGCTCACATCACTGGAAAGCGGCACGCTCCGATCATGTTCACGACCGACCTTGCGTTGAAGATGGATCCGGCGTACGCAGAGATCTCCAAACGCTTTCTGGACAACCCCAAGGAATTCGAGCTGGCGTTCGCCAAGGCCTGGTTCAAACTCACTCACCGCGACATGGGGCCGCGCGCACGCTACCTCGGGGCCGATGTGCCGGCCACCGAACTGCTGTGGCAGGATCCGATCCCGGCAGTCGATCATCCCCTGATCGACGAGCGTGACATTGCCCATCTCAAGTCGGAAATCCTGGCATCGGGGCTGACCATTCCTGAACTGGTCCGTACCGCTTGGGCTTCGGCGTCGACCTTCCGTGGTTCCGACAAGCGTGGCGGCGCGAATGGCGCACGCATTCGTCTCGAGCCGCAGAAAAATTGGGCGGTCAACGACCCGAAGGAACTGAATAAAGTGCTCGCGCGCCTTGAGAGCATCCAGAAGACGTTCAACGCATCGAACCAGGCCAGCAAGAAGCAGGTCTCGCTCGCGGACCTGATCGTTCTTGGGGGATCGGCAGCCGTGGAGCAGGCCGCCGAGAAGGCCGGTTACAAGACAAAGGTCCCCTTCATGCCGGGACGTGCGGACGCCAGCCAGTCCATGACGGACGTCTCATCCTTCGCGGTGCTGGAGCCTAAAGCCGATGGTTTCCGCAACTATTTCGGCAGCGGCACCGTTGGATCACCTACGGCGATGCTGGTCGATCGCGCCGATCTGCTGACGCTGACCGTCCCAGAGATGACCGTGCTGGTGGGCGGCATGCGCGCGCTGGGCGCCAATGCGAATCAATCCAAGAACGGCATCCTCACCAACCGGCCCGGGACGCTGAGCAATGACTTCTTCGTGAATCTGCTCGACATGTCCACCCAGTGGTCGCGATCGGCGAAAAGCGAAGGCTTATACGAGGGACGGGACCGCTCCACCGGCACCGTAAAGTGGACCGCAACACCGGTTGACTTGATCTTCGGCGCGAACGCCGAGTTGCGCGCCATCGCCGAGGTTTATGCATCAAGCGATGCGCAGCAGAAGTTCGTGCAGGACTTCGTGGCCGCCTGGACCAAGGTCATGAACTTGGACCGCTACGATCTGAAGCGCTCGTAACAGCAATTGATCACAGCTCCGGCCGGCTACGGTCGGGGCTGTGCTGCACCGCCAAGCCACTGCGCTACGGAGACGACGTCAGGACCGCTGCACCTTGGTCGCTCCACTCTTCGCGCATGGACCTATCCGGCTCCAATTCGGCAGGACCCAGCCCCCAAGACCACCCAGAGTGTCTGGCCGATGCGCAAACAGTCCCCGGGGGCTTCATCCCCTCGGCGGATAGAATTCGTGACACGTCAAGGCCACTGCCCATGACGCTTCATGTTACCGACGGGTCCTAGGCGCTATTCACATTAAGGAAAGTCTGAACAACTCCCGAACCCGTGTGATTTCGTGGTGATTTCGCGGT
>DAOKZK010000089.1:0-3337 GCA_035325645.1 Candidatus Macondimonas sp. | reverse complement strand
GACGGCGACCTCAAGCTCGACGAGCAGGTGACCATCAGCGAGAAGGCCTGGCGCTCGGAGGGCTCGCGCACCTTCCTGAAGGTGGGCTCGCAGATCGACGTCGAGACGCTGATCAAGGGCATGATCGTGCAGTCGGGCAACGATGCCAGCATCGCTTTGGCCGAGCACATCGCCGGTGCGGAGGAGTCCTTCGCCGGCCTGATGAACCAGTACGCGCAGCAGATCGGCATGCGCAATTCCCATTTCATGAACGCGACGGGGCTGCCGGACCCGAACCACTACACCACGGCGCACGACATCGCCCTGCTGGCGCAGGCCATGATCCGGGACTTCCCGGAGCAGTATCGCTGGTATTCGATCCGTTCCTTCCTGTTCAATGGGATCGAGCAGTCGAACCGCAACCGCCTGTTGTGGCGCGATGCCAGCGTGGACGGGCTGAAGACGGGGCATACCAGCTCGGCGGGCTATTGCCTGGCCGCCTCGGCCAAGCGCGATCAGATGCGGCTGATCACGGTCGTGATGGGCACGCCCAGCGACAATGCCCGCATGAATGACAGCCAGGCACTGCTCAACTATGGCTTTCGCTTTTACAGCACGCACCGGCTCTATGGCGCAGGGGAGACCGTGACCGAGGCGCCGGTATGGATGGGGAAGGTCAATCGGATTGGGCTGAGCCTGAACAAGGATCTCTACATCACGGTGCCGCGCGGGCAGTACGAGGCCGTGAAGACCCAGGCCGAGGTGCAGGACCGGCTGGCGGCACCGCTCCCGGCCGATGCCCCGATCGGCAAGCTGGTGGTGCGCTTCAACGACGATCCCCTGCTCGAAGCGCCGCTCTACCCCCAACAGTCGGTGGAAAAGGCAAACTTCTTCAAGCGCCTGTGGCACTGGCTGCTGATGTGGTTCAAATGAGCGACCAACCCATCGTCTATCTCGATGGCGCCTTTCTGCCGTTGCAGCAGGCGCGGGTCTCGGTGCTGGATCGCGGGTTTCTGTTCGGCGATGGCGTGTATGAGGTGATCCCGGTCTACGCCGGCCGGGCCTTCCTGCTGGATGAACATCTGGCCCGCCTCGAACGCAGCCTCGACGCCATCCGCCTGAAGAACCCCTTGGGGCGGGCGGCTTGGAGCACGATGATCAGCACGCTCATCGCACGCCAGGGCCCCGGCGACTGGTCGGTCTATCTGCAGGTCACCCGGGGCTGCGACGATCATCGCGACCACGCGTTTCCGGCCGAGATTCGCCCGACCGTGTTCGCCATGGCCAGCCCTCTGAAGCCGCCGCCGGCCGCGTGGCTGACCGACGGCATCGCCACGCTCAGCCGCCCCGATCCCCGCTGGAACCGCTGCGACATCAAGGCGATCGCGCTCCTGCCCAACGCCCTGTCGCGCCAGGAAGCGAAAGACGCCGGCGCGGTGGAGATCATCTACCTGCGGGACGGCGTGCTGACCGAAGGCGCGGCCAGCAACATCTTCGTCGTTCGGGACGGCGTGCTGCTGACCTCGCGCGCGGACGAGCGCATCCTGCATGGCATCACGCGCCATCTGGTGCTGCAACTGGCGGGCGCGGCCGAGATCACGGTTTGCGAGACGGACATTCCAGAAGAAGCGGTGCGCAGCGCGGATGAGCTGTGGATGACCAGTTCCACCCGCGCCGTGATTCCCATCACCCGGCTGGACGGCGCGCCGGTCGGTACCGGCCGCCCCGGTCCCATGCACCGGCGCATGATGGCGCTGTGGGACGCGGCCCTCGCCCGCTGGCGGCAGGGCGCCGCGCTGTTGTGAGCGCGATGACCGACGAGACCCTGCTGAGCTTTCCCTGCGTCTACCCCATCAAGGCGGTCGGCCAGCTCGCGCACGAACCGGAGCGCGTGGTGCGCGCCGTGATTGCCGTGCACGTCGAGGACGACGACGTGCTGGCGGTGGACACGCGCCCGAGCAGTGGCGGGCGTTATCTTTCCGTCACGGTCACCCTGCGCGCCAGCAGCCGCGCCCAACTCGATGCCCTCTATCGGGACCTCAGCGCCGAGCCGCGACTGGTGTGGGTGATCTAAGCCCTCCCGTGGTCCGCGATTGGGGCGTCGCGCCCTACGCCGAGGTCTGGTCGGCGATGCGGGACTACACCGACCAGCGCACCGACGACACGCCCGACGCGCTGTGGTTCGTCCAGCATCCGCCGGTCTACACGCTCGGCATGCACGCGCGGCCGGAGCATGTGCTGATGCCCGGCGCGATCCCCGTGGTGCAGACCGACCGGGGCGGACAGGTTACCTACCATGGACCGGGTCAGTGGGTGGTCTATCCCCTGCTCGACCTGCGGCGGCTCGGCTTCGGCATCCGCAGTCTGGTCAGCGCGCTGGAGCAGGCGGTCATCGACCTTTTGCACGGCTACGGCATCGAGGCACACGCCCGGCGCGAGGCGCCCGGGGTCTATGTCGGCGCGGCCAAGATCGCGGCGCTGGGGCTGCGCATCCGTCGCGGCTGCAGCTATCACGGCCTCGCGCTCAACGTCGACATGGATCTTGCGCCCTTCGCCGGCATCAATCCCTGCGGATACGCGGATCTGGCCGTGACGCGGCTGCACGACCTGCGGCCGGACGTGTCGTTGGCGGAGGTGCGCCATGATCTGGAACGCGCCCTGCGCCGCACGCTGCACCTGCCCCCCGCCTGAGCACGCCGAGCCTGTCCTTGCGGCCGAGCAAGGGCCTGTCACATCCCACCGTCTAGAATCGGAATGCGGAATCGTCCGCAATCGCGCATGTTCCGAACCTCAGGAGAACTTCTATGGGCATGATGAAAGCAGCCGTGTTCGTCGCACCGGGAAGAATCGAACTCGGCGAAAAGCCGATTCCCGCCGTCGGCGCAGACGATGCCTTGATCCGCATCACCACGACGACGATCTGCGGCACCGACGTCCACATCCTCAAGGGCGAATACCCCGCAGCGCCGGGCCTCACCGTGGGTCACGAGCCGGTCGGCATCATCGTAAAGCTGGGCACGAACGTTCGGGGCTATCGGGAAGGACAGCGCGTCATTGCCGGCGCGATCTGTCCGAGCTTCACCCCTACGCCTGCCAGGATGGCTTTCCGGCCCAGGACGGCGGCTGCGTGTCCCACGGCTACAAACCCATGGGCGGCTGGCGCTTCGGCAATACCATCGATGGCGCTCAGGCCGAATTTCTCCTGATTCCGGATGCTTGAGCCAACCTGGCACCGGTCCCGGACGGCCTGACCGATGAGCAGGTGCTCATGTGTCCCGACATCCTCACCACGGGCTTTGCCGGTGCCGAGGCCGCGAACATCCGCATCGGCGACATCGTCGCGGTATTCGCGCAGGGG
>DAOKZK010000088.1:0-3904 GCA_035325645.1 Candidatus Macondimonas sp. | reverse complement strand
GGGAAGCCGTTGCGGTCGCGGCGGGTGATCAACTGCTCGGCGCAGAGCTGCTGGATGAATTCGGCATCGATCTTGGGCAGGTGGACGAAGCCCGTCGGGTAGACCATGGTCACGCCGTCCTCGCTGACGTCCGCGCTCTTGCGCAGGTTGTTGTAGAACTCCAGCTTGGCGATGCTGACCGCCACCGTGAACACCTTGATGCCACGGCGCAGCTTCTTGCCGCCCTGCGAGACATCGATGGCCGTCGGCGTGCCGATCAGTGCCGCCCCGCGCGGTACGCCCTTGACCGGCATCACGCGCGAGTCACGACAGGCCCGCACGAAAGCGTAGGCCTCCTGCGTCGCAAAGCCGGTGTCCAACGCGAAGCGGGCCAGCGGCATCGCCGCGCCCGAGGCGTGCGTCCAGTTTTCGGCAAGCAGCTCGGCGAGTCGCTTCCACACCGCGTCTCGGGCGGTGTCGCCCATCAGCACGCGGTGTTCGACCAGCCAGGACTCCTTGCCACGCCCGAAGGCCCAGACCGACGCCTCGATGCGATCCTTCTGCACGTCGGCAGCGCCCACCAGGAGCAGGCCACCTTGCGGCACGGTGCCGATGCGGTACTCCTCGCGGCGCTCGACCAGCCGTTGCCAGTCGGGTGCTTCGCCTTCCTCGACCCAGGTCTCACCCAGTTCGGTGTTCTTGAAGGTCTTGATGGCCGCCGCCGATCCCGACTCCTTGTTGACGGCGCTCTCCCACGCGGCGGCGATGTCGCGCCAACTGCGCCAGCCCACCGGGCTGTACAGCGACGACAGGTGGAAGCCTGCCGTCTTGCCGGAGCCATCGGTGATCATCGCGCGCCACTCGCCGTGCTCCAGCATCCAAGTCTTGTGATGCTCGGCAATCGGTTCGTCGCACGATTCGCAGATGTAGGCCGACGTGTCCGGCAGCCCTTTCTCCCATCGCAATTGCTCGAAACGCAGCCACTGGCGGTGCGAGCAATGTGGGCACGGCACGAAGTAGCGGCGCTGGTCGCTGGCCTCGTACTCGCGTTCGATGGCCGACGCCCCCGAGATCGTCGGCGTCGACACGATGAAAATCTTGCGGCGGGCGAACGTGCGGGTGCGCGCCTCGGCCAGCGAGATCGCATCGCCTTCGCCCTCGACGTCCAGCGGATACCCGTCGACCTCGTCGAGGAACAGGTAGCGCACCGGCATCGAACGCAAGCCCACCGCGCTGTTCGCGCCGGTCATCACCAGCACCCCGCCCCGGAACTCCTTGGCCAGGATGGTGTTGCCCGAGTCGCGCGAACGCGCCGGGGCGATCAGTTCCACCAGGGCAGCGGACTCTTCGATCAGCGGGTCGATCCGCTGCTTGGAGTTGCGCTTGGCCATCTCCACCGTCGGCCAGACCGCCATCATCGGGCCCGGCGCGTGGTGGATCACGTAGCCGATCCAGTTCGAGCCCATCTCGGTCGCGCCGAGCTGGGCGGCTTTCATGAACACCACGCGCTCAACCGGCGAGGTCGGCGACAGACAGTCCATGATCGCCTTCAGGTACGGCGTGCGACTGGTGCGCCAGCGCCCTGGCTCGGCGGACGCCTTGCTGGAGAGCATCCGATGGCGATCCGACCATTCGGACACCGTGAGCAGCGGGTCGGGAGTCAGCCCTTCGCGCCACGCGCGCTCGACCTCGGCTGCGCCTTCGTATTCCATCTCCATCGTCAATCAACCCGAGGGCGCATCTCGCCCAGTTCCTGAAGGTGCTCCCGCACCGCTGCCTCCAGGGCGATGTGCATCGTGTGCGGATCGACGTTGAGCTTGGCCGCCATCTGCGCCGAGATGCGCGCGGGCCAGTTGAGCCACGCGTCCCGCTCGGAGCGCGCCAGCTTGAAAACGTGGGCGATGGCCTGCGGCCGATCCACCAACTCGCCCTTCAGTCGGGCCAGCCGCACCTTGTTCGTTTGCGCCTTGACCACCTCGTTGACCGTGCGCGCCTGAAGCAGGGACGCGCCGCCAGCAGGTAAGGCGGCGGGCCCCTCACCGGCAACACCCGAACCGCCCTCCGGTACGGCAGCCTTTACAGCCTTGGCTCGCGTTCCGGACTTCGGCACATCGGAGTTGCGAGCCCACTCACGGTCAGCACGGTCGGCATCAATGGTGCCGTCAGCTTCTGGCGTGATCCGACCTGCGCGAATCGCCTTGTGAACAGCGGTGTCGGTCACACCACGGTGACGGGCGTAAGCGCGAATCGAAATGCCCATTTTGAGAACCGGTTGCCCCTTCAATCATTTGTTCGTCATTCACTCGAAATCAGCTTGGCTTCTCTCTGGAACAGCGCGTTCATACGGACGTCATCAACAGCATCAAAGGACGCAGCAATGAGCAAGCTCGAACAACTCCTGACCCAGATCGCGCAAAGCAAGCTGGGCATCGAAACCCTGGAAACCCGCAAGTCGGACAGCCTCGACTTCCACGACGTGGCGGTTTGGTGCCTGCGCGAAGCCCTGGAGGCCGCGTTCAACGCGGGCGTCGAACAGGGCCGCAACGCGTCGAAGTCGGACAAGGCCAACAACTGATCAAGAACCGTCGAAGCCAAGCAGAAAACGCTTGGCTTCACTCCCGAACAGCGCGTTCATCACGTCACCCCATCAACCCCTCCGAAGGAGAAGCAAATGACCACCACCCAACTCACTCCGGCCCAGCACGCGATCCTGGCCTACGCCCTCGAACACACTGGCGGCAAGATCGACTGGTTCCCCGACAACATCAAAGGCGGCGCACGCAAGAAGGTGCTCGACGGGCTCTTCAACCGCGCCCTGATCACCTCCGACGGCACCCACTGGTTCGTCGCCGCCGAGGGCTACGACGCGATGGGGCGCGCCCGGCCTGCGCCCGCCCCCCTGATGGCCGACCCCGAGATCGAGGCCACCGTGGCGGCAGCCGAGGCCACGTGGGCGGAAGAGCGGGCCGCCGCCAAGCCGCGCACCCGCGAGAACAGCAAGCAAGCCACCGTGATCCAGATGCTGCAACGCCCCGAGGGCGCAACGGTGCAACAGATCTGCGAGACCACCGGCTGGCAGGCGCATACGGTGCGCGGCACCTTTGCCGGGGCCTTCAAGAAGAAGCTCGGCCTGACCATCGTCTCGGACAAGGCCCAGGGCGGTGAGCGGGTCTACCGCATCGCCTGATCAGAAAGATCGAGAAAGAAGCCAAGCCGCGCTTGGCTTCTCAATCGAACAGCGCGTTACTACGGGTGTCGCAACGATCAACACCAAGGAGCCCGAGATGAACACCACCAACCAGATCCCCGCCACCCAGAATGATGCCTGGGGCTTTTGGGGCACGATGAACGAGCAGGCCACTGCAGCGTGGCCGCAGGCGATGACCGCCATCTCGGACGCCACCGGCCAGCCCCTCGAATCGGTCAGAACCTTTCTCGACAGCCGCCACGGACGCCACTTTGCCGACGACGTCCAGAACGGGCTTTACGAAGGCAGGGCCCTGGCGGACGCGATCAATGCCGCCACCCAACGCTGGATGGGCTGGACGATTGGCCGCCAGACCAGCAAGCAATACGGCATCCCGCGCGGCTTGCCTTACCTGACCGGGTTCGTGATTCACTGCGAGATCACCGACGAGTCGCTCGCCGCCTGATCGAACGCCACGTCATCCGCCTCGCGGGTGGCCTGCTTGCCCGTCCAGTCCTGCCAGCGGCGCACGATCACATCGACGTACTTGGGGTCGAGTTCGATCAGCCGCGCCAGCCGCCCCGTTTTCTCGGCGGCGATCAGCGTCGTGCCGGAACCGCCAAAGGGATCGAGCACCACGTTGCCGGGTCGGCTCGAATTGCGGAGCGCCCGCTCGACCAGCTCCACCGGCTTCATCGTCGGGTGCAGGTCGTTCTTCTGCGGCTTCTTGATGTTCCA
>DAOKZK010000087.1:0-4028 GCA_035325645.1 Candidatus Macondimonas sp. | reverse complement strand
GCAGCCGCACGCCGATGCCCCGGCGACGGGTGGCGAGGAGGTCGACGCCAACGATTCTGCCCGGACCGAGGCGCCCGCCTGCGCCTGAACGCGGGGCCGGCGCAGAGCGGGCCGGCTCAGGCGATCGGGACAGGCGTGTCACCGTCGTCCCCGATGCTCCGCGGCCCGGGCTTGCCGGTCTCGCCCTGGACCGGGTCGCGGCTCCCTGCAGGCGAGCGCCGGATCGCACCAATGTAAGCCCCGGCCGAGCGCAGGCGGGCATGGCCCGCGATACGGGCCACACGCAGCCGCGCCTGGCGGTCGAGGTCCTGATCGACAGGCCCACCGCCACGCACCGGCGCGGGCGTGCCCGTCGTGTCCTGGTACTGGCCTTGAAGGTGGTCGTGCCGGGCCCCGTGCCCGGTGGTGCCGCTCTCGCGCTTCGTGAGGCCGAACTTGCGCAGCGCATAGTCCAGCCGACGGAGGTTGGACTTCAGGTCCCGATCCGGCGCCCCCATGTGTGCGTCATGGCCGCTGACCACGCTGCGGGCATGCGCGATGGCCGCCTGCTGCTCCTCGGTGGCCAGCGGCAGCCAGCGCGCACGGCCTCCCTTGCCCTTCGTCCACAGATACCGATCCGCCTCCCGTTGTTCGTCGGGCAGGCCTGTCTCCTCGAAGGCGTGGACGTGGGCGTAGGGGCGGCACATCACGGACTCCTTGCGCCGCAGGCCGACCTTCACCATCAGGCGCATCGACGCGCCGATGCGGGCATCGTAGGCAGAGACCTGGGCCAGCAAGGCCTCCACGTCGATGCCGTTGCCGCTCCAGCTCTTGTCGCGCTGGGCGTTCTCGTGGCGCTCGTACTCGTCAGGCGTCAGGCCGTAGTGCTCGGGCCTGCGGATGAATCCCGGCTTGTTGAGCCACATCGCCAGGCCGCGCAGGAAGCTCAGGTAGGTCTGGATCGTCCCCGGCGAAAGCTTCCGGCGCTGCCAGACCTTCACCATCGCCTGGACATGCCGCTGTCCCAGGTTGCGGGGATCGGGCGCCAGCTTGAAGCCGGCGTCGGTGTGCAGTTCACGGAAGAAGCGTCGCAGGAAGTGGGCGCGCTCGTAGCGCGTCTTGTGCGACACGGTCTTCTCCAGCGCGGTGTGCAGCGGGTTGAACAGCTCGATCAGCACGTCCACCACCCGGTTCACGGGCGTCCTGCCCGGCGGGTACATGTCCAGCACCTGCTGGGGCGACTTGCCGGCCCAGTTCTGGCGGCGCGGCGAGTCCTGGCCGTGCAGGCGGCCTGGGCTGGCCGAGGTCATCGCGGTGGTCCTGGGAGGTCGGGTGGATGAGGAGGGCAGGGCGGAGCCATCGCGCGGGTCGTTGCGGCGGTCGTTGCGGGAGAGAGGTGCCTGCCGGCGGCGGCGCGAGGGTTCTTCACGGCGGATACGGGACATGGTGGGCTCTCTGCGAGATGGCGGACTGCCCGAACAGCACGCCGGTGGATGAACGGTCCGGGGGACCGGAAATGGAGGAATCCATCTGGACATCCCCGGGGCCGATTCCTGGCAAGCCCACGGTGATGGAGATCGTGTGCAGCGTCGGTGCGGCGGTCGATCTCTGCAGCGCCACACCCACCCATGGCTTTGCTGGTCCGGGCTCCTCGTGGTCTTCGGCGAGGGGCCTGGGTCAGCTCGGTCAGACTTAAAAATGGAACACGTTGATCCAGGCCGCCTGCGCATTTCTGCGGCGCGACGACAGGGTGATGTCCACCCCGCTCGGGGCTGGGTGCGACATCGACGCCAGGGTCGAGCCCTGGGTCATTCGGTGGATCAGGCCTGGTGTGCAGCGCCGGCCGCTCGCATGGGTCCACCCCTGACCGAGAGTCCAGGGCGGTGTCGAGTTGATGAGCGAGGGTCGTGCGGGGAGCCTCATGGAGGCCATCACGCCGCGCGATGCGCGTCATGCGCGCGTGCTCAAGGGCTGGCGGGAACGGTGCGCGGCATCAGGTGCCGCCACGGGGTTCTGCTGCGCCGGTGCGCTTGCAGGAGCGCCCAGCCGTCATCGCGGGGATGCGGCTGGCAAGGACCGGGCAGGTCACTGCGGGGGTGGATGACTCGGCACGCTCGGGGCGTCGATCCTTCTGGAGGTCGAGGCCGGTCGCGCCACCCGTTCGGGACGGGAACTTCGGTTGAAGGCACGAGGCAGGTAACGACTGCGACGCCTGCAATGCTCGTCTTCTTCGAGAGGACGGAGCGGGCCAGGAGCCCTCGGGAGCCCACAGTGGAAACCGCGACGGCATCCACGGTCAAGGCCGCATGCGCAGCGCCCGCCGCAAGACCCCTGATCGTGCGGCCCTTGGGGCAGGCAGTTGACGGCGCGAGACTCGGCGGCAGGGCCCATCTAGCGTGGCAATGGCCCGGATCGCCAGCAACGGCGCGGGGTTGACAGGCAAGGCTGCCGCCTCAGGTACCTCGCGCGGCCGTCGGTCTGGCTGGCGCGTCCGCAGCCTGTCCGCGCGCGCCGAACTGGACAGGGGTTGAAAGGCCCGCGCGAGGTGAGACCGTGGTGACAGAAGTGCGCCCTGCGAACAGGCTCATGGCGAGCCGCGGGGCGCCTTCTGTCGCTGCGATGCAGTCCCGCTGATCCTGCATTGGCACTGAAGTCGAAAGACGCGCCGATTCGAGGCCATTGAGCGTGGAGAACGCGGCCTGGTGCGGCGACGCTGATCAGCCTTTCAAGGCAGTCAACTGCGCCAAGGAGCAACTGCATGGAATTCATCGTCAGAGCCGTGGATGTCGGATCGGGCAACACGAAATTCGTCACCGGCATCTCGGGAGCCGACATCCGATGTGCCAGCTTCCCCTCGGTCGCTTATCCGTCGAGCGCCGACACGTCGGCCATGCCTGCCGCGGAGAAGCGCAAGACGGTCTGCATCCCTGTCGGCTCCCTGTTTTATGAGGTGGGTCCGGACATTCACCTGGCCGCGGACACGTTCCGCGCGAAGCAACTGCACGACGAGTACACCGAGTCGCCGGAGTACATGGCGCTGCTGCGCGGGGCGCTGTCGATGATGAAGGTGCCGCACATCGACCTGCTCGTCGTCGGGCTGCCCGTCGCGCTGCTGGCACTGAAGAAGGCGGCACTCGAGAAGGCGATGACGGGCAGCCACGAGATTGGGGCGGGACGGACCATCACGGTCCGCAAGGCATTGGCGGTGGCGCAGCCGCAGGGTGCGCTCGTCCACTACGCGGCCGAGCACGAGAAGATGGCCTCGATCGGCACGGAGCAGAGCCTCGTCATCGACCCGGGATCGAGGACCTTCGACTGGCTGGTCTGCCGCGGTATGCGGCTGGTGCAGAAGCAGTCGCACTCGATCAACCGGGGAATGTCCGATGTGCTGCGGCTGATGGCGGCCGAGATCTCGAAGGACATCGGGACACCCTACCGCGACTACGACGCCATCGACCTCGCCCTGCGGACCGGCAAGGCGCCGGTCATCTTCCAGAAACCCTACGACATGAAGCGGCACCTGCCCATCGCCGAGAGCGTGGCACAGCAGGCCGTGTCGACGATGCGCCAGTGGATCGAGACGCCCGAGAGCCTGCAGAACATCATCCTCGTCGGCGGCGGCGCGTTCCTCTTCAAGAAGGCCGTCAAGGCAGCCTTCCCCAAGCACCGGATCCACGAGGTGAAGGAGCCGCTGTACGCGAACGTGAGGGGCTTTCAGCTGGCAGGGCAGAACTACGCAATGACTTCGCTCGCGACGCCGACGCCTTCGGATCGTGCACCAGGGGGTGGTGTATGAGCGCGCAGGAACGGGGAGCCCTTCGACCGATCCGGCTGGTGTTCGAGCTCTCGCGCGAGGAGAACCCCCGCCTGTTCGATGAACTGAGCCAGTTTCGGCAGGGGCGAAAGCGGGTCAACCGTCTGCGCCTGCTGGCCTACGACGGTCTGCTGGCGCAGCACGGCGTGTTTGCGATGGCTAGCCTGAAGACGCCCGACACGATCAAGGTCCCGAAGGAGCCTGACGTGCAGCAGGCCGCTGCGGTGACGAACGG
>DAOKZK010000086.1:0-4445 GCA_035325645.1 Candidatus Macondimonas sp. | reverse complement strand
GGTCTACCGCTGGTTCATCGTGCCCGGCCTGACGGGCATCCTGGCGCTGTTCAGCTCGCTCTTGATCACCTCGTTGTCGATCGCGCGCGAGCGCGAGCTGGGCACCTTCGACCAGTTGCTGGTGTCGCCCACCTCGACGCCCGAGATCATCATCTCCAAGTCGCTGCCGGCACTCGCAATTGGCACCGGGCTGGGCCTGTTCATGATCAGCGCGGGCGTCTTCCTGTTCGGCATCCCGTTTACGGGCTCGTTTGCACTCCTGCTTGCCAGCCTGGTGCTGTTCATCGCCTCGGTGGTCGGCATCGGCCTGATGATTTCCGCGGTCAGCATGACGCAGCAGCAGGCCATCCTGGGGGCGTTCGCCGTCGGCGTGCCGGCGGTGCTGATGTCAGGCTTTGCGACGCCTGTGGAAAACATGCCTGTCGTCCTGCAATGGCTGGCTCAGGCCATTCCGCTGACCCACTTCCTCATCATCGTCGAAGGCAGCTTTCTCAAGGCCATGCCGCCCGGTGACATTCTCGCCAGCCTGTGGCCGCTGGCGGTCATCGCCCTCGCCACGCTGACGATGGCCACCGTATTCGTCCGAGGACGCCTGCAATGAAATCCAAGCCCCGCACTCCCTTTCTTCGCGCAACCGTCACCGGCCTGACCCCTGGGCGCGCGCGTCCGCTCGCGCTGGCCCTGTCCTGCGTGCTGCTGACTGCCTGCGCAAGCGTGGGCCCCGACTACCGCGAGCCGCCGCCGGTCGACGTCGGCAGCGGCTGGAGCTTGCCGTTGGCAAGCGAATCCCAGTCCGCAGACTTGAGCCAATGGTGGTCTGCACTGGACGATCCCATCCTCGATCGCCTGATGGCCACGGCGCTGGCACAGAACCTGGATCTGCGCCAGGCTGCGGCACGCATCGATGAGGCACGCGCCCTGCGCGATCGTGTGGCCGGCGAGGCACTGCCCACCGCCGCCGCAGGCGCGAGCGTCAACCGGCGCCGTCAAAGCGAGAACGGACCCTTGCCCGTAGGCTCCATCCCCGGTCTTGACGCCACGCAGACCATCTACGACGCGGGCTTCGACGCGGCCTGGGAGGCCGACTTGTTCGGGGCCAAGCGGCGGGCCCTGGAAGGCGCCAGCGCCCGCCTGCAGGCGACCGAAGCCGAGGCACAGGGCGTACGCATGCGCATCGTGGCCGAGGTCGCGCGCACCTGGTTCACCGCCGTCGGCGCCCGCTACGAGTTGCACGCACAACAGGCCACACTGGATACGCTGCAGCAGACCTTGGAATTGGTGCGCCTGCGGCATGCGCTGGGCGACGCGTCGGCCGCCGACGTGGAGGCGGCGTACGCCCAATGGACAGCAGTCAACGCGCTCATCCCGGATATCCAGGCGCGTCAGCGCGCCGCGATACTCAGCCTGGGCGTGCTGCTGGGCGCGCCGCCGGAGCGGGAGCTGGCACTGCTGGATGGCCCCTTGACGCCGAGCACGCTGCGGGCGCTGCCGGTGGGCGAGCGCGCAGAGATGCTGCGCCGGCGCCCGGACGTGCTGGCTGCGGAACGTCGCCTGGCAGCGAGTTCCGCCGACATCGGCGTGGCCACGGCCGAGTTGTTCCCCAAACTCTCCATCGGTGTCGGCGGCGGGTTCCAAGCGCTCAGTACGGGCGATTGGTTCGATGCATCCAGCTCGCGTTTTTCCATCCTGCCGCTGATTTCCTGGCGCCTGTTCGACGGTGGCCGTGTGCGCGCCGAAATTCGGGCACGCGAGGCGGCCGAGCGGCAGGCCGCGCTGGCCTATGAGCAGGCCGTGCTGACGGCGCTGGGCGACGCCGAGCGCGCGCTGGGCGACTACCACGGCGGGCTGGACACACTGGAGCGCCGCGGTATGGCACTGGATGCCGCGCGCACCAGCTACGGCCACGCCAAGGCGCGCTACGCGGCGGGCGACATTGCGCTGGTCGAACTGCTGGCTGCCCAGCGCAGTCTGCACGAGGCCGAAACCGCAGCCGCACGCGCGCATACCAACGCCGCCGTGCAACTGGTGGCGCTGTACAAGGCCCTTGGTGGTGGCTGGGACGTATCCACGACGGCATCGACCGCAACCCATCCGCTGCGGGGCGCTGCCGCCCCCGTCGCGTTTTCAAGCCGCTGATTCAACACAAGGAGACCGTCATGCAAATCAACGTTGGAAATCTCGACCGCATTGTGCGCATCGTCATCGGACTGGTTCTCCTCAGTCTCCCATTGTGGCTGGACTCATCCTGGCGTTGGCTGGGACTCATTGGATTCATGCCTCTCATCACAGGGCTGGCTGGCCGCTGCCCAGGCTACCGCCTGTTCGGCCTGAGCACCTGCCCGATGCAAGAGAAGAAGCCGGAGTGAACATCCCATGAAGCTGAGTTTTCTGGGTGCGGCACGCGAAGTCACGGGCTCGTGTTTTCTGGTGGAAGCTGCCAACGCCCGCCTCCTGGTGGAATGCGGCATGGTGCAAGGCGGGCGAGAGGCACCGACGCGTAACCGCAAGCCATTCGAGTTCGATCCGGCATCCGTCGCGAATGGGGAGTCGCGCGCGAAGGCGCTGGAACTGCTTACGGCGCTCGATGTGCAACACCGGGCTCGCGCCATGCCCTCGCAACTCTCCGGTGGCGAGCAGCAACGGGTCGCCATCGCATGCGGATTGGTCAATCGCCCGCCGGTGATCCTGGCCGATGAGCGCACCGCGCCTCTCGACAGCGAGCGCGCCATGGCTGTGATCCGCATCCTCAATGACATGGCCCGGAAGTTCGAGACCGCCATCATCGTCGTCACCCATGACGAAAAGATCATCCCCACATTCAAGCGCATCTACCACATCCGCGATGGCGTGACCCATGGAGACGCCGGTGAAGGGCGGGGGTTTGAATGACCTTGCAAATAAGGGAGGAGGCACCATGACGGACGACAGCATGAATCGTTTCGAGCAGGAGCATCTCAAGCGGTGGTGGGAAACCACGCGCCACTACCTGTTCGCGGATATGAAAAGTCTGCTTGGAACCGCCGCCGCGGCCGAGGATCGATGGTCGCCTCCGCAGACGGACAGCCGCGGTGGCCGAAAAAGGTTTATTGCCAGAGTGAGAGGCCGGCTCTTGCGCTCAGTCAAGAGCGAGAGGAAAGACGACCCGCTGCGGGAACTGGAGAGCGTATTCCAGCAGCAGATCGCGTTCATCGCCAGGCACCCCGGCGTTCCCCGGCGACTGTTGTCGTGGTTGGCACAGGATGGCGACCCCAGCCTTCAGCGGCGCATCCGGATGCTCATCGCTAACTACGCCACCCGCCTAGCCCGAATCATCGCCCGCGCCAAACAGCAGGGCCCGGTCAGGGCCGACGTGCAACCAAGTGCTGAGGCAATTTCGCTTGTCAGTGTCATCCAGGAACTGGTGCTCCGGACCCCTACCGCGCCGCAGTGGAGGGGGTGGTTCTTGCGGGAGGCCGTCGAGGCCTTCGCCCTATACCGGGCGGGACTGGCTGTCTCTTAGGGGCTGAAGGCAAAAGCGAGTCATGGAGTAATGACTATGCGAGGACCCATGCAGCAGCGCGGATTTCTCATCCGGGCCATGTCCCTGATCGCGGTCGGGTTCGGTCTGCTGACCATCAAGGAAGGCGGCGCGATCCTGTTCGGTGGAGAAGCGGCGCAAGCCTCTGCCGGGAACTTCGTGCCGTTCGTGCTCTGGTTCAACTTTCTGGCCGGCTTCGCCTACGTCATCGTTGGCGCTGGACTGTGGCTGCGGCATCGCTGGGCGGTGTGGCTGGCCGTCGTCATCGCCGCAGCGACTGCATTTGCCCTTGCGGCATTCGGCGCGCACGGCTATGCCGGCGGGGCCTATGAAATGCGCACGGTCATCGCGATGAGCTTCCGAACGCTGGTGTGGGTGGCGATCGCAGCCATTTCCTGGCACGGCCTGTCGCGCGGGCAACCCGCCATATCGGCGAGAGATATGAAATGAACCTGAAGAAGCATCTCGCCACCGTGCTGTGGCTCGGTTTGGCATTGGTCGCCAGCGCCATGGCCGCGCCGCCTTCCCCAGCGCAAGATCATGACGGGGGTGTCGTCATGAGCTTCGTCACGGGGGAGGCACAGGAGGATGGAAATGTATCCGCGGCTCCGGCGATCAGTGACGCGGAATCGCAATGCGGGTCGGCTGGTGCGGCTCACTGGGCGCTGTATCAGCGTCTTAGAGATCGGAGTGTGCCTGCATCGCCGCCCAAGCCGGATTTTTCCGGCGCCGGGCTCCTCAACACCAAGGCTAGCGACGATCCGCAGGAAAAGGCCAAGGAGGTCGCGCAGGCATCAATACAGGCCAGGGGCGGAGGGCGCGGGATGGGCGACGGCCCCGTAGGAAAACCGTGAAGAGCCAAGCAGCCAACCACGGTGCTTTCGAGGTTGGCGCACGTTCGATTGGCCTCAACATCACGCTGCCCCAC
>DAOKZK010000085.1:0-4555 GCA_035325645.1 Candidatus Macondimonas sp. | reverse complement strand
TCCCCCGCGCGGGCGATCAGCCGGGATGTGAGGCCGGCCGGCAGCCGGATGCCCAAGGCGTCCGGTTCGCCCAAGGGTCCCAGATGCTGCAACAAGGCAGCGCCCGACGCGCGCGCCGCCTGCGCCAACCGGGGCCAGCCGGCAAGGGAACCGGCAACCGCGAGCCCCGCGCCCGCCAGTGTCTGGGCCAGAAAGCGCCGTCGTCCAGCATCGGACAAGGGTTCGATCCCGCTCATCTTGGACTCCCGGTTGGACGGTCAAGCAACTTCTGCGGCCGTTGCGCGCCAGTATGCCTCGCCGAACATGACGAAACGTCGCGGGCGAAAACCGGCATTCGGGGGAGTAACCGGCCGTTTTCTTCGGACGGCTGGCATCTTGACGCATCGTGCCACAGCGCCGCCGGGGGAATTCGCTGGCGAGCAGCACCCCCTTTACCATCAGCCGGCCAGATCAAGCGCCGTCTCATCACGACGACCGCCCCGTCGGGCGTATTGCCAGACCGGGCCGGCGCGATCGAAACATCGATCGGCCATGTTGCCCCCACACGGAAGAACGGCAAATCGACCGTTCCCCATGCGCCCATGCGTATGGCCGCTACTGCGGCCTGCCGGGATAGACGACATGGGGGCCAATGGGCTCCTGGCCGGGCGGCACATAAGCAGGCACTGAGCCCCCGGCCGGTCCCAGGTACTTCACGAAGCGATAGATCGCACGCAGGTCCTCATCGGCCATGTGATGCAAGGTGAACCAGGGCATGGGCGGCCGATACTGAGCGGTCTTGGCGACCTCCATCCATTGCTGCTCAGACAATCCGTTCATGTAGTTCCGCAGATTACTGGAATAGGTGGTGCCCCATGGCCCCTTGTGCCCCAGTCCATCGCCCATCAGCCAGTCCTTTTCGGCGATCTTGCCCGCGCTCAGAGCGTATCCCGCGGTATGACAATCGTTGCAACCCGTGATCTTGACCAGATAACGCCCGCGTTCAACCTGAACGCTCGCAGACATACCGTCCTTTCCGATTGGCTGTCCCGCACCAGCGAATGAGGTCGCCAGCATCGCTATGGCGGCAAGACCAGCCTTTGCGGCGGCGCGATTTCTCGATTTCATGATCCATCGCCTTGTTGTGTCTAGCTGTTTAAACGATTGGCGGGGTCTGTATATCTCGCCATATTGGTCCCGTCCATCTGCGTTTGATGTCATTGCAACCAACTGCCCATGGGCGGAGTCCCCATACCGCATCCAAACGGATCGGTGACCCGGGATGCATGGCATTAACCGTGCCGTGCCGGGCCCTGCCACCGTTTGCGACGCCGGGATGCAAAGTCAGCCGAACAGCAGCAGCACGCCGGTGTAGCCGTAGAGCCGATCGTGGGCGATTTCGCCGTTACAGAAAAAGCCGGCCAAGGGCACATCCCCCAGCCGTTCCTGGATGATGGCCAGCTCCGCCGAACGGCGGCCGAACAGGCGTTCGCCGCGGCAGAGGCAGGAGAAATACAGGCCCCCGCGCGGCCGTTTCGACAGCCCCGCGCGTATCTCATCGAGCATACGCAGCAAATCCTTGTGGGCGCTCTGGGCGTCGCGCCGGCAGAAGAGGACGGATTGCCCGACCTGCACCTGCTCGCCGATGACCAGCCGCCCCTGCTTGCAATCGATGCCCAGCAGATTGCGCACCAGATAATCGCCCGTGTCGGAGCCGGCCACGGGCAGCCCGATGTTTATGCCCTGCAGATGATCCGGCAGATTGGGGTCGGTCGCCGCAACCTCCAGCGCCTCGCACAGCACGTCGAGCGCCGGGCGATGGTCGAGCGTGGCGATCACGTTGCCCTCGCCCGCCGTGATCACATGGCGCGGCGCGTTCACGGCGAGCGGCGAACAGCCCTGGGTGAGGCGCACGGCGAGGGGCACCGCATCGGAGAACACCACGCCGGAAAGCCTGTCTTCAAAGGCAGCGCGGGCGAAATGATAGACCCGGGTGCGCGAGCTGGTGATGCCGCCCACCAGATAGCCGCTCGCGAGTCCGGCGCACAGCTCGGCCAGCTGCGCCGGCAGCGCCTCGTCATGCGGACCTGCATGCACCAAGGCGAGATGGGCGGCGCCGAATCCCGCGGGCGTCAGGCTGTCCAACGCCGGCGGGGCCGCGGCCGGCGAGAACACCTGAAACTCTCCCTCCGGGAAGCCGGCCAGCATCACCACCACGGCCGGCTCGTCGAGATATTCGACGCCGGTGGCGAGAATGCCGACGCCGACCGAGCCCACCCAGTCCTCCACGCCCGTCGCCTGCTGCAGATAATGCACAATGGCACGACCCGCCGGGGCGAGATGGTCGGTCACATAGACGAAACCCAGATTGGCACCGGGCGGCGGATCGCCGATCTGGCGCAGCGCCGTTTCCACGGCCTCCTGCCACTGTTCATGGCGTCCGTGTCCGACCCGGAAATCTGGTTTTCGCTCCCGCATTTGCTGCATCCGTCCCGCTCCCCGTCCGCTCAGCTCGAACAGCTCACCGTCAGACCCGCCGCCCAGTCCGGCGGCGGTGCGGCGTAGTGCGCAAGCGAGGGGTGTTCATCGAACGGTCGACTCAGGCAGGTGAGCACCTCGGCCACGCCGCCGAAATCCCCCTCGCGCGCCCGCCGGATAGCCGCCTCCGCCACCCAGTTGCGCAGCACATACTTGGGATTCACGGCGCGCATGGCCGCCTGGCGCTCGGCGTCCACCGAGCCTTCGGCCGCCAGACGCGCGCGCCACTGCGCCAGGAATGCATCGCAGCGCGGCCGATCGGGGAACAGATCGCGCACCGGCGCATCGATGTGACCGCGCGCCGCCGGCTCGATCGACCCCGGTAGCCCGCTGAGCCCGCGGAAGAAGGCGGGGTAATCGGCACGCCCCGCCTGCAGCAGGCCAAAGAGCGCGTCGATGAGCTCAGCGTCATCCTCCCGCACGGTGACCAGACCCAGTTTGGCGCGCATCAATTGCAGAAACCGCGCCTCGAACGCCGCCGGAAACGCCTCGTCGATGAGGTCCTTGACCTGTTCCGGCCGGCCGATGAGCGGGCTCAAGGCATCCCCGAGGACGTAGAGATTCCGGTACGCCACGCGCGGCTGGGCACGGTACTGGTAGCGGCCCATGTGGTCGGAATGGTTGCAGATGTGGCCGGCGTCGAAGGATTCCATGAAGCCGAACGGACCGTAATCCAGCGTCAGGCCGAGGATGGACATGTTGTCGGTGTTCATCACCCCATGCATGAAGCCCACCGCCTGCCAATGCGCGATGAGTTCGCCGGTGCGGCGCGCGACATCGCTCAGCAGGGCGGCATAGGGCTGCGCGGCCTCGCGCAGCGCCGGCCGGAAGCGATCGATGACGTGATCGGCCAGGATGCGGAGCTCGGCCGTACGGTCGTGCGCGTGCCAATGCTCGAAGGAACCGAAGCGCACGAAGCTCGGCGCCAGTCGGGTCACCACCGCCGCAGTCTCCCAGGTCTCCCGCTGCACCGGCGCATCCGAGCCGATCACGCACAGCGCGCGCGTGGTGGGCACCCCCAGCGCAGCCATGGCCTCGGAAGCGAGAAATTCGCGGATCGAGGAGCGCAACACGGCCCGGCCGTCGGCAAAGCGCGAATAGGGCGTGGGGCCGGCGCCCTTGAGCTGGACCTCGAGGGGTCCTTCCTCGGTCTCGACCTCGCCCAGGAGATGCGCGCGGCCGTCGCCGAGCTGGCCGGCCCAGACACCGAACTGGTGCCCGGAATACACGGCCGCCAAGGGTTCGGCGCCCTCGGGCAAACGATTGCCGGCGAACATGGCCGGGAAATCGGGGTGGTCGATCAACGCCGGATCCAGGCCCAGCAAGGCGGCGGCGTCAAAGCTGCCGGCGACGAGGTAAGGCGCAGGCAATGGCGTCGGCGGCAGACGGGTGTGAAACGCCGCGGGCAGCCGCGCGAAGCCGGTCGACAGACGCAGCGCATCGAGGTTTTGAAAACGGATGCCGGAAGATGAAGTCATGTGATCCAGAGTCACCAGCGCCGCCACGGCGCGTTGCCCAAAGAATGCTGTCCTCAATATAGCCAGGACGCGTGTGGGGACCATACCGTCGCCGCCCCGAAATGCTGATCTGGCGCCATGCAAGTTCAACTCCAAATAAGAACAGCATTCGCCTTCCACGGATTGTCTGGCCGACACCGAGGCTCTGGCCCGTTCCCGGCGTGTCGCTTGTGCGACAAACCCGACATCTCCTCGGCGCCTGCTATCGACCGCCGTCCTCAAGTCCCTGAGCCAGCGACATTTCCACGCACATTCGCCCTTGGCGCGTGCTTTGCAAAAGGAGGGAGAACTCGCGGCCCTGCCTGCCGCCCGTCTGGCCAGGTGATCATGTGGAGACCGTCAATGGGGACTGCACAGGAACGCGTCGCCCGCCTGCGGGCCCATGTGGAAGCGGCGCTGGATCCCGCCGCGCTCGACATCATCGATCACACCGAGGCCCTCGGCCACGATCCCCAGGCCAACGGCACCGGGCACTACCTGATCCGGGTGGTGTCGCATCGCTTCGACGGGGTGTCGGTCAT
>DAOKZK010000084.1:0-4664 GCA_035325645.1 Candidatus Macondimonas sp. | reverse complement strand
CGCGGCGGGTCGGTGAGGCGCTGCACCAGCTCGCGGATGGCGGCGTAGGTGAGGCGTTGGCGGCCCTGCGGCTGGTTGTAGAGGATTTGCAGGGCGGTGAGCTGGTCGCGGTTTTGGTCCATGAATTCCCTGAAGCTGCCGACGGTCTGCTCGGCGCGCTGGTGGTCGAAGCCGGCGCCGAGCAGCTCGTCGGTGGTGATCTCGTCGATGACGATGTCGGACTTCTGCTTGAGGTCTTTGAGCAGGTTGCGCGTGGCCGGGTTGTCGAAGGGGCGGCAGGCGGTGTCGATCAGCGCGGTGATGACCTCGCGCTCCTGCGCGGACGTGGCTGCGGGGCCGTGGCGTTCCTCGATGGCGGCCTGCTGCCGGTCCGGGTCGATGGCATCCAGCAGGTCGCCGGCCAGTGCGCGCGCCGCCTTGCCGCCGGTGGCCTCGGCAATGCGGGCGCGGTCTTCGTCGGAGAGCTTGCGGTCGAGCGCGGCCAGACGGGCGGCCAGCGATGAGAGCGCATCCTCGTCGCGCCGGCCCATGGCGATCTGCTCGATCAGGGCATCGAAACTCAGCGTGCGCTTGCGCTCCAGCGGCTGGCTCGCGTTCTTCTTGGATTCGGACACGCCGACGGCGTCGATCAGCACGAAGCGGGTCTTGGTGCGGGCGTCCGGCGTGACGGCGCGCAGGTCGGCATCGGGGATGGTGCGCACGCCGCGGCCCTTCATCTGCTCGTAGTAGCCCTCGGATTTCACGTCGCGCATGAAGATGAGCACCTCCACCGGCTTGATGTCGGTGCCGGTGGCGATCATGTCCACGGTGACGGCGACGCGCGGGAAGGGATCGACGCGAAATGCCTTGATGAGCGTCTTGGGGTCTTCGCTGCCGGCGCGGTAGGTGATCTTCTTGGCGAAGTCGTTGCCCTCGCCGAACACCTCGCGCACGGCGTGGACGATCTCCTCGGCGTGGTTGTCGTCCTTGGCGAAGATCAGCGTCTTGGGCAGCCACTCCCCGCTGCGGTCCGGGAACAGCTCAGTGAACACGCGGTCGCGGTAGGTTTGCAGCACGGTGCGGATCTGGTTGGGGTTGACGACGGAGCGGTCGAGTTCCGGCGCGCCGTAATCGAGGTCGGCATCCAGCGTTTCGTAGCGCACGCGGCGGGTGCGCTTGTCGCGCACCGGCACCTGAAAGCCTGAGTCGCCCTCGACGGTGCCGCCCTGCTCGGTGACGCGGGTGCGGATGCGGTAGACCTCGTAGCCGACGTTGACGCCGTCGGCCACCGAGCGCTCGTAGGGGTATTCGGCCACCAGGTTCTGGTTGAAGAAGCCGAGCGTGTGTTTGGACGGCGTGGCGGTGAGGCCGATGATGTAAGCGTCGAAATACTCCGGCACCTGCCGCCACAGGCCGTAGATGGAGCGGTGGCACTCGTCGGTGACGATGAAGTCGAAGGTCTCGATGGGGACGGCCGGGTTGTAGGCGAGCGGCGGGATGTCGCCTTCGTCGCCCGTCGGCCGCTCGAAGGCGGAGATTTCTTCGTCGGCCTCGTCCAGCTCCCGGCCGCGCAGCAGGGCGTAGAGGCGCTGGATGGTGGTGATGACGACCTTGGCGTCCGGGTCGATGCGCGGGCCGTGCAGGTGCTGGACGATGTAGGTGTCGGTGAAGCGGTTGGCGGCGCCGGGCGGGTGGAAGTTCTGGAACTCCTTGAGCGTCTGGTCGCCGAGGTTGTTGCGATCCACCAGAAACAGGACGCGCCGGGCGCCCGCCTCGCGGATCAGCCGCCAGGAGAACGAGCAGGCGGTGAAGGTCTTGCCGGCGCCGGTGGCGAGCTGGATCAGCGCGCGGGGGCGGTCCTCGGCCAGCGATCGTTCGAGCCCGGCGATGGCGTCGATCTGGCAGTCGCGCAGGCCGCGCGGGTCGAGCGGCGGCATCTGCCGCAGGCGGGCGCGCAGGGTGTCGGGCTGGCGCAGCCAGTCGTGCAGCGTCTCAGGCCGGTGAAAGGCGAACAGCCGGCGCGAGCGCGGCTTGGGGTCGCGCCGGTTGCGAAAGAAGGTTTCCTCGCCGGTGCTCTCGTAGTCGTAGATGAGCCAGTCGTCCCAGCGCGCCAGATGCTCGGGCAGGCTGAGCGCGTATTTCTCGGACTGCTCGGCGACGCCGCTCAAGGTCACGCCGCTCTTCTTGGCTTCGATGACGCCGGCGGCCTTGCCGTCCACGAACAGCAGGTAGTCGCACGGCCCGGCCGGCAGCGGGAACTCGCGCACCGCCACGCCGAGCGCGGCGCTGCGGTCGAACTGGCCGCGGTCCTGCAGCGCCCAGCCGGCGGCGGCGAGCAGCGCGTCGATGGTGTGGCGGGCGAGTTGTTCAGGGGTTTGCACGGCCTGTGCCTTTTTCTGGGTCGGCGTGGAGTTCTGCGGCCATCCGAGCTGGCCGGGATGCCGTGGCCTGTGCGGAACTATAGGAAAACCGGGCCAAGATTGACAGACAGCCCAGTCCCCGGCGTTACATGCCGGGCGCGGATCGTCCGCAGCCTCCACCGAGGACGATCCGCGCCCGCATGGTATTGGGTGGCGCATGGACCTGCCATTCACCGGAAAATGACTTGATCTTGCGGAGAATCGGGCGCTCAATCTCGGCATGAGTCGCGATTAAAACACCACGTCTGGCAGGTCGCCGACCGGAAGACCAGATCATCGAGGGCGAAGTCGTCAACGCCGAATCGGTGCGATCAACACTCGCGCGGCGTGGCGTCGGAGGATCGGCGTAAGGAGCAACACATGACCGAAGAACCAGAAGATCTTTCCAAGTATTTTGACTATAAACCCAATCTGAAACCTAGCGAGGCCCAGAAGAATCTGGTATTCGCAGCCTTCAAACGGGCTGGCAAGAAGCCCGAAGACTTTGGGCCAGATGAGGCGGAAGAGTATCGGCAGTATTTGGAGCAGCATATTGATGACGAGTGAGGCGTCTGCCCGCGTGGGCACGCTGCGCTTTGCCCACCCTACATGGCCGACTGAGTGGCGCAGGGTGAGCAAAGGCCATCAAGCCGTGCCCACGCGGCGCCAACGACTCACCGCCAAAAACGCTTGATGATGCATCGTTCGCCCGTGTGGGCACGCTGCGCTTTGCCCACCCTACGGGAAACGACGCTGCCGATGCGCCGTAGGGTGGGCAAAGGCCGTCAGGCCGTGCCCACGGGGTGGGCGGTGGTGACTGAGCAGCATACTCAGACCGACCCATAGGGGGCGCTGCGCTTTCACGCTCACCGCCTCAACAAGGCGTGCCGTCCTTCGGGACTTCGCGGCACCTTCCCAGAACGATCAAACCGCGCTTCCGCAAACTTGCCGCGGTTTGATTTGTCCCACGGATGGCATAGCCTGAACCCGATGTGATTCCACCGGCAGTCCGATCGAGGGCGACCGAACAGGAGACCCGCCGATGACGCGCCCCCTATCGCTTCGCGTTCAAGCAGCGCCGGTCGCAGCAGATGCATCAGCCGCTTTCGTCCGGATCCGTGCGACAACCGAACGCTTGTGCGCGCCGCTCGACACCGAAGACATGGTGATTCAGTCCATGCCCGATGTGAGTCCACCGAAGTGGCACCTGGCGCACACGACCTGGTTCTTCGAGACCTTCATCCTGGCGCCGCACGCCCCGGACTACCGCGTGCACGATCCGCGCTACGGCTTTCTGTTCAACTCCTACTACAACCGGATCGGCGCCTTTCATGCGCGCGCCCGGCGCGGCCTGCTGTCGCGGCCGACCACGGCCGAGGTGCTGGCCTACCGCGCGCATGTCGACCAGCACCTGCTGACCTTGCTGGATGAGGCGACGCCCGACCTGCTCGCGCGCGTCCTTCCGCTCGTCGAACTCGGCCTCAACCACGAACAGCAGCACCAGGAACTGCTGCTGATGGACGTGAAGCACAACTTCCACGCCAACCCGCTGCTGCCGGCCTACCGGGACGACCTGCCCGGCGGTACCGGGGCTGCTGCCGCGCCGGCCAACTTCCTGCCCCGCGCGAGCGGCACGGTCGACATCGGCCACGACGGCGACGGGTTTGCCTTCGACAACGAGTCCCCGCGCCACCGCGTGCTGCTGGAACCGTATCGCCTGGCCGACCGGCTGGTGACCTGCGGCGAGTACGCCGAGTTCGTCCGCGCCGGCGGCTACCGCACGCCCGAACTGTGGCTGTCGGACGGCTGGGCCACCGTGCAGGCGCGCGGCTGGCAGGCGCCGCTGTACTGGCACGCCGACGGCGATGATTGGCAGGTGTTCACGCTGGGCGGCCTGCGGGCGCTCGACCCCGCGGCGCCGGTGAGTCACCTGAGTTTTTACGAAGCCGATGCGTTTGCCCGCTTCGCCGGCCGGCGCCTGCCGACCGAGTTCGAGTGGGAAGCGGCGGCGGTACGGGCCGGCGCCGACGCGACGCACGGTAATTTCCTCGAAGCGGATCGCCTGGAACCCAGCCCGGCTGCCGACGGGCCGGGCTTCAAGCAGTTGTTTGGTGAGGTCTGGGAATGGACCGCCAGCGCCTACCTGCCCTACCCGCGCTACCGGCCGGCGCCCGGCGCGGTCGGCGAGTACAACGGCAAGTTCATGTCCGGGCAAATGGTCCTGCGCGGCGGCTCGTGCCTCACCCCGGCCGGCCACACGCGCGCTACTTACCGCAACTTCTTCCC
>DAOKZK010000083.1:0-4723 GCA_035325645.1 Candidatus Macondimonas sp. | reverse complement strand
AGCGCGGCCCCTTGGCAGCGCCCTGCCGGATCGATAAGATGACCCTTCAGGATCTGCTGTATTCGGCAGCGGCAGAACGTCCCCACGATCACACGCCGAGTTCGACGAGGAAGACACCATGCGCTGGACCAAGCCTGCTTTTGAAGACCTCCGGTTGGGCTTCGAAGTGACGATGTACATCTTCAACCGCTGAAACCGGTTTCCGGTTTCTCGCAAGGCCCGGCCCCACCGCCGGGCCTTGTCGTTTTGGGCAAGGTCGCAGGAGGCACCCCATGCGTGTTCATGTTCTGGGATCGGGCGCGGGGGGCGGCTTTCCGCAGTGGAACTGCCATTGCACCTATTGCGCCGGCGTGCGCGCCGGTACGCTCCGCACAAAGCCGCGCACCCAGTCTTCGATCACGGTGAGTGCCGACGGCGAGCGCTGGGTGCTGATCAACGCTTCCCCCGACATCCGCGCCCAGATCGCCTCCTTCGCGCCGCTGCGCCCCGGCCGCGCGGTGCGCGACACCGGGATTGCGGCAGTCCTGCTGGTGGATGCCCAGATCGACCACGCCACAGGACTCTTGATGTTGCGCGAAGGGCCGCGCCTCGCGCTCTACACCACGGCAGCGGTGCATCAGGACCTCTCCACGGGCTTCCCGGTCATTCCCATGCTCGAACATTACTGCGGTGTCGACTGGCATCCGGTTGCCCCCGACGGCACACCCTTCGAGATGGCCGAGGCGCCGGGGCTGCGCTTCCATGCCTTTGCCCTGTCGAGCAAGGCGCCGCCCTATTCGCCGCACCGCCATGATCCGCATCCGGGCGACAACATCGGCCTGCTCATCACCGATCCGGCCACCGGCGGGCGGCTGTTCTATGCGCCGGGGCTGGGGGCGCTCGAGCCGCACCTTGCCGCACCCATGTCGCAGGCCGACATGTTGCTGGTGGACGGTACGGCGTGGCGCGACGAGGATTTGATCGATCGCGGTGTGGGCACGAAGCGCGCGCTCGAGATGGGGCATTTGCCGCAGAGCGGGCCGGGCGGCATGATCGAGCAGCTCGCGGCTTTTCCGCGCGCCCGCAAGATCCTGATTCACATCAACAATACCAACCCCATTCTGGACGAAGATTCTCCCGAGCGGCGGCAGCTCGACGCCGCGGGCATCGAGGTGGCCGAGGACGGCTTGGAACTGGTGTTGTGAGGAGGGCGCGATGACGAACAGAACGGACGAGGCACCCTGGCCGGCGGCCGCGTTCGAAGCCCGGCTGCGGGCGCTGGGCGCGCGCTACCACATCCACCATCCGTTCCACGTGCGCATGTACGAAGGCAGCCTCGAGCCGGAGCAGATCCGCGGCTGGGTCGCCAACCGCTACTACTACCAGATCAGCATCCCGCTGAAAGACGCCGCGCTCATGGCCAAGTGTCCCGATCGCGCGGTGCGCCGGCACTGGATCCAGCGCATCATCGACCACGACGGCCGCGTCGGCGACGAGGGTGGCATCGAGGCCTGGACGCGGCTGGGGGCGGCAGTCGGGCTCGACCGCGAGACGCTCGAAAGCCAGCGCATGGTGCTGCCGGGCGTGCGCTTTGCGGTGGATGCCTACGTCAATTTCGTGCGCCAGGCGCCGTGGGAGGAGGGTATCTGTTCCTCGCTCACCGAGCTGTTCGCGCCAGAGATCCATCAGCAGCGGCTGAACAGCTGGCCGGACCGCTATCCGTGGATCGAATCGGCCGGCCTGCAGTATTTTCGCAACCGGCTCAGCGAGGCGCGGCGCGACGTCGAACATGGGCTCGCCTTCACGCTGGCGCACTTCAACACCCGTCCGCTGCAGGAACGTGCGCTGGCCATCGTGCAGTTCAAGCTCGACGTGCTCTGGTCCATGCTCGATGCCATGATGCTGGCCTATGTGCTCGACATGCCGCCCTATTTCACGGCGCCCGAAGCGCCATGAGCGACGCGGCGATTGATGCGACGCGGATCCCTTGCCTGCGGCCCGGCTACCGGCTGCAATGGGAAGCTGCCCAGCAGTGCCACGTGCTGCTCTACCCCGAGGGCATGATCCGGCTCAACGACTCGGCGGCGGCCATTTTGAACCGCTGCGATGGGCAGACCCGCCTCGGCGCCCTGATCGACGCGCTGGCCGCGGCCTACCCGGGCGAAACGACCCTGGCGGAGGACATCCGTGAATTCATCGACCTCGCCCGGCAGCGCGGCTGGATCGAACTGCGCTGAGCAGCCCGCGCCGCCGCCCCTGTGGCTGCTCGCCGAGCTGACCTATGCCTGTCCGCTGCAATGCCCCTATTGCAGCAATCCGCGCGACTATCCGTCTATTCGCGATGAACTGGACACGGCCCAGTGGATCGACGTGCTGCGTCAGGCGCGCGCGCTCGGCGCCGTGCAGCTGGGCCTGTCGGGCGGCGAGCCCGCCGTGCGCCGCGATCTCGAAACCCTCGTGCAGGAAGCCCGCGCGCTGGGTTTCTACAGCAACCTGATCACCTCAGGGCTTAGTCTCGACGCCAAGCGCATCGCGGCGCTGCGCGCCGCCGGACTCGATCACATCCAGGTGAGCTTCCAGGCCGCCGACGCCACGCTCAACGACCGCATCGCCGGCACGCGCAGCTTCGAGCACAAGCTCGCCATCGCCCGCGCCGTGAAGGACGCTGGTTTTCCCATGGTGTTGTGCTTCGTATTGCACCGGCTCAACCTGCATCAGATCCCCGCCATGCTGGGTCTGGCCGAAACGCTGGGGGCCGATTACGTCGAGCTGGCGACGACGCAGTATTACGGCTGGGCGCTCGCCAACCGCACCGCGCTCCTGCCCACCCGCGAACAGTTGCGCCAGGCGGAGATCGACGTCGCCGCCTTTCGCGCCGCCTACGACGGCCCGATGAAGATCTACTACGTCGTGCCGGATTATTTCGAAGGCAGCCCCAAGGCCTGCATGGGCGGCTGGGCGCGGCTGCACCTCACCGTTGCCCCCGACGGCACCGCCCTGCCCTGCCACGCCGCGCGCGTGCTGCCGGATCTCGTGTTCCCCAACGTGCGCCAGCAGTCGCTGGCCGAGATCTGGCACTCCGCGCCCGCCTTCAACCGCTATCGCGGCACGGCGTGGATGCAGCCGCCCTGCAGCACCTGCCCCCAGCGCGAGGTCGATTTCGGCGGTTGCCGCTGTCAGGCGTATCTGCTGGCCGGGGAGGCCACCGCTGCCGATCCCGCCTGCCGGCTCTCGCCGCACCACGGACGCGTCCTCGAGGCCATCGACACCGCTAGGCGCGAGGGCGATGCGGCCCCGCTCATCTTCCGAAATCCGCGCAACGCGGCGCCAGAAATCTCTCCGGCGGATCTTTCCTAATGCGTTCAAAACAAGATCCTAAAGCGCGGTTGCGGCCGATCTCTGATGGAACGGTAGAGCGGCTGACTTGCGCATGGGCTCCTCGCTTTCGTCGGGAGCCATCCTCTCAACTTTCAACCGGACCGAAAATCCCCCGGCAGATCAAAGGTCTCTGTTGACTTGGACGAGCCGACGGCGTACGGTCTGATCCGTCTAAGTTGGGCCTAAAGGAGGCATAACCAATGGCAGACAACGTTCAGATCACCTGCATCAATAAAAGCGATCATTACAACCCACATGAACGCATCACTCATGTTGGCGGAACAAATCCAAATGGGGGCCGCTGGAAACTGACCCAACCTGAGGCAATAGCCGGCATTGAGTCAGAAAAATGGCAATTTTGGGTGAGCGTTGGTGGAAAATCCGTATGGGTTATTATTGCTAAGAGTGCGGCTGAGAACAAATACCTCAAAACACAAAATGACGGTGATCAACCAAACAATCTTTTGAGCCTGCCAGAGTGCCTGTAGCTCGTTTACGACACAGACCCAACAACGGGTTCTAGGCGACGTTGGCGCTAACGCGCCGGTGCGCCTGAACCGGACCGTTAGGCCGCTCATGTCAGACTTGGCGCATCTCGCAACTGAAAATGCTCTCCTCAGGCGTCGTGTGGCGCAGCTTGAGGACGAGGTCGCATTCTTGCGAACCCATCCGGTGTTCCTGCAGGGGCTGAAGGGCGAAGCTTTGATAGCAACGCTCACCGGGGGAGAGCTCACATCGTTCGCAGCAGAACACGATATTGTCGTTGACGGTGACGTCAAGATTGAAGTCAAGTTCAGCAAACTAAATACGCCTGTCGCAGGATCGGCTACGAGGCGGTGGAATTGGAGCAAACCACTCGGCTGGAAAGACAAGGGCAAGGACTACGACCTCCTTTTGTTAGTCGGAGACAAAGACTTACGCTATCCAGAGCAGTACAAAGACTCTTCTCCGTACGTGTTCTTCTTGGTTCCGAAAGCGCACGTTCCGAGCATTTGCAGCAGTGGTAGTGCCATCGGCGCTAATGTTCAACTTACCACGAATCTCGCGCGGGCCATGTCTCCAGCCTCTATCGCGCTCAAGTCCTACATGGTTTCCGCAACGGAGATCTCCGCAGTCTTCGCGAGTGCAAGAGCGGCCTAACCCTTCGCTCGAGTGGACCGCCACCGGGAAGGCGCTTGGCCCCTCAGCTCAAACGTTAGCGTGTAATCACCCATTGATTTCCTGCTCAGGTATGACCTTGTGAGGAGATACCCGATGAGCATCACGATGGAAGAAGAAATCAAGCGGTGGACGGCGCGACGCAAGTCAGCGCTGGTTCTGGAAATCATCCAGGGCAAGACGACGGTGGCCGCGGCGAGCCGGCAGT
>DAOKZK010000082.1:0-4772 GCA_035325645.1 Candidatus Macondimonas sp. | reverse complement strand
GCCACTGGCCATCGATCAGCGCGGCGGCCAGATCATCGTCGGGATAGGTGGCGCGATCATCCGGCGTGCGGTCGCCGATTTCCAGATAGAGCACCTCAGCGTCGCTGTGGTTGACAATCTGATGGGCGTCACCCGAACCGGCACGGAAACCAGCGCACATGCCCGGCGCGAGCAGCGTCGCGCCGGCGTCAGTGACGAGCGTCGGTGTGCCTTCGAGCACATAGATGAACTCGTCCTGCAGCGTGTGGGCGTGGCGCAGCGCCGAGATGGCGCCCGGTGCCAGCCGGGTCAGGTTGATGCCGAAGTTGCGCAGGCCGAACGGATCGCCGAGAGGGCGTTTTTCACGGCCCGCGAGCTTCGCATCGAGCCAGTTGCGGATGGCGGCCGGGTAGTTCGACGGCCGCGCGCGCGGCGGGCAGTCGGCAGCGCGCAGTGCCACGGGCGGTTGGTCGTTGCTCATGACTCCTCCGGGGTTTGGGGCAGGTAGTGGGCGGCGGCGCGGATCACCTTGCCGCTTGGGCCGAACTGGAACACTTCCACCGCCGGGCCGCGCTGACTGCGATAGTGCAGCGCCACGCTGTCGACGCCGGTGAAGATGCCGATCAGTTCGAAGCGCAACCGGGGCACCACCGTGAGCGCGGGCGGCGTCAGGGCGCGCGCCAAACAGGCGCCGACGTGGATCTTGCCACGCAGCCTGCCGGAGGACTCGCCGGCCAGTCGCGGGATCAGCGGCGAGGCCATCTCGAAGTCATCGGCGTAGTGGGCGAGGATGGCATCGAGGTCGTGCCGGTTCCAGGCGGCGATCCACTCGGCGGCGAAGCGGTGCGCAAAGGCGGCGTCGATCATGCGGTTCCCCCTTCTTGGTGTCGTGACGATGGAGCGGCATCGGTCGCGCCGGGCATCCAGATCAGATCGATGTCACCGTAGTCGACGCCCAGGCGCGTCAGCAGCGCCGTCACCTGCCCGCGATGGTGGATCTGGTGGTTGAACATCTGCGTCCACGCCACCCAGCGCGGCAGCCGCATCGCCCGACCGGTCACGAGACTCGTGAAGTGCAGCATCTGCGATAGCGCTGCGCCGTCGATCGCCTCGACTGCGGCGCAAATCGCGTCGTCGGTCTCGGCCCGTGCGGCGCGCAGCGCGGCGAAATCGGTGTGCAGTTCGGTATCGAGGGCCGTGAACGCCGGCGCGCTGCCCTGCAACCGCCCCAACCACAGCCGGTCGCCGAGCAGCAGATGGTTGAGCGTGCCGTGCACCGAGCGGAAGAATGCCCCCACATCGCGCCGATAATCGGCATCACTGAGCCGGGCGCAGGCATCGAAAATCTGTACGTTCGCCCAGCGGTTGTAGGCGGCGGCAAGACGCAAGGGCGCCGTCGCGTTCATGGCTGGCCACCGCATTCGCGCTCGATCAGCGCGCCAAAGGCCTGATCGAGCTGGCGGAACAGCGGCCCTGGACAATGGCCGGGCGGTCGGCCGTCTATGTCGGCCACCGGCACCAGTTCGGCGGCGGTGCCGGTGAGAAAGCACTCGTCTGCGGTGTAAAGATCGTAGGGCGTCAGCGACTGTTCGCGCGCCTCGATGCCGAGCGCGGCCGCCAGTTCCAGCACCACGGCGCGGGTGATGCCGGCCAGCGCGCCGTCGCTCACCGGCGGCGTCATCAGTCGTCCGCCCTGCACGATGAACAGGTTGTCGGCGCTGCCTTCGGTCACGCGGCCGGCGGCGTTGAGCATCACCGCCTCATCCGCGCCGGCGCGGTTGGCCTCCAGCCGTGCCAGAATCGGGTTCAGGTAGTTGAGGCTCTTGATGCGCGGATCGAGCCCGTCGGCGCCGAGCCTTCGCGTCGCCGCGATGATCAGCCGAGCACCGCGCCGCCGCGCCTCGGCCATCGCATCGAGCCGGTCGGCGATGATGAAGAGCGTGGGCTGCCGGCAACTGCGCGGGTCGATCCCCAGCGCGCCCACGCCGCGCGTCACCACCAGGCGCAGATAACCGGCATCGTCGGGTACGGCGGCCAGGGTCTCTGCCACCGCCCGGGTCAGCTCCGCCCGATCCCAGAGCAAGGTCAGCGCCAGTGCCCGCGCCGACTGCGCGAGGCGCTCCAGATGCGCCTGAAGCCGGAAGGCGCGGCGATGGTAAAAGCGGATGCCCTCGAAGACGCCGTCGCCATAGAGCAGCCCATGGTCGAACACCGACACGGTCGCCTCGGCGGCCGGCAGCAGGCGGCCGTTCATCCAGCAGACGGCGGGCTGGCCGGCGTTCGGTGGGCATTCAGGGTTCCATTCGAGCGCTTCCGTCATCACCATCGTCATGAAATCTCCTCCTGGGAAACGGGCGCGAGCGCGGAGCGGCGCCAGATCAAGAGCCCGAGAATGAACATACACACGGCGCCCAGCACCGCCGGAAACAGCACCGTGGTCAGGGAGTGGTGCTCCAGCGCGAGGATGGCCGTGAGGTTGCGCAGCGCGAAGATCGCGTAGAAGACCGGCGGCTCCGAATGCGGCGCGTGATAGGCCTTGCGAATCGTGGGGCCGAAGCCGAGCACGTCGACCGTGGTCAGGATGACGATGGCCCACAAGGGATCGGACGTGAGGTACCACAGCGGCAGGGACGAGAGCGAGGCCAGAAAGAACACCCCGTCGCTGCGGCTGATGGCCACATCCCCGCGTTTCAGCCACGCCAGCACGGCGATGAAGGCCGTCAGCAGCGCGGAAACGCCGGTCGGCCAGGCGCCGATGCCGCCCCTCCCCTGCAACTGCGCGAAAAAGACGACCGTGGTGGTGAGCGCCCACGCCACCCAGGAAAAGACGTGCGGCCGGGTCGTGCCACGCAGGGTGGAATAGACGTAGGGCGCGGTGCCGATGAAGGTCAGCGCGATGGCAAGGGCGCCGAGCACGGATTTGTCGAGCAGCGCGTTCATGGCTGGGGTCCGAGCGCACCCGCAGACGGACTCGGCATTCGATGCGCGTCGTTCCCATCGAGCCAGCCGCACGCCCAGCGGCGGCGGGCCGTTGCGATCCCGTGCGATGTCTCGATCGAACGCGGCATTGCGCGCATGTGGAGGCTCCTGTCGTGAAGCACACACTCTAGGTCGGCCAGGGCCGTGAGTACAGATTCAAAAAGAGGATATTGTTGCGGTACAGTTTGAGCATCACACATGCTGTTCCGCATGGGGCCGCCGCGATCTGTACCGGAGATTTCATGGACCTGCTCCACCACCGCCTCGCCACCGAGCTGCGCGAGCAGATCACCCGGGGCGTCTATGGCTCCGGCGAGCGGCTGCCCGGCGTGCGCGCGCTCGCCCGCACGCGCCGCGTCAGCATCGCCACCGTGCTCGCCGCCTACCGCCGCCTGGAGGACGATGCGCTCATCGAGGCGCGGCCGCGTTCGGGCTACTACGTGCGCCCGCGCCCGAGCCTCGCCGTGCTGCCGCCGGCCGCCTCCACCCCGGCCGCGCAGCCGAGCCCGGTGACCGGACAGGAGCTGGTGCTGAGTCTGGTCAAGGCCACCAACGTCGAGGGGCTGGTGCAGCTCGGCGCGGCGGTGCCGGACGCGAGCTTTCTGCCCACGCGCGCCGTCGAGCGGGCGTTGGCGCGGGCGGCGCGCCTGCACCGCAGCCGCGCGGCCGCCTATGAGTTCCCGCCCGGACTGCCCGAACTGCGCCGGCAGATCGCCCGACGCACGGTGCAGGCTGGCTGCGCCGTCGGTGCGGACGAGGTCGTCATCACCAACGGTTGTCAGGAGGCGCTGGTGCTGGCCTTGCAGGCCGTGACCCGGCCCGGCGACGTGGTGGCGATCGAGTCGCCCACCTTCTATGGCCTGCTTCAGGCGCTCGAAGCCCTGCAACTGGAGGCGCTGGAAATCCCCACCGACCCGGTCGAGGGGCTGTCGCTGGAGGCGCTGCAACTGGCGCTCGAACGCTGGCCGGTCAAGGCCGTCGTGGCCACACCCAGCTTCAGCAACCCGCTCGGCTATTGCATGGCGCCGGCGCGCAAGCGGGGATTGCTCGAACTGCTCGGTCGCCACGGTGTGCCGCTGATCGAGGACGACCTCTACGGCGATCTTGGCTTCGGCGCGCAGCGGCCGCCGCCGTGCCTCGCGCTCGCCGAAGGAACGGGCGCAGAGGTCATCTACTGTTCGTCGTTTTCCAAGACGCTGTCACCGGGCCTGCGCGTCGGCTGGATCCTGCCCGGGCGCCATCAGGCGCGGGTCGAGTACCTGAAATATGTGCTCAACCTCGCCACGCCCACCGTGTCGCAGCTGGCGCTCGCCGAACTGCTGCGCGGCGGCGGTTACGAGCGTCACCTGCGCGCCGTGCGCGGCGACTACGCGCGCGCCGTCGGGCGCATGATCGAGGCCGTCACCCGCCACTTTCCGCCCGGCACCCGCATCACCCAGCCGACCGGCGGCTTCGTCATCTGGGTGGAACTCGCGCCGCACGTGGACAGCCTGGAACTCGCCCGGCGCGCCCGCAGCGAGGGCATCAGCATCGCGCCGGGTCCGATCTTCTCGGCCACGCAGAAATACCGCAACTTCGTGCGCATCTCCTGCGCGTGCCCGTGGGATGGACACATCGAGGAGGCGCTGGCCCGGCTCGCGCAATTGGCGCGATAAATGCGAGGCATGAGTATTACAGCGAGGCGGCGGGCTTCGGGTATTTATGAAGGGCCTTTAGCCGGAGTCTCACAGCGCTATACGGCGACAAATTCCGGATGACTCGCTGCATAAGTTCATAAACCTTTGGCACTCCTTTGGAGAGGGAGGAGTGTCGTG
>DAOKZK010000081.1:0-4970 GCA_035325645.1 Candidatus Macondimonas sp. | reverse complement strand
CCGCGATCAGGTGCCCACTGGCGTCCAGGTAGTCCCACTTGGCCGTGGCCGGGCCTAACTCGTCGACCGGGGCGTCCTTCTTGGCCCCGCGTGTCGGTGTTGACCGGGCACGTCCAAGCAAGTCGGTGGATTGCTCCAGCACCCGATGGAAGTCGGCATGGACGTCAATGCCGAAATGCCCGCCGATCAGCGTGAAGATGTCACCGCCGTCACCGGTAGCGCGGTCCGTCCATAGCCCCACCTTCTCACCATCGAGCACCACCTCGAGGCTGTCGCCCGGACTGCCCAGTGCGTCGCCGATAAAGAATTTTCCCTTGCGCTTTTTTCCGGCAGGGAACAGCGCGACCAGCACCGACTCCATGCGTGCGAGCAATTCTGCTCGAATCTCGTCGCGATCTGATTCACTGCTGTGCTCCTCGGTTTGAGTCGTGTCGTTGAAGTCGATCATTCGGCCTCCTCGACGGGTGCGGCAGAATCCTGGGTATCTCGGTCTTGGACGGCTGCGCTGCGCGCGGCCCAAGTAGAGAGCTCGGACAGGCGATATCGCACCAGCCCCCCCATCAGGTAGTGCGGGATCCGGTACTTGGTGCGCATGGTGTGGTCAGCGAACCAGTAGTACGGCAGGCGCAGCGCGGCGGCGGCTTTCTTGGCGTCGATCATCGGCTCGATGGCAATCGCCAGAGTACTGCTGTGCCAGTCGCTTCGTACCTTCTCGCCTTTGGCTCGCGAAACCTGGCCCTGCTTGTTTTCGGTCATGCTTGCATCCTCCAGCAGCGGTCTTGCCATGCGCACATCCGGCATTCAAAGTGGGTTTGGTCATTGAAGGCGCGCGACAGGAGTTCTCCCGCCTCAGTGGCCGTGATGACCTTCACCGCCCGATCGGACATGCGTTGGGCTAGGGCTGCGTCAAAGGGCACGGGCTCGGTGTAGATCTCCATCGTGTCGGCATTGAGCGCCGTGAAGATCGCCGGGTGCTCGTGCAGTTCGAGATAGGCTTGGTAGATCGCCACTTGCGCGGCGTAGATGGGTTTGGCGACGGCGAGTCCGTTCTTCTCCAGCTCGCGCCAGGATTTGTTGCCGAGGCATTTGCATTCCCATAGCGCGGGATAGGCGAAGCCCTCCGGGCCACCGACGATGACGCCGTCAATGTGCCCCTGGAGTCGGCCGCCTGCCGCCGAGAAGCCGAACTGCTCGCCGTCGGCCTTCCGCGTGCGCAGGTCGAATCCAGCATCCCGCAGCCACGTCACCATGCAGTCCTCCATGACGTGGCCACGCTCGAAGATGCGAAGCATCCGCCCGGGGATATCACGCCCGTGGTCAACGGGTGCCTTGGCGTACTCGAACTGCAGTGCGCGCTCGCAGGCCACACCGAGACGCGAGGCCCCGAGGTACTGGCGTTCGGTCTGCCGGGCGCGAGCCTGCTGCATCCCGGCATCGACCAGGGCAGTGACCTGGCCGGAGATGCTCGATGGGGAGTTGAAGTCCATCATGGCTTCCCTCCCTTCGGTTCATCCCAAGGCAGGTCATCCTTCAGATCAGCAAACGGATCGCGGACAACCTCGGCCGCCGGCACGCCGCGCAGCGGCGGCGTGCTTGCCCGTTCGTGATGCTCGGTCAGCGCCTCGGTATAACGTGTGACGATGGCATCGACAACCGTCATCGCCTCCGCTTCCGAATACGCCCCGAGTGGTTTGTCAAAGCCGATTTGCGCAGCCGCCTCCCCGAAGGACTTCAGGCAATCGCGCATCGCCGCGATTTCGATCTCGCTCGCATCAACCATGAGCGCCTCCCCGCGCTCCTCGGCCGCCAGGCGCCGGCCGTAAAGAGTGTGAAAGATGTCCTGGCAGCGACAGCTGCAGAACACCCAGTCGAGGGGATAGCGCCGGGGGTCGGCGATCTTGAAACGGCCATCCGAATGGCCGAACCCCCGCGCCTGCCGTTTGCAGACCCAGCATTTGCCGCTCATACATGAGCGCCTCCTGTCATCACGCCACGCCAGGCGCGTGCTTCGTGATTGGCGCAATGGGCATTGAGCTCGACATAGTGGTTGCGAATGAACGTCGCGCCGATGCGCGTCCCCTTCGGGCGGCGGCAGCGCGCGATGCGCAGACCGCCAATGTCGCCGGCGCTCGATGGGTCGAGATGGCGGCAGTTGCCACAACGTTTTCCGGTCATGGCTACCCCCTTACTGCGCCCAGGCCGGCTTGCCGGGGACGGCCGGACGCTGCGTCGTCGACTGTTGAGCTGCCGTCGGCACGGGTGCTCCGGCACTACCGACTCCAGGCGCCTTGGGGGTCACCCCCATCAGGGATGCGTAGTCTTTGTGGTCGGGCTCGACGGCCAGCTTCACCACGTTGCGGTCCTCGCCCTTGGCATCCTTCTCGACATCGACGCGGGCAAGAAACTCGATGCCGTCCAGCTCATGGAAACCCTGGATGCGCCGGGCGGACGCAGCCTGAGGCGAGTTGTCCTGGGGATGGACGTTGCGGGCAGAATTGAGGATGCCCCGGATCAAGCTGCGACCCATCTGGCCCCAGGCTGGCCCTTTCCGGGATTGCAGGCCGATGTTTGACCACATCTTGCGTTTGGCAAACGGGCCCTCCAGCACGACAAACTCGCAGGCGAGATAGACGCTGCCGGTGTCGAAGCTCTCGGTGGCATAGCCTCCGGACCAGCCCTGCGCAGGATCGTCATGGCCGCCCGGCTTGATGGTCATGCGCACTTTGACGGCCGTGCCCTTCGGGATGAGGTCGAAGCCCTGCTGTTGTTCAGCGTCGTTGAAATCGGTCCAGGTGTTCATTACGTGTCCTTTCAGTGATGGATGGCGGCGTTGTCGCCAGCGCATTTGCGGATGAGCTTCAAAAGGTTCGGCTCCTCGACGAGGTCGAGTCGGCCAGAACGGTCTTTGGCGGGATAGCCCCAGGGATTGAGCGTCTGGCAGACGAAGGCGCGGTAAAGCTCTCCCTCGTCGGTCTTGAGTTCGGCCAGCGTCACGACTTCATCGACGATGCCGGGCAGTTCCAGCGCGGTCTTCGATCCCTCGATCTGAGGCACAAAGACCCGCCGGTTGAAGTCGTCCAGACGTTCATCGAGGATGGCGACGAAGATGACGTTCTTGTCCCGCGCATGCTGCAGATGGGTCAGCGCGGCGATCATCTCGGTGCCGAGCAGTCCGTAGGCGCCCCGGGTATCGGGTTTTCCGGTACGGTCGGAGATAGCCTGCGGCTGCGTCTTGGCCCAGGTCAGGCACAGGCGCGAGAGCACGGTGATCGAGTCGACGAAGTATGTGTCGTACTTCGCCAGCCGGGCCGGGTCGCCGTAGCCTTCGCAGACGTGCCGGTAATGCGCCTCGGAGAATGGCGCATCGGGCGGCAGCGCCGGGTTCGGGCCAGCGAGGAACACGACGAGGTCCCGGAATTCCGGCCAGGTGGCGGGTCGGACGCAGTCGCCGCGCCATGCTTTTACTGCGAGGTCGCCAGCCTCAAGGTCGACGAACAGGGTCGAGGCCTCGGGCAGGGTACGGAGCTGGCTGGTCTTGCCGATGCCGCTCTTGCCGAGCAGCGTCAGCTTGGCGCCGCTCTTTTCCGCAAACCGTTCGTCGGCTGTGATGATGCGAAGAGGCTTGTCCATCACGCTGCCTCCCGGATTTGCTCTGCGACGGCGGGATTCCAGAGAATCTGGTAGCCGGAATGGCCGTTGCGGGAGTACGGCATGGCCTCGGCCCAGGCCTCGCCGGCCTCGGTCAATTCCCACTCGTCGCGATCGTTGCGAAACTGCAGCCCGTGGTCTGCCAGGAGCCGGTTGGCAACCTTGGCCGAACGGCCCAGCAACTTTCCAAGTTGGGTGGCATTGAGCGAGGAGATCGGATCGACGGCGGCAGGAAGGGTGCGGCGCAGCGTCTCGACGGCCAGGCCAGTGTTCTCCTGGATGCAGGTCAGCGTCGCGGCCATTGCAATGCCGGTTTTGACGCCCGGCACCTTGGCGATAGCCTCCCCGATCAGCAGGATGGCACTTACACGGTCGTGAGTCGGCGCGGGTAACGCTGTCTGCTTACTGGATACGGCATAGCCACCGGTCTTGCGGATGGCGGGCAATACATCGCTGGTCACCCAGCGTTTGAAGCGCTTCGCGGTATCCTTGGTGCTGCCGAGGATCAACGCGTAAAGCCCCGATTCATTGATGAAGTTGGCGCGTTGCTGGCGGCCGAGTGTGTCGATGACCTCACGTTTGGTTAGGTCATCGGCATCGACGTGGTCGGCAACAGCCTTGTGCGGATTGGTGAACTCCAGCGCCGAGCACACGTCATTGGCGTTGAACCAGGGCAGGCCGACTTCGTCGATCTGTACGCGCACGGCGTGAGCATCGAACTGGAAGGGAATGATCGCGCTCATGGTCACTCCTCCGAATCGATGGAAAGGGTGAACGACGCCTTGCCGGCATCCACGGTGCGGGCGGCGGCGAACTGCTGCTGCAGTGCCGGAGGCCAGTTCGTGTAGCGGGATTCGGACACCGAGAGCTTGATGTCGAGGTAACTCTCAACGTTCTCGCCGGATGCGACGATGCGCTCCGCGATCTCGCCCAACTGCTTCTGGTTCCAGCTGACTTTTTTCGGCAACTCGAACTTGATGCGCAGCGGGCCATCACTGATGTGAGCAGTGCCGAAGTCGCGGCCTGATTCACGCAGGGCCGCACGACCACGTTCGCCGTAGCACTGATCCAGTGCCGCATCGAACTTGGTCCGAGCCTTCTTGAGCCACTCGATGGCGGCGTCAAGGTTCGTGCAGATCTCTTGCCTCTGCATCGGTGACAGGGCAGCCAGTTGGCTGACCGACATCTCGGCAATATCGGCGGGAAAGATGGTCAGATCGCTCATGGCCGCCCTCCTCACTGGTACGCCCGGGCGGAGGTCGAATGGCGCGAGACGCGCCGCTCGAAGGCCTCCACTTCGGAGATGAGGTAGATGACCCGAG
>DAOKZK010000080.1:0-5474 GCA_035325645.1 Candidatus Macondimonas sp. | reverse complement strand
GGTTGTATCAAAGGGGATACACCGAACTGGTTGCCCTTGGTCTATCTTGGCGTCAGTCTGGTGACCATTGTGGCCTACGCCATGGACAAATCAGCCGCGCAGCGTGGCGAATGGCGAACTCCTGAACAAACCCTTCATTTGCTGGCGCTTTTCGGTGGGTGGCCGGGAGCGTTGATTGCCCAACAAACGCTGAGGCATAAATCCTCGAAGCGGGAGTTCCGCTCGGTCTTTTGGGTCACGTTGGTGCTCAACGTTGCGGGCTACTTCCTGGCCGGCGCATATATCCGGTCACTCGCCGGCTAACGAACGGCCAGCGCAACGTCAAAGCGAGCCGGCCACTCGGATGACCACAGGCGGCATCCCCTCGGTATCTTCAAAGGCCTTTACGGATACCCTTCGGCTTCACATCTCAGTAGACAATCAAGCGCTGCAGTAGCGGAGTGGCTTTGCCTGACTGCGCGACGATGTGCGGCCCGGAGCGCGACAGATCAGGGCAGATGCAGCGGGGCGGGCGGGGTCCAGCCCGGGGCGCGGTGTTCGACGATGACGTGGGTGTAGATGCCGCCGCGCACGTTGAATTCGGCGGTGAGGCGCATGGCGCGCGGGGCGCAGGCGGTGACGAGGTCGCCGAGGATGCGGTTGGTCACGGCTTCATGAAACGCGCCCTGGTCGCGGTAGGCCCAGATGTACTGCTTGAGCGATTTGAGTTCGACGCAGCGCTGATCGGCGACGTATTCCAGGTGCAGCACGGCGAAGTCCGGCTGTCCGGTCTTGGGGCACAGGCAGGTGAACTCCGGGATCCGGATGCGGATGGTGTAGTCGCGTTCCGGATGCGGGTTGGGGAAGGTTTCGAGCAGTGCGGGCGTGGGCGCGCCGGGGGCGGGCATGGACATGGCGTGGCCATCCTGTGCAAAATCGAGCCCGCCATTATATCCCAATGCCTCGAGGCGGGCCTTCCCGACGTGTCTACCGTCCCATGCGGCTGACGGCCATCCGGCTGGCCGGATTCAAATCCTTCGTCGAACCGACCCTGATCCCCATCCCCGGCAACCGGGTGGGCATCGTGGGGCCCAACGGCTGCGGCAAATCCAACCTCATCGACGCCGTGCGCTGGGTGATGGGGGAGAGCGCGGCGCGCCATCTGCGCGGCGACGCCATGGCCGACGTCATCTTCAACGGCTCGGGCAGCCGCGCGCCCATCGCCCAGGCCAGCATCGAGCTGCATTTCGACAACAGCGCCGGGCGGCTGGACGGCCCGTGGGGGCGCTACCGCGAGATCGTCGTGCGCCGGGTGCTGAGCCGCGACGGCCAGTCGCAGTATTTCCTCAACGACACGCGCTGCCGCCGGCGCGATGTCACCGATCTGTTCCTCGGCACCGGGCTCGGCCCCCGCAGCTACGCCATCATCGAGCAGGGCATGATCAGCCGCCTGATCGAGGCGCGTCCGGAGGAACTGCGCACGCTGGTCGAGGAAGCCGCGGGGGTCTCGCGCTACCGCGAGCGGCGCCGGGAAACGGAAACCCGCATCGCCCAGACCCGCGACAATCTGGCCCGCCTCGGCGACGTGCGCGAGGAACTCGGCCGGCAGTTGCAGACCCTCGCGCGTCAGGCGCAGAGCGCCCGGCAGTTCCTGGAGCTGCGCGAACGCGAGCGGGCGGTCGCCATCCGGCTCGCGTCCTGGCGCTGGTGCCAGCGCCAGGACGAACTGACCGGGCTCGAGGCCGAGCGCGCGCGTCACGCGGCCATCCGTGCCGGGCTCGAGGCCGAGCGCGAGCGCGGGGAAGCCGCGCAGCAGCAAGAGGAGGCGGCGCGGCTCGATGCGCTCCGGGCCTTCGAAGCCCTGCAGCAACGCCAGTTCACCGCCGGGGCCACGCTCGCCCGCCTCGAACAGGAGCGCGATCACCAGCGGGCCGCCGCCGCCCGCGCGCGCGCCGAGCGCGAGCAGCTCGCCGCGCGCATGGCAGAGCTGGCCCGCGAACGGGCGGCAACGGCGGCGCTGGCCGAGCAGGCGCAGGCGCTGATAGCCGAGCTGAGCCCACAGCTCGCCGCGCTCGACACCCAGCGGCAGGCCGCGCAGACCGCGCAGGCCGAACAGGCGGCGGCGCTGAGGCAGCGCGATCAGGCGACGGAGGCGGCGCGCAGCGCCTGGGAGCGCCTGCGCCGGGAGCAGACCGGCGCTGCCGCTCAGGCCGAGCAGTTGCAGCAGCGCCTGGCCGAATGCGCGCGGCGCCTGCAGCGTCTGCAGGGCGAGGCGGCGCCGGATGTGGCTGCGCTGGCGGCGGCGGTGAGCGCCGCTGAGGGCGCGCTCGAACAGGCCGGAACGCGGGAGTCTGCGGCAAAGGCCGCGCTCGAGCAGGCGAGGGCCGCCTGGACGCGGCAGCGAGAGGTGGAGCAAGCGGCCCGGCACATCCTCGATCAGACGCAGGGCGACTGGCAGCGCGCCCGCGGCCAGCTCGCCGCGCTCGAGGCGCTGCGTCGCCAGCACAGCCCCAGGGCGGCTCCGGGCCTCGCGGCTCCGCCTGCCGCGCGGCCGCTGGTCGCATGCATGACGGTGGCGCGCGGTTGGGAGCGGGCGGTGGAAACCGTGCTGGCCCATTGGCTGCACGCCCAGGTACTGGACGACCCTCTGGGGCAGTTGCCGGCAAAGCTCGATTCCGAGGGGCCGGCGCTGGCCTGGATCGACGGTGCCGCCGGGCGCCGGACTCCGCTCCCGGAGCGCCTGGCCGGACAGGTGCAGGGCGCCGGCGCGCTCGAATCCGTCCTTGAAACGGTGCAGATTGCGCCCGATCTCGCGACGGCGCGCGCCCGCGTGGCGCAGCTTGCGCCGCATGAATCGGTGATCACGCCCGAGGGATGGTGGCTGGGGCCCGGTTGGGTGCGCGGCGGTCGCGCCGGTGCGGCTGGCGCCGAGGGCGTGCTGCTGCGGGAGCGGGAGTGGCGCGAGGCATGCCGAGCGGCCGCCGACCTCGAAGCTGCGGCGAATGCCGCGCGCGGCGAGCACGAGGCGGCGCTCGCGGCGCTCACCACGCAGGATGCGGCGCGGCAGGCGGCCGAGGCAGCCTGGCGCAGCGCCCAGCAGGCCCATGCGGCCGCCCGTCACAACCTGGAGCGGGCCCAGCTTGCGGCCGCTCAGGCCGAGGCGCATGTCGCCCGGCGCCAGCGGGAAGAATCCGAAATCGGGGAACAGCAAGCCACGCTCGACGCCGCATGGGCGCAGGCCCGTGCGGCTCTCCTGGCGCTGGATGAGCGCATCGCGGCGAGCCGCGCCGAGCTCGACGCACAGACCCGGCAACGCACCGCCGAGGCAGCGCGCCGGGACGTCCTCGCGCAGGAGGCGGCGGCGCTCGACCGGCGGCGCCATGACCTCACGCTCCAGCTCGAACGCGCCCAAGGCGAGGGCCGCGCCCAGGCGCTGCGCCTGCAGGCGCTGCAGGCCGAAGCCGAGCGGCTGAGCGCGCGACTGGCCGAGCTCGACGCCGATGAGACCGCGCGGCAAGCGCCGCTGCAGGCGCTGGATGCGGCGCTCGCCGAGGCGCACGCCGAACGCGAGCGGATCGATGCCGCGCTGACCACGGCGCGGCAGCGGGTCGAATCGCTCGAGCAGACCCTGCAGCAGCTCAAGCTGGACGCCCAGAGCCTCGCCTACCGGATCAAGGCCGAGGACGCCGAGCTGGAGGCCCTGAGCCTGCGTCATCAGGAAGCGCGTCTGCGCAGCGAGGATCTCGCTGCTTATCTGCACGCCCAAGGAGAGGACCCCGTGGCCGCGGCCGCGCGGCTCGATGCGCGCGACACCGAGCAAAGATTGCTGGAGGATGGCGACGCTCTGGCGCGGCGCATCGAGCGCATGGGCGCGGTGAACCTCGCGGCGGTCGAGGATCATGCCGAGCTTGCCGGTCGGATCGCGGGACTCGAAGCCCAGCATGCCGATCTCACCGAGGCGCTGGAGACCCTGGAAGCCGCGATGCGGCGCATGGATCGGGAAACGCGGGCGCTGTTCGCCGAGACCTTCGAGCGCCTGAATGCGGTGTTTCAGGCCACCTTTCCCAAGCTGTTCGGCGGCGGCGAGGCGCGGCTGGAGCTGGAGGGTGACGGGAATCTTCTGCCCGGCATCCGCGTCATCGCCCGCCCGCCCGGCAAGCGCAACAGCTCCATCCATCTGCTCTCGGGCGGCGAGAAGGCGCTGACCGCGGTGGCCCTGGTGTTCGCCATCTTCGAGCTCAACCCGGCGCCGTTCTGCATGCTCGATGAAGTCGACGCGCCGCTGGACGAGGCCAACGTCGGCCGCTTCTGCGATCTGGTGCGGGAGATGGCGGAACGGGTACAGTGCATTTTTGTCACTCACAACAAGACCACCATGACCGCGGCCGAGCACCTGATCGGGATCACCATGCAGGAACCGGGCGTGTCGCGCATGGTGGCGGTCGATCTGGAACGCGCCAGTGCGCTGGTGGCGTCCGATGTCCACATGTAGCCAAGCAGGTAAGCCATGAGTGCATTGCAGGGATTGATCTTCGTCGCGGGCCTCATCGTGCTGGTCGGCATCTATGCGCATTGGCGCTGGACGCAGTCGCGCAAGGCCCGGGCGGACGAGGACCATGAGCGCCTCGAGCCGGCTTGGGAAGGGGAGGACACCTGGGAGGCCGAGGTGCCGGCGGAGGAAGACCCGGAGGATTGGGTCGAGTCGGCGGCGCCGGATGATGTGGTCGTGCGCGACGGCGTCGCGACGCCGCCCGCTGCGCCTCGAGGCTCCGCGGCTGCCCCGCCTGTGCTGGAGCCCGCACCGCGTGCGCCGACGGCTCGTGAAAGCCGCCTCGAAGGCCGCGTGCTGGTGTTCTACGTCATGGCGCGCGATCCGCAGGGTTTTGCCGGTAGCGATCTGGCGCAGGTGTTCCGGGAATTGCATCTGACGCCAGGTGAGCGCGACATCTTCTATCGTCGCAGCGAGCACGGCACGGGGGCGGTGTACTGCGTCGCCAACGCGCTGGAGCCCGGCCGTTTCGATATCGAGGCGATGGAGACTTTGCGCACGCCGGGATTGACGGTGTTTGCCGTGCTGCCCGGGCCCTGGGCTGCGCGCGACATTCTGGCGGCCATGCACCGCGCCGCACTGACGCTGGCTGATCGGCTCGGGGGTGAGGTGCTCGACGGGCGGCGCGTGCCCCTCACGGCCATGAGTTATCAGTCGCTGCTCGACGAGTTGCCGGCGGAGGCGTGATGGCGGGTTCCGACCACGCCGCGGCGCAGGCCGAGATCGAGCGTCTGCGCGCCGCCATTCGCCATCACGACCATTGCTACTACGTCCTCGACGCGCCCGAAATCAGCGATGCCGACTATGACGCGCTGATGCGTCGCCTGCAGGCGCTGGAGGCAGCCCATCCGGCGCTCGTCACGCCCGATTCGCCGACCCAGCGCGTGGGCGGCGCGCCATCTCCCGCTTTTGGCAGCGTCACCCATCGCGAGCCCATGCTGTCGCT
>DAOKZK010000079.1:0-5553 GCA_035325645.1 Candidatus Macondimonas sp. | reverse complement strand
CTACAACGTCAGCGACGGCCACCCCACCAGCATGACCGACTACATGCTGCAGATCGCAGACCTGCTTGGGCTCGACGCGCCGCCCATCATCAGCATGGACGAGGCCCAGGCCGTCCTGAGCCCGGCCCTGCTGTCCTTTCTCAACGAATCCAAACGGCTCGACAACCGCCGCATGCTCAAGGAACTGGGCATCCGGCTGCGTTATCCCACACTCCGGCACGGCTTGCCCGCCTGCCTGCCCGAAGCGGTCTGAACCACCTGAATCAAGCTGCCTGGGACGCGCCCAGCGCACGCGCCTCGGCGAGCAGGACGCCGGGCTCGGGCAGATCGGTGATGGTGCGACCGTAGTGAGCCTGGCGGACCTGACCCGCCGCATCGATCACGAAGGCAGCCGGCTGCTGCGTCTCCCGCCCTTCGAAGGCACCATGGCCATAGCCCTGGCGGATGGCGCGGAAAATGACCGGCAGGTTGCCCGGCGCCAGATAGCCCGCGAGGCTGGCTTCCACGCCGTAGTCCGCATAGACCCGGCCCTCTGGATCACCGAGCATGACCGCCCCCTGAGCCTGACGCTGGGCGAAGGCCGCCAGCCGCTCGGGACTCGACTGAAACACGATGGCCAGCGCCGCACCGGCGCGCTCGAAATCGGGCGCCATGCGGGTCAGTTCGACGGCGGTCATCTGGCACACCGGGCAGCCGACATAGCGGCTGAACACCAGCACCAGCGGCCGGCCCTTGAAATCCGCCAGCGACACGGTCTTGCCGCCGGCGTCGGGCAGGGTGAAATCGGGGGCGGGATTGCCAGGCATCAATTGCATCGTCGAACTCCTTCACATCGGACGGGATGGGCCGCACGCGACCCCATCGAGCGGTTGACCAAGCGTTCAGTTTTCCAGAATCCCTGTCGCGGCGCATCCCCTCGGGATCAATTTCGTCGCCGGATGGGCGAAAGTTTTCACAGGCCCAGCTTGGGCCACAGCGCATCGACGCGTGCCTTGACCTCGGGCGGCATGGTGATCGGCCGGCCCCATTCGCGCGTGGTCTCGCCGGGCCACTTGTTGGTGGCGTCCATGCCCAGCTTGCCACCCAGACCGGCGACCGGCGAGGCAAAGTCCAGGTAATCGATGGGGCTGTTTTCGACCAGATGCACGTCGCGCACCGGGTCCATGCGCGTGGTCATGGCCCAGATCACATCGGCCCAGTTGCGCGCGTCGATGTCCTCGTCCACCACGATCACGAACTTGGTGTACATGAACTGGCGCAGGAAGGACCACACCCCGAACATCACCCGCTTGGCGTGCCCCGGATACTGCTTGCGCATGCGCACCACCGCCAGGCGATAGGAGCAGCCCTCCGGCGGCAGGTAGAAATCCAGGATCTCCGGAAACTGCTTCTGCAGGATGGGCACGAAGACCTCGTTCAGCGCCATGCCCAGCACGGCCGGCTCGTCCGGCGGCCGCCCGGTGTAGGTGCTGTGGTAGATGGGCTGGTCGCGGTGGGTGATGCGGTCGATGGTGAACACCGGGAAGCGCTCGACCTCGTTGTAATAGCCGGTGTGGTCGCCGAACGGGCCCTCCAGCGCCGTGTCGTCGGGGTGGATGTGGCCTTCCAGCACGAACTCGGCGCTGGCCGGCACCTGCAGGTCCGAGCCCCGGCATTGTGCCAGCTCGGTGCGCGAGCCGCGCAGCAGGCCCGCAAAGGCATATTCCGACAGCGTATCGGGCACCGGCGTGACGGCGCCCAGGATGGTGGCCGGATCGGCGCCGAGCGCCACCGCCACCGGAAAGGCTTGGCCGGGATGGGCGCGCTGCCATTCGGCAAAGTCCAGCGCCCCGCCGCGATGCGCCAGCCAGCGCATGATCACGCGGTTCGGCCCGATCACCTGCTGGCGGTAGATGCCGAGGTTCTGGCGCGTCTTGTGCGGCCCGCGCGTGACCACGAGGCCCCAGGTGATGAGCGGACCGACATCGCCTGGCCAGCAGGTCTGGATCGGCAGGCGCGACAGGTCCACCTCGCGCCCCTCCCACACGTGTTGCTGGCAGGCCGGGGAGCGCACGGTCTTGGGCGCCATGTCCAGCACCTTGCGCATGATCGGCAGGCTGTTCCAGGCATCGCGCAGCCCCTTGGGGGGCTCGGGCTCCTTCAGGAAAGCCAGCGTATGGCCGATCTCGCGCAGCGCCGCTAGATCCTCCGCGCCCATCCCCAGCGCCACCCGGCGCGTGGTGCCGAACAGATTGCCCAGGACCGGAATCTGCGCGTTCTTGGGCCGCTCGAACAGCAGCGCCGGCCCGCCGGCGCGCAGCACCCGGTCGCAGATTTCGGTCATCTCGAGGTGCGGATCGACCGGCGCGGTGATGCGCTTGAGCTCCCCCTGCCGCTCCAGGTGGGCCATGAACTCCCGCAGGTCGCGATACTTCAATGCCTGATCTCCTTATCGTGCTGCCGGCATGCGGGAGGATGATGGCCCAAACGGGAAAGCCAGACCAGAACGCAAGTATCAAGCGAATTAACCGCACGCCCCGGGAGGTGCTTGCTCGGTAGCCCTGTCGGCGCCTCGCAGACATCCGCGAGGCGGTTTGGTGGTGGACAATCAGGCACAACGAGCGGTGCCTCGCCAAGACTCGCCATGCTACTAAGACGCCCACAGAGCGCCACAGCCAATAAAGCCGAAAGCTCTACTTTCGCGTTGCGTGTTTGACGGGACGCTTACGAACGCGCTGGTCGCGGCGACAAATGGCCTAGGCAACGTCAAGACTACGAGATTGGCTCAGGCCAGCAGTCTTTGTATTTCTGTAATGACCCACTTGACTCAATGAGGGATACCCGACGCGCGCCTCGGCACCGCGCGCGGGTGGCCCAGCATCAACGGTGAAATCGATTCGAGTCCGACCCCGGTCTCAGCCCGTTCGTATCGCCCGCAGGCTCAGATTGACAGATCATGTCGGCTGGTAATGATCAGCGAATGCTCAACGGGACGCCGATGCGGGCATGAGCGCCGCGGTCAGGGCTGCGCTCATGTCGGCATCGAGCGAGCGGACGCCCTTGATGACGAACTTGCCGCCGTTGCGCCATTGGGTGCGCGCATCGGCCAGCGGCGCGGTGGCGGTGGGATCGAGCACACGCACCTCGATCACCACCTCTGTGCCGCCCTCGACGCCCATCGGCAGGCCGATCAGGAGCCGCGGCCCCAATTCCCGCACCACGATCAGCACGACGCGCTCGGGCGGCGGGTTCAAGGCGGCGGCTTGACGCAGCAGCGCCGCGTCGGAAGGCGTGCCCGCGCCGGCCGGCAGACGCTCGAGCGCTGTCAGGGTCAGGCAGGGATGCCGGGCGACGAAATCCTCGATGCCGCGCTGCGCCAGCGCCTCGCGCGCCGCCGGCTCCTTCTGGTTGGGGCGCCACTGCGGCAGCCAGTAGATCGCCACCGGCAGCCGCGACTCGGCCGATGCGCACAAAGGACGCCCGAGCGGCGTGCCCGAGGTCTCGACCGTCGTCGAGGCGCAGCCCGAGAGCAGCGCCGCGAAAGCGACACCGGCCATTGCGAACCCTTGGATCGATCGCTTCATTCCGCTGATCCGAAGCCGTGCTGCGTGTCGATATTTCGATTCACCGGCCTGCGCCCCATCTTGCGCGGCTCCGCCCGAGCGCTGGATCGATTGCGCGGCTCACGCGTGGTGGCCAGATGAGCCGTCCGCGCATAGCATATACGCACGCTGATACGCAGGTAGCGCGATGACCACATCCTACGACCCCAAGCCCACAATCGCCCCGCCAGCCTGCGCATCAACGCCGATCTTCTCGCCAAGGCGCGGTATCTGAAGATCAACCTCTCCGCCACCTTGGAGCAGGCTCTGGTCGAAGTGCTCCGCCAGCGCCAGCGCGAGCAATGGCTGGCCGAGAACCGGGCCGCCATCGACGCCTACAACCAGCAGGTTGAAGCCGAAGGGGTATTCAGCGACAGTCTGAGATCCTTTTGATGGCGCAGTTCTCGGTGCACAGGAACGCCAACCCCGAGTCCAGCGCGGCCTACCCCTACCTTCTGGATATCCAGAGCGACCTGATCGCCGATCTCGGGACCCGGGTTGTGGCGCCCTTGGCGCGGGCAACCGCGATGCAGGGCAAAGCCATCAAGACGCTGATGCCGGTCTTCATGATCGACGGGGAAAGGTTTGTGATGGTGACTCCTCAGCTTGCCGGCGTTGCCAAGAATAGTTGGGAGCGGTGGTTGCCGAACTCACGGCCCAGCGCCACGAGATCATTTCCGCGCTCGATTTACTGATTACCGGGATTTGAGACGAGGTACCGCTGCAAGCTCCAAATGCTTGCTCCCGGGCGTGCCTTCGCGTTGTTCCACTGTGGCGAGCAATCGGACTCCCTTGACGACCAACTTGCCGCCGCATCGGGGATATGCGCTGCGCTGGAGCTGTCCCTGCCGGCTTTCCAAAGCCGCAGGGAGCCACCGACGGCGCAAAGCGTACTATTTAGCGTACGCGCCAAAGCGCGTACCATGCCGACACGCATCCTTGAGGAGGCAAGCCATGACGACCATTACCGCCAGCGAAGCCCGCGCCAAGCTCTACCGCCTGATCGACGAGGCCGCATCCACGCACCAGCCCCTGCGGATCTCGGGCAAGCGCAACAACGCCGTTCTAGTGTCCGAAGAAGATTGGGAGTCCATTCAGGAAACCCTGTTCCTGCTCTCGGTACCCGGCATGCGGGAATCGATCCGCGAAGGCATGGCGGCGCCGATCGATGAATGCGGTGATCATCTCGAGTGGTAGCGTGGCGCTTGGTCTACACCCGGCAGGCGCAGAAAGACGCGCTCAAGCTGGCCGCGCATGGATTGAAACCGAAAGCCCAGGCCTTGCTGGCCATCTTGGAAAACGATCCGTTTCAACGACCGCCGCCGTTCGAAAAGCTGATCGGCGATCTGGCCGGCACCTATTCGCGACGCATCAACATCCAGCACCGGCTGGTTTATCAGGTGCTCGCGGAGGAAAGAACCGTCAAGGTGCTGCGGCTCTGGAGCCACTACGAGTGACAGGCGACGATGCACTGCCGGATATCGGCAGAAATCGGGCTGGTGAAGGACCGTGTTTAGCCTTCGCATCGCCCGGTCCCATTGGCTTCGGCTAGCGCGGCGCAACTTGATGCAGTCACAGAATCTCTCCAATCTTCGTAAACAGTCGTTCAAATCGCGCCAGCTCGTGTGGCTCTAATTCGGAGATGGTGAGTGCCGGTACCAACGCTTGGGCGACACGATAGTGGTTGAAACCGCCATCTCTCAGCAGCGTGATGCCCTTTGCCTTCAGCCACTGGTTGATGCGTTCAACCACGCGCGGATGAGCGCCAAGCTCGGCGGCCGTCAGCGCGGTCGCGTTGAGTTCCTTGGCATAGGCGGTGTTGAAGGCGGCGATGTAGAGGTCAACCGGCAGCAGGTCCTCAATATCCGCCTCGCTCGGCTGCGGTTCGACAAACATAGAGAAATCGAGCACGCGCTTATGAACCGCCCCGGTTTTTCCGGAGGCTCCAACTCTTGAGAAGATGGAGCCATGA
>DAOKZK010000078.1:0-5929 GCA_035325645.1 Candidatus Macondimonas sp. | reverse complement strand
CGGGTGGGATCGAGAAGGGGGGCTTGCCCCCCTTCGGCGCGGCCAAAGGCCGCTGGGTGTTTGACTTTGGCGGAAGCGGTGGAGTTGCAGCAGGGGGTGGGTCGTCACCAGCGGTATCGGTTCCGGGATGTTAAAGATTTTATTGTTAAGAATCGCGCGCGCGCGTTACGGCCTTAAAAACACACATATTTTTCTTAAATGACAAATGCTTGCAGATTCTGGCGGTGGGTGAAACGACGTGTCAAAGGTGGGTGAAACGACGTGCCCATCCACAGAAAAAGGTGGGTGAAACGACGTGCCCATCCACAGAAAGGTGGGTGAAACGACGTGTCACGCGTCGCCCTCGATGCGTTTAGCGATGCCCCTCACCAGCCGCTGTGTGTCGCGGACGTAGAACGTCGCCTTGTCATCGTGGCCGAGAACGAAGCGGTACTCGGGCAGGCTGTCATCGTCTTGGATGGCGCGTAGCGCCCGACGGAACTCTTTGAGAGTGGACTTGCTGCCGGCCTTCTCTTGGAGAAGTTCTAGGCCGATTGTCCACTGGGACTGGTGGCCGCAGTGTTTGCGTGCGATCTCATACAGACGCCGTGCCAGCGGCTTACGTAGCCGGAAATAGTCTGGGTGTATGGTCAGCACCTCGAACGCTTGCACAGCGTTATATAGCCAGCGGGAAAGCGTGACCTCGACCGCGATCATGCGTTCATCCGACTTGGATTTTTCGATGATGCGCCACTCGTCGATGATGCCGAAACCTTGTTTTACCCTCTCCCCTCCAGTCCGAATGTCTGTCGTGATGCTCGTCCCTCGCAGCCGCTCGAAGGCTTCGTGCAACCGCTGATAGCCGTCACCGCTGGTCTGCCGGTTGGTTGTCACCAAGAAGTCATACACCGTGAACCTGACGGTGCGGTTTTTGGCGTCATCCCTGCCCCGGTTCAGGCCCTCGACAAGCTGGCTGACGACGTAAATCAGCACGTCCTTGTCATGCTGGGTTGCGCGGCCCATCACGGACGGGGCAACCTTGACGTATTTACTCCCGTCCTTCGAGCGCCATTCCCAAATCGAAAGGTCTGGCTTGGTTGATAGGGTAAAGATCGGTGCTTCCATCGAAGCGCCGTCATCCTTCATCGCGTAGTCGAATAGGTCGGCCAGAAAGAAATCTCGGTTTGGGTGGCGGACTTTGACTAACCCTCCCCGGTTGTTGCCATCGTGCGGCACCTTGGCTAGGCGACGCTCCAGAGCCTTGAGAGCCTTCATCTCGTCTTGAGTCTCGGCTTCAATGGCGATTCGCTGCTCTTGCAGGCTTCGCAGCCGGGGCAGCAGCTCGCGGGCCTCGGGCGTCTCCATGCTGCCAGCCTTGACGGCGATCCGCGCTAGGTCGCGGTTGACGCTCACGATAAGCTCGGACAGCACGCGGTGATGCTCGCGCAGCTTGGAAAGGCGCTGCTGATGGGCGCTGCCTATGCCATCCGGTGATTCGCCCAGTCCTTCGGCTGGAACATGCTGGCTTTCTAGCACGTCATCGAAGCTCAAGGCGTCCTTCTCGAACGCGCCTATGATTTCCGCGTTTTCGCGCGACACCTCGACGGCTACGCCAGAAATGTCCGCGTGCCGGGAGTCGTTGGATACCACGCCGTCGAGCAGCGACGGCTGCCCTTCAGTGGGCTTTGGCTTGGCTTGCTTGCGCGGCATGGCGGAAACCTTCAGCTAAAGTACAATTGCGATTTTACGATTGTCCGTATTTCTTCAAAAGCAGCTCCCGCACTTCATCGGCGATCTTGGTGCCACGCATAGCGCATTGTGCCTTGATCGACCGATGCAGGCTTTCTGGCACGTCAATGGTGAGGCGCTTCATCTGCTCCGGCTCGTCGCCGTTGCTGCGGCTCTCCACCCATGCATCGGCTGAGGCCGGTATGGGCTTGTTGGTTGGCTTGGTGCCAATCTGAACTTTCTTTGTGCTCATCGTGCGAACTCCATCAGCTCGGCCGTGACGGCCTCAATCTCGGCCGCTGCCGGCCCTTCCTGGTCAATCTCATGCACGGCCAAGCCCTGGGCCGCTGCCTCGGCGAAAACCACACGCTGGGTGATGCTGGCCGCCAGCGATGGAACCGGGTATGCAGCCAGCGCCTCGCCCACGTCGCGACCGATTGCCGTATTTGCGATTTTGCGATTAACAACAAAGGCGGCTTTCAAGCCGTGTTTGTAAACGCGGGCCTCATCGATCAGCTTCACCACTTCGACAGCCGCCCAAATGTCGTAGGGCGATGGCTGCACTGGGATCAGCACCACGTCGGCGGCCATGATGGCCGACCGCGCCAGGTCGGTAACTCGCGGGGGGCCGTCGATGATGATGTGGTCGTAGCCGTGGCCGATCTGGCCGATTTCCTTATGAACGGTTGCCCTGGGCAGGCCGACCACGGAAAACAGCGGCTCGCCTTCGCGCGCTGCGGCCCAATCCAAGGCGCTGCCCTGGGGGTCGGCGTCGATCAGCAGCACCCGCGTGCCGGTGCGTGCCAGGCTGGCCGCCAGGTTCACGCTAAGGGTGGTTTTGCCTACCCCGCCTTTCTGGTTCAGAAGCCCGACAATCATGTTTTCATCCTTTCTTCTTTTGAGAAATTCTCATTTTACAGAAAACTGTAAATCATGCGAGCAGGTTGGGACAGGCCTTTTTTCAGTTCACCGCCGGGCCTGCTCGGCCAGATCACCTGGGGTCAGCACCCGCACCCGCCGGCGCTCGCGCACCTGGTTGGCGATCTCGCCCGGCTGCAAGGCCAGCTCGTCATCGGTCATACGGGCCAGCACGTCACGCAAGCGGCCCATGCGAGCGATAGCCAGCTACATGCCCGGCCGCGATTTCCTCGGTGATGAAAAGCGGCTCATCGGGCAGGGCGGTGGGCTTCGTCACGCTCTTTCCTTCTGGTGTTCATCCTGGCTGGGCCGCCTTGATGACGCTCCGACCATCGGGCAACAAGTCCAGATCGATCTTGTCGCCCGGTTTGATGCCGAGGTGTTGCAGCACATCCTTCCGAAGGGTCACTTGTCCCCTCGCGGTAACAGTCAATGTGGTCAGCAGTTATCTGCGCGAAGCAACGAAGCCGGCACCACCAGAAACCTCGAGTTTAACCAACTTGCCAAGTGTAACCAAGTTGGTTATGGTGTACACATGGAGAAGTCAACCCCGCACTGCAAGCTGACCGTGGTCAAAGCCTTCGTGGATGCGGGCAAAGTCCGTGCGACCCACTCGGCCCGGGTTGGAGCTGCCGCGTTGGGATTGGAACTCTCCGACATGCTGGCCGTGCTGATGGCGCTCAAGCCGGCGGACTTCTACAAGAGCATGACCACCCATGCCGATCACACGATCTGGCAGGACGTATACCGCCCCAGCACGCAGGTGGGCGATGTGTATCTGAAGCTGACGGTCATCGATGACGTGCTGATCGTGTCCTTCAAGGAGCTGTGACCATGAAATGCCCCGTTTGCGGCGCGGCGGAACTGATCCATGACACCCGCGACCTGCCTTACACCTACAAGGGCGAGACCACCGTGATTCCAGCGGTGACGGCCGACTTTTGCCCCGCATGCGATGAGTCCATCACCGACATGACTGAAACCGATCGCGTCATGCGCGAGATACAGGCGTTCAACAGACAAGTGAACGCGGCCATCGTTGATCCGGCATTCATTGTCAGGGTGCGCAAGAAGCTCAACCTCGGCCAGCGCGAGGCTGCCGAGATTTTTGGTGGCGGCATCAATGCCTTCTCGCGCTACGAGAACGGCAAGACCAGGCCGCCTCTGGCCTTGGTCAAGCTGTTCAAGCTGCTGGATCGGCACCCGGATCTGCTCAACGAGGTCAGAACGGGCTGATCTGGATTGTCCGGGGTTCTGGCTTCCGTCGGTTCGCTGCTCGTGCTGTCCGTCAAACGATCATTTGCCTGCCAGGCCGGAAAGTGTCCGGCAACAGGCTGTTTCGATGGGTTGTCGGACTTTAAGATAGCCGGACGGATTGACGGACAAAAGGGCGGACCATGGCACTGATCGGCTATGCACGGGTATCGACGGCGGAACAGGACACGGCCCTGCAGACGGACGCACTGCGCAAAGCGGGTTGCGATCGGATCTTCGAGGACACGGCTTCCGGGGCCAAGGCCGACCGTCCCGTCTTGGCTGATGCGCTGGACTGGCTGCGCGAGGGCGACGTGCTGGTGGTCTGGCGGCTGGATCGGCTGGGGCGCTCTTTGCCGCACCTGATCGAGACGGTCGGGGCGCTGGAAGCGCGGGGCGTCGGGTTCCGATCGCTGACGGAAGCCATCGACACCACCACGCCCGGCGGACGGCTCATCTTCCATGTGTTCGGCGCGCTGGGGCAGTTCGAGCGCGATCTGATCCGTGAGCGCACCAAGGTGGGGTTGACCGCGGCCGCGGCGCGAGGCCGCAAGGGTGGGCGCAAGCCGGTGGTCACCGCCGATAAGCTGCAGCAGGCCCGCAAACACATCGCCAACGGGCTGAACGTCCGCGAGGCCGCTGCACGAATCAAGGTAAGCAGAACAGCGCTGTATGCCGCACTGCAAGCGGCCAGAGCGACCGGCTCCTGATATATAGGCGGGCGGTTCAGCCTCATTTGCCTTTTGAATCGGGTCTCGATAGCATCCGTTCATTACTTGAACGGAGTCCGATGATGTCTCCCGAAGAAGTTCGCTACCGCCTCATGCAGATCCTGACTCGGGATCCAAGCATGACTCAGCGTGAACTTGCCAAGAAAATGGGCGTGAGCGTTGGCAAAATCAACTATTGCCTGCGTGCGCTGATCGAAAAGGGATACATCAAGATCGGCGCCTTTCATCGCAGCCACGACAGGTCTGCTCATAGATACCTGCTCACGCCTTCTGGCATACAAGCCAAGGCGTGGGCTACGGCGCAATTCCTGCGCCGCAAAAAAGAAGAATATGAAGTCATTCGTGCCGAAATATCAGCACTGGAGTGCGAGCTGGCCGGACTGGAGGTTCTTGGCATCGACCCTGCAGACACCTTTTCGCATACTCCCTGAATGGCTATAACGACCATTCGGAACATTGACACAAAGCACCGTTATCCTGACAGACCATAACTTCGTAGATCTGTTTATAAGATGGCACAGACGGCTTTGCGCAAAGGCATCCTGCTCGCCGGCGGCTCCGGCACGAGGCTCTATCCGCTGACCGTCGCCGTGAGCAAGCAGCTCATGCCGGTCTACGACAAGCCCATGGTGTACTACCCGCTGTCCACGCTGATGCTGGCCGGTATCCGCGAGGTGCTGGTCATCACCACGCCGCATGACGCCGCGGCCTTCGCCCGCGCGCTCGGCGACGGCAGCCAGTGGGGCATGACGCTGCGCTACGCCGTGCAGCCCGAACCCGATGGCATCGCCCAGGCGCTGCTGATCGGTGCCGATTTCCTCGCCGGCACGCCCTCGGCGCTGATCCTCGGCGACAACATCTTCTTCGGTCACGGCCTGGCCGAATCGCTCAGTGCCGCGAGCGCGCAGACGGACGGCGCGACGGTGTTCGGCTACTGGGTGCGCGATCCCGAGCGCTACGGCGTGGTGACCTTCGATGCCGCGGGCCGGGCGTCCTCGATCGAGGAAAAGCCCGCCCGGCCGCGCTCGAACTATGCCGTCACCGGGCTGTACTTCTATGATGAGACCGCCCCCGCCCGCGCGGCCCAACTGCGGCCCTCGGCGCGCGGCGAACTCGAGATCACCGATCTCAACAACGCGTATCTGGCCGACGGGCACCTGCGGGTGGAACGGTTGGGTCGCGGGCACGCCTGGCTCGACACCGGCACCCACGATTCCCTGCTCGACGCCGCCAATTTCGTGCAGGTAATGCAGGCGCGCCAGGGTCTGCAGATCGCCTGCCCCGAGGAGATCGCCTACCGCCAGGGCTGGATCGATGCC
>DAOKZK010000077.1:0-5967 GCA_035325645.1 Candidatus Macondimonas sp. | reverse complement strand
CGAGGCCATTCTGTGGAAGCCGGCCATCCGCTGGCGGGTGCGGCGCATCGAGGTGCTCGCGCCCATCCGCTGGATCAACCTGCGCAGGAACGAAGTCGCCAGTGTGGTCTCCACGCGCAACGTCGAGAGCGCCATGCGCGCCGGCAGCGGCAATCTGGCGCTCTACATCGAGGAGGAGCGCCAGCAGCGCGCGGGCCTCTTTCTGCGCGACGTGGCCTATCGCCTGCACGCCGAGCTGTGCTTGCAGCCCAACGCGCCGCCAGGCGAGACGCTGGGGAAATACCGCGAGATGTTCGAGCGCCGCGCCGCCAAGGGCCAGTGCGTGAACCAGCCCTATCTCGGCAGCCGGGAATTCGCCACCGCATTCCGGCTGGTGACGGATCTGAGCGCCGAGCCACCGCCGATCCCCGAGACACGCGATCTCGGCTTCATGCTGCATGACCTCGACTTCCGCAATCCGGCTGATCCTGTGCCGCGCTTTTTCCGCGCGCAGATGACGGGCGGTGTGGTGGCGGTGCCGGAGTTCGACGATGTGGAGGTGCGCGCATGATTCTGCAGGCACTTGCCGACTACTACCGGCGCAAACAGGCGGACCCCGACCCATCCCAGCGCCTGCCGGCCTATGGCTTCGAGGAGAAGGAGCTTCCGTTCATCCTCGAAATCGACGCGGCGGGCCGGCTGGTGCAGATCCTCGACACGCGCAGCGGCGAGGGCAAAAAGAAAACCGCCCAGCGCTTTCTGGTGCCCAAGGCGGTCAAGAAGACCTCGGGCGTCGCGGCCAATCTGCTGTGGGACACGGCCGAGTACGTGCTCGGTATCGACACCCGCGGCAAGCCCGAGCGCGTGGCCGAGCAGCATGCCGCCTTTCGCGCCCGTATCGACGCGCTGCCGGATGCGGTGAAAGCCGATCACGGCGTCGCCGCGGTGCTCGAGTTTCTCGATCGCATCGACATCGACGCGCTCGCCGCGAACCCGGCCTGGGAGGACATCAAGGGCACCAACCCACTGTTGACATTCCGGCTGCATGGCGATGTGGAGCTGGTTTGTCAGCGCCCGGCGGTGACCGCGCTGGCCGCCGACGAGCCGGACGAAGATGCCTCGGTGACCTGCCTGGTGAGCGGCGAAAACGCCGCGCCCGAGCGTCTGCACGCTGCGATCAAGGGCGTGTGGGGCGCGCAAAGCTCGGGCGCCAACATCGTCTCCTTCAACCTCGACGCCTTCAATTCCTACGGCAAGAGCCAGGGCGCCAACGCGCCGGTGGGCAAAGCGGCCGCCTTCGCCTACACCACCGCGCTCAACCACCTGCTGGCCAAGGGCTCGCGCCAGCGCATCCAGGTGGGCGACGCCTCGACGGTGTTCTGGGCCGAGGCGCCGCACGAGCTCGAAAGCGCGCTGCCCGATTTGTTCGGCGAGCCGCCCAAAGACGACCCTGACCGCGGCACCGACGCGCTGCGCGCGCTCTACCGCGCCGTCGAGACCGGTCGCTTCAGTGTCGGCAGCGACGACACGCGCTTTTTCGTGCTGGGCCTCGCGCCGAATGCAGCGCGCATTGCCGTGCGCTTCTGGGACACCGCGCCGGCCATCGAGTTGGCCCGGCGTATTCGGCAGCACTTCGACGACCTCGCCGTGGCGCGCTCGCCGCGCGACCCGGAGCATCTCTCGCTGTTTCGCCTGCTTGCCGCCACTGCGGTGCAGGGCAAGGCCGACAACATCCCGCCCAACCTCGGCGGTGAGGTAATGCGCGCCATTCTCGAAGGCTTGCCGTACCCCACGACGCTGCTCAACGCCGCCGTGCAGCGCTGCCGCGCCGAGCAGAGCGTGACCTATCCACGCGCCGCTGCGATCAAAGGCTGGCTCAACCGCGATGCGCGCCGCAGCCATTTACCCCAGGAGGAGTTCCCGCCCATGCTCGACCCTGCCCATCAAAACACCGCCTACCGGCTCGGCCGGCTGTTCGCGACGCTCGAAAAAATCCAGGAAGAGGCCAGCCCCGGGCTCAACGCCACCATCCGCGACCGCTACTACGGCGCCGCTTCGAGCACGCCGGTGGCGGTGTTCACCACGCTGCTGCGGCTCAAGAACCACCATGTCGGCAAGCTCAATCCCGGCCGGGCGACGCAGATGGAAAAACTGCTCGGCGACATCATGGCCGGCATCGATGATTTTCCGCGCCATCTGAACCTGCCCGATCAGGGCCGCTTCGCGCTCGGCTACTACCACCAGCGCCAGGCCTTTTTCACCAGACGCGCCGCCGAACCCACCGAAAGTGAAGCCACTCAGGGAGAACCCGCATGAGCCTTGCCCACCGCTATGACTTCGTCCTGCTGTTCGACGTGAAGGACGGCAACCCCAACGGCGACCCGGATGCTGGCAACCTGCCGCGCCTGGATGCAGAAACCGGCCATGGCCTCGTCACCGACGTGGCGCTCAAGCGCAAGGTGCGCAATTTCGTCGGGTTGGTGAAGGGCGAGCAGCCACCGTATGAGATTTACGTGAAAGAAAAAGCCATCCTCAACAACCAGCACAAGCGCGCCTATATCGGCATCGGCCGTGAAGACCTGCTGGCCGGTGACGACAAGAAACGCAAGGGTGGCGATGCCGTGGACGATGCCCGCGCCTGGATGTGCCGCAACTTCTTCGACGTGCGCACCTTCGGTGCCGTGATGTCCACCGGCATCAACTGCGGGCAGGTGCGCGGACCCGTCCAGCTCACTTTCGCGCGCTCGGTTGATCCGATTGTCGCGTCCGAACATTCCATCACGCGCATGGCCGTCGCCACCGAGGCTGAAGCTGAAAAGCAGGAAGGCGACAACCGCACCATGGGCCGCAAGCACACCGTGCCCTATGGCCTATATCGCGCGCATGGCTTCGTGTCGGCCTTTCTGGCCAAGCAGACCGGCTTTTCGGAGGCAGATCTCACGCTGTTCTGGCAGGCGCTGTGTCAGATGTTCGAGCACGACCGCTCCGCCGCACGCGGCGAGATGGCCACACGCGGCCTCTACGTGTTCAAGCACGATTCCGAGCTGGGCAATGCGCCGGCGCATGCGCTGTTCGAGCGCGTGCAAATCAAACGCAAAGACGGCGTGGAAGTGCCGCGCGCGTTTGTAGATTACGAGGTGCGCGTCGCGGCGGATGATTTGCCGACCGGCGTCAGTCTGATTCGGCCGTGTTGAATGGGAAAAGCGCCTTCAGCGTCGCCCGGCCCAATAGCCGGGCCGGCGGCTGTGATGTGCGATGGCGATGACGCGTATCACCTCAACATGCAAACGATAAATCAGGGAATAGGGCAAGCGGTGCAGTATCAACGCGCGGGTATCGTGCGGACCCGGCACACCCAGCTCGGGAAAGCGGGAAAGCAATTGCAATGTGCGATCGATTTCTTCGACGAAATCATCCGCCGCCGTAAGAGCGCCTTGTTGAAGATACCAATCGATGGCGGTATCGGCGTCGGCTTGGGCCTCGTCGCTAAGTTCGATTGGCATCGGACTTGGCAGCCATGAGCTTCTGGCGCAGGCGGGCCATGACTTCATCGGCCGGATTCCAGCGGGTGTTACCGGCTTCCATGTCTGCCACACGCCGGGCAATTTCCTCATCCCATGCCTTGGCAATTTCCTCCGGAGTGCCGTGCGGCTCGCCATCCAGGCTGGCGATCAACCGGTTTGCCAATTCGCCGCGCTCCCGGGCGGACAGCGCCATGGCCTGGGCTTCGATTTCTTTTAAGGTGGTGGTCATGGAAGACCTCCGCTACGGGGTGGATACAGGACTTATCTTAACAGCGCCGCCATGACCGACCCAGACCCCATCCCCCTCTCCGCCCTCCAGCACTGGTGCTACTGCCCGCGCCAGTGCGGGCTGATCCATCTGGAGCAGGCATTCGCCGACAACCTCCACACCGCGCGCGGCAATGCTGTGCATCGGCTGGTGGACACGCCCGGCTACGAGATGCGGGCCGGGGTGAAGGTGGAACGCGCGCTGCCGCTGTGGTCGGACCGACTGGGGCTGATCGGCAAGGCCGATCTGGTGGAGTTCCATCCCGACGGGGGTATCTTCCCGGTCGAGTTCAAGCACGGGCGGCGGCGCCAGAAGCGCCATGACGACGTTCAGCTCGCCGCCCAGGCGCTGTGCCTGGAAGAAATGCTCGGCCGACCGGTCACGCACGGCGCCATCTATCACGCCTCCAGCCGCCGCCGGCGTGAGGTGGAGATCACGCCCGCACTGCGCTCACTGGTGGTGGAGACCGCCGAGGCGATCCGCGCTATGCTGGCGAGCGGGCGCCTGCCACCGCCGGTGAACGACGCACGCTGCCGCGAGTGCTCGCTGATCGAGATCTGCCAGCCGGCGCTGGCCGCGCGGGACGTGCAACGCGAGCTGCACAGCGAACTCTTCAGCGTGACGCGCGAGGGGTAACCGCCATGTACACGCTGCAAAACACACTCTACGTGATGACGCCCAACGCCTATGCGCACCTGGAGAACAACACGCTGCGCATCGACGTGGAGCGGGAAAAGCGCCTGCAGGTTCCGCTGCATCATCTCGGCAGCCTGGTCTGCTTCGGCAATGTGCTGGTGTCACCCGCGCTGATGCACCGCATGGCCGACGAGGGCAAATCCGTGGTGCTGCTGGATGGCAGCGGCCGCTTTAAGGCCCGGCTCGAAGGGCCGGTCTCCGGCAACATCCTGCTGCGCCAGGCACACCACCGCAGCGCGGCCGATGGCGCCTTTGCGCTGGAATTCGCCCGTGCCCTGATCGCCGGCAAGCTCAAGAACAGCCGCGGCCTGCTGCTGCGCGCGGCGCGCGAGGCAGCGGATACCGGCGAGCAGGCCCAGCTCACCCGCGCGGCGGACAACCTCGCCGCCTCCCAGCGTGCCTTGGCCCAAGTAGGCGATCTCGACACCCTGCGCGGCGTGGAGGGCGAAGCCGCGCGCGGCTACTTCGCGGCGCTCAATCTCGTCGTCAAGCCGCAGGCGCGGGCGCACTTCGCCCTTGATGGCCGCAGCCGCCGCCCGCCGCTCGACCGCTTCAATGCGCTGCTGTCGTTTCTCTATTCCATGCTGATGAACGACTGCCGCTCGGCGCTCGAAACCGTCGGCCTCGATCCGCAGCTCGGCTACCTGCACGCCGTGCGTCCCGGCCGCGCCGCGCTGGCGCTCGATCTGCAGGAGGAGTTCCGCTCCGTCATGGCAGACCGGCTGGCGCTCACGCTGATCAACCGCGGCCAGCTCGGCCCGCGCGATTTCGACGAGCGCGAGGGCGGCGCGGTGATGCTGAACGACAGCGGCCGGCGCGCCGTGGTCACCGCCTGGCAGGAGCGCAAGCAGGAGGAGATCACCCACCCGCTGCTCGGCATCAAGGTGCCGATCGGCATCGTCCCCTTCGTGCAGGCGCGGCTGATGGCGCGCACCGTGCGCGGCGAGATGGACGGCTACCTGCCGTACCTGCCGAGATAGCGCCGCCATGCTGGTCGTCGTCACCTACGATGTCTCCACCGAAACCGCAGCCGGCCGCCGGCGCCTGCGGCGCGTGGCGAAGGTGTGCGAAAGCACGGGCCAGCGGGTGCAAAAATCGGTGTTCGAATGCCAGGTCAACGAGATGCAGCTTGAACAGCTCGAACGCGCCCTGCTCGCCGAGATCGACGAAACACAGGACAACCTGCGCTTCTACCGCATCACCGAGTCGGCGCATTTGCGCGTGAAGCAATACGGCGTGTTCCGTGCGGTGGACTTCGAGGGGCCGTTGGTGATTTGATGGAGGCGCGCGAACCCGCAGCGACGGGAAATTTGCTGGCCGGTTCGCGCGGCTAGTTTCCTATTGAAAATACAGAGAATTCTTGTGTTGTCAGAACCCATCATAAAGCGCACTCAGGCTTCGCCAGCGAGGTTCGCGCAACGCACAACAAATTCGCTTTGGCGGCCAATGGTTGCCGAGGCGGAGTTTCTCCCGGCCGAAAAGCCGGGAGTGGATTGAAAC
>DAOKZK010000076.1:0-6733 GCA_035325645.1 Candidatus Macondimonas sp. | reverse complement strand
CTTCATGCCGAAGTCCCACTGCTTGCCCTTCTTCGTCTGGCTCATCTCGGGATCGTGCCGGCCATCCCGGTTCCTGGTCGACGGCGGCGCGGCAATATGGGTGGCATCGATGGTGGCGCCTTCCCTGAGCCGGAGGACTTTCCCGGCCAGCAGTGCGTTGATCGGCAAACAGCCGGGCCGAGAGGCGATGGGTTTGCGGCAGGTAGCGGAGTCGAGGATGGTGGTTCCGTCGGGCAGGGTGTCGCTGCCGGCGTCCATCTCCAGCAGAAACTTCTCGAGCCGCGTCTGCCTGGGCTTCTTCACAAAGTCGGTGGCGGCAAGGCCGCGTTGTTTCATGGGGGCATGCGCGCCAAAAGGTATGGCATGATTCCGAAACACGGCGGGCTTGTTCAGGGCTTCCTTAGTCGATATTTGGCGGATGAGCGAAAAACCCCACACGCCGGCTTGCGAACGCAACCGCGACCCCATCCTCGGCGTGCTGCAACGGCATTTCGCGGACCGGCACCGCGTGCTGGAAATCGGCAGCGGGACGGGACAGCATGCGGTCTATTTCGGTACCGCATTGCCGCATCTCGCATGGCAGACCTCGGATCGCGCGGAGCAGCACGAGGGCATCCACGCCTGGCTGGACGAGGCGGGGCTGCCCAACGTGCTGCCGCCACTCACCCTCGATGTGGCCGTTGACAGCGATTGGCCCACCCACCGTTATGACACGGCGTTCAGTGCCAACACCCTGCACATCCTGTCTTGGCCCGAGGTCGTGGCCTGCTTCGCCGGGCTCGGGCGTGTCCTCACGGATGAGGCGCGGGTGGTGATCTACGGCCCCTTCAACGTCGATGGCCACTTCACCAGCGAGAGCAACGCCGTGTTCGATCAGTGGCTCAAGGCGCGCGATGCGCGAATGGGCATCCGCGATCTCGCCGCCGTCGATGCTCTCGCTCGCGCGATCGGCCTGCGTCTCATCGATGACGTCCCGATGCCCGCCAACAACCGCTGCCTCGTCTGGCAGCGCCAGGTTTGATTCAGGCCGACCGCGCTTCGTCTGCCGATCGCGATCGGGTCGACGATCGGGTCATCGACGGACGAGCCACAGCCAGCGTGGCGCAGGCCGTCGACCGTCGGGTGGACAGGTCCAGGTTGCGCGCCAGCCCCGACGCACGCAACCGTTCGCCCACTCCCCAATCCGCGCGGCTTCTTCGGCGCCGGCGGCGTGCCCAGGATAGGCGATGACGCTGAGCGCGCCCTCCCCGCCGAGCCAATCGCAACACGCCTGCAGGGCGGCCAGGGTGGTTTCGGATCGGGTGACGATGCGCCGGTCGGAGCCCGGACGATAACCCAGATTGAAAACGGCAACCCGCAGTCGCCCGCGCAAGGACGCCGGCAGAACACGCGACAGATCGGCGTGATCGGCCCGGTGCAACGCCACCCGCGCGCCGAATCCTGCGGATTGCAGGCGCAAGCGGGTCTGGGCAATGCCTTCGGCCTGCACGTCGATGGCATGGACGATTCCGGTGTCACCGACCTGTCGCGCCAGGCACAGCGTGTCATGGCCATTGCCGCAGGTTGCATCCAGAACGATGTCACCGGCCCGCACGTGTCGCTCCAGGGCGCGATGGACAGACTGGACGAGGGGTTCAGGGCGCATCGAATCGGTGTCCATAGCGCGCGACATCCAAGTGCGCGGACAGCGGCGTACCGCGTGTCATGTGGGCGGCGAGCTGCTCGGCAGCCTCCGGTGCACGCAAGATGCCCCGACTGCCCAGCCCGTTGAAGATCCACAGCCATGGCCAGCGCGGATGGCGACCCACGACCGGCTCACGATCCGGAGGTGCCACACGGGTGCCTGCCCGCTGCCGAACCACCCTGACGTCCCAAGGCTTGTCAAGCAGCAAAGTCAGAGACTGCAGCAACGCGGTCCGCCCGGCGCCGGTCGGACCTGCGGAAATCTGTCCCGGCTGGTGAGTCGCTCCCAGCCAATATCGATCCCCCCCAACGGGGACGAGCGTGATCCCTGCGCTGATCGCTCCCTGCAGATCGACATCGAGGCGTATCAACAAACTTTCCCCCCCATCCGGCAAGAGCGGAAGATCCCGCCAGAACGGATTCCGGAGCACCTCGACCCCCTCGCACGAGACGATGGCTCCCACGGCGTGTCCCCGCCAGCGGGGCGGCGCCAAGGGTGAGCGTTTCTCGCCCCAATCAAAGGACGCCGAACCGACATGGACTGCGGGGCCGTTGTGACGCCCGACGATGCTGCAGAGCGCAGACACATCCAGCCGCCAGCCATGATGCACAGGAAAAGCGCCGAACGGTGCATTGAGCCCCTTGACGGGAACCTCATCGCGCCAGTCCCCGCGACAGGGATGTGCGCCTTGGATGGCTCGATCACGCTCCTGTGCGTCTCTGCATATCCGCCAGATGGGCAGGGGCGTCACGAGCGGATGACACAGTTGGCGGCTCAATCGCTCATAATACGCACGCGCGGCGCTGCAGCGCCGCACGAGGTCGGGCAAGGGTGACAGCCGCGGACCCGTCAGGGGGTTCATCAAGCCGCCGGTTGCGCGCGACGCCGCAGCCGGGCTGTGTCGATCGGCGATCATGACCCGCTGCCCTGCACGCGCAAGCTCGAACGCCAACAAGGTGCCGGCGAGTCCACGCCCGACGATGAGGGTGTCGATACACCCGGCGGTCGAACGCCTCAGGGGGGACATGAGATGAGCAGGCGCAGCGGGGGCTCGGGCAATACCGTGCCATGAAACAGGCTACGGCGCTTCGGCTCCGAGCGCACCGGCGACAATTCAACGCAGCAAGTGACCGCAGAGCGCGGCACGGCGATCTCCTCAACAACGGAAGCGAGTTATGGCTGAGTGGCTGACGTGGGTCAACAATCCTGAGGCATGGATCGCCCTGTTCACACTGATCTTGCTGGAAATCGTGCTCGGGATCGACAACATCGTCTTCATTTCCATCCTTTCCGACCGGCTGCCGCCGAATCAACGGCCCCGCGCGCGTCAGTTGGGGCTGGCAGTCGCGATGGTCACGCGCATTCTGCTGTTGTTGTCCTTGGCCTGGATGGCGCGCTTGACCAAACCCTTGATCTCCGTCATGGGCATGAGGATTTCCGGCCGCGACATGATCCTGCTCGCCGGCGGGTTGTTTCTGCTGGTCAAGGCCACGCTCGAAATCTATGACAAGCTGGAAGGCGAGGAAGGCGAGAGGGATGCGAAAGCCATGGGGGGGTTCATGGCCGTAATCCTGCAAATCGGGATCATGGACATCATCTTCTCGCTTGATTCGGTGATCACGGCTGTCGGTATGGCCAACCACATCCCGGTGATGGTGATTGCGGTCGTCGTCGCCGTGCTGTTCATGATGGTCGCCGTGAACCCGGTCAGCAACTTCATCGATCAACATCCGTCGGTCAAGATTCTTGCGTTGAGCTTCCTGATCATGATCGGCATGGTACTCGTGGCCGAAGGGCTGTCGTTCCATGTGCCCAAAGGCTATGTGTACTTCGCCATGGCGTTCTCGGTGTTCGTGGAGATGATCAACATCCGCATCAAGGGCGCGCGCGCCGTCCCGCCCGTCGAGCTGCGACGACCCTACCGTGACCCTCATCACCAAGACTCTTCCGGACCCAAGTAATTGATGCGGCAGTCAATGCGATGGCATTCCTGAGGGAGCGTACGAAGACGCCCGCCGGCGTTGCGCCGGATCCCCGCCTGCGTGCGCTCCCCCAGTCGGCAGCCAGCCGATCAGTAGAACTTTCTGGCATCTTTTCCCGGCCGGGAGGTTTCATGAAGAAGTCGTGGACATCAGCCGCGATCGCGGCGCAGTCCTGTCAGGGCGCGAGTTCATCTGTGGCGGTATTCGGCAAACTCAGTCCTGTCTTTCCCGCTGGACGCCCGCGAGGCGATGGTCCTGGGCGCTGGCGTCATGGCGGCGATGATGTCCGGGCCACCGTCTGGGGCGAACGGGTACAGGAGCGCCGGCTGCCTATAATCAAGACGGGCGAGTTTTGCGGCCCGATGCGGCTCTCGTTACCGGCACAGCGCCCGGGCTCGGCGACTTGACGGCCAGCGCCGAATGCCTGAAAAACAGCAGCCATTCAACACCGACTTGTGCCCGCCCGTGCGTCGAGACATCCGGGTTGAAAGCTCGGTCATCACCGGCGGATGTCGTCGTGGCGACTGTCGCCCATCCCTGACAGATGCAGGCTCCGGGCATCACTGCTATGGTCCAATATCGGCGGTCGTCGCTGCCTATACAGAACTGCCCTGAGTTGCCGATCACCGAGGCAGATGCCGAACACTGATATGCCACATTCTCAAGAGAGGAGGGCTTGCCCGTGACCACTGCAGTCGTATTCAACCTGCCGGGTGCGGCCGGGCACATCAATCCTACGGTTGGTCTGGTGTCCGAACTCCTGAGACGGGGCGAACGCGTCATCTATTACGCTGGGGAGGACAGCCGTCAGCAGTTCGAGTCGCTAGGGGCAACATTCCGGACCTACAGACCCTTCTTCGAGTACCAGCACAGTGCGGCTATGGCCAAGGATCTAGGCACAGCGGCATTCATGATGATCGATCACGCCGAGTGCGCGCTGACCGGACTGGTCGAGGCGATGGAAAAGGACAAGCCTGATTACATTCTCTACGATTCCTGCTGCATGTTCGGGAAATATCTCGCCCAAAGGCTGGGCATTCCCGGAATTTGCCTCGTGACGACCATCGTCAGCTCGCCCGTGCTGCTCATGAGCGATCCTGTCTTGTTAGGGAAGGTCATCATCGATGTCCTCGCAATGTCGCCGCGGGTGCTGGAGGCCCGCCGCCGCCTGATCGACCTGCTCAGCGCCGTCGGATTGAAATATCGAAACATCATCCATCACGGCTTCGACCTGTTCCTCAACGAGGGTGACTTGAACATCGTCTTCCTGGGGAGCGCCTCCCAGCCCATGCCCAAGCTGCTGAAATCGCACTTCAAGCTTGTCGGCGCCTCGATTCCCGAAGCTCGCGATCCGCCGATGGAATTTCCGGCCGGCTGGGGAAGTACTCATCCACTCGTTTACGTCTCCCTTGGGACCGTAAACAACCTGAAGCACGAGTTCTACCGGAATTGTCTCGAGGCATTCGGCGACATGCCCTGCAAAGTCATCATGTCCGTCGGAAAACACGTGGATATTTCGTCCTTGGGGCGTCTCCCCGCGAACTTTCTTGTGCGCAACCGGGTACCGCAACTGGAGGTGCTCAAGCGTGCCCAGGTCTTCGTCAGCCACGGCGGGATGAACAGCATCAACGAGAGCACCTATTTCGGCGTGCCCCTGGTCATGGTCCCGCAGCAGTTCGAGCAGGCCTTCAACGCGCGCCGCATCTGCCGGCAGGGTGCGGGCTTGATGCTGAAAAGCAGCAAACTGACCCCCGAGACACTCCGCAGCGCGGTGCAGACCATCCTTGCAGACGCACGATACAAGGAGAACGCCGATCGGCTCAGTCGCGACATTCGCGGTTTGGGGGGTCATCTCCGCGCGGCGGATGAAGTCCTGCGTTTCGTTCACGGAAATGCTCACCCGGAGCTACGCAAGACCGCCTGAGCGTTCGCGCTGGGCTGGGCCTCGCGGCAAGCCCTTCGAAAAAGCGCCGGTACGACGTCGCGTCCGTAGATCAGGTCCACCCATGCCTCTTCGCAGCCGCGTTTCGAGGTAACGATGACGAGGGTCGATGCGCTGCATCGCCACCAGCAATGGCTCCGGTTCCGCATCACCACGGGACCCCGATCCGGCAAAGCCACTTCCCTGCTGAAGTGGCTTTCAAGTCGACGCCCCGTGTGGCGCTCATACGGTATCATCCACTTACGGCCAGCACCGACCCAGGAGCCTCCGTATGACTACCCTCCGCTTCATCCTCAGATCGGCACTCCTCTTGCTCATCGCAGGCCCGGCTCATTCGGCCATCGTGACGCAGGAACTGTCCTACACCGTCGATGGCGAGACGATGATCGGCTATTTCGCCTACGATGATCGCCTCACGGGACCTCGTCCAGGCGTACTGGTGTTTCACGAGTGGTGGGGGCTCAATGAGTTCGCCAAGCGTCAGGCCGATGCCTTGGCGGCGAAGGGCTACCGCGTGCTGGCAGCGGACATGTACGGTCGCGGCGTCCAAACCCACGACGGCGCCGAGGCCGGCACTTTGGCTGGCGTCGTGCGGAGCAAAGACTTGTTTCGCAGCCGCGCCGAGGGGGCGCTTGAGGCCTTGATGAAACAGCCGAACGTCGATCCGACGCGGATCGGGGCGGTCGGCTACTGTTTTGGCGGCACGACGGCGCTCGAACTGGCCTATAGCGGTGCGCCCGTGCGTGGTGTGGTATCCGTCCACGGTGGCCTGACCGCTCCCCGGGAAACCGATCAGCACATCCGCTCGGCGGTCTTGGTCCTCACGGGCGCCGCCGATCCCTACGTGACACGCGAAGAGATCGCGGCCTTTCAGGACGGGATGGAACGCAGCGGCGCCGAGTGGACGATGATCACCTTCGGCGGCGCCATGCACGGTTTCAGCAACCCGCAAGCCGACCGTCACGGCATGCCGGGCGTTGCATTTGATGCCAGAATCGCCGAACGAGCCTGGCAGGATACGCTCGCCTTCCTGGCACGCATGCTGGGTCCGGCCCGTGACTGAAATATTGGTGCCCCGAACACGATTCGAACGTGTGACCTTCCCCTTAGGAGGGGGACGCTCTA
>DAOKZK010000075.1:1913-6752 GCA_035325645.1 Candidatus Macondimonas sp. | reverse complement strand
GTCGCATGAGCCGCCTCACCCCCGACCAGGTTCTCGCCACGCCGGCCGGCGAGCTCGCCGCGCTGCAAAGCGATGCGCTGTTCCAGCTCAAGAACGATGCCGCCGATCTGCTCTCGGCCGCCAAGGCCATCGTGGATCACCTCGAACGCGCGCTGGAGCTGAAGTACGCCGACCGCGCGCACGCCCTGCGCCTGGCCGCCGGCAAGGATACCGGTGTCGTGCATTTCGACGACGGCCGCGTGCGCGTCACCGCCGACCTCCCCAAGCGGGTCGAGTGGGACCAGAAGCGGCTCGCCGAGATCGTGCGCCGCATCGCCGAGGGCGGCGAGGACCCGACCGAGTACGTCGAGACCGCCTACCGCGTCTCCGAGACCAAGTTCAACGCCTGGCCCGAGTCGCTGAAGAGCGCCTTCGCCCCCGCCCGCACGCTCAAGACCGGCAAGCCCGGATTCCGTCTCGCCCTGTTGTGAGGAGTGACCGTCATGTTCAAGAACCGCACTTTGCTCGACAAGCTGAAAAAGCAGCACCCCTATCTGCTGGAGTCCCTGCCGGAACGGATCGGGACGAATGGCGCCGACGTGGCCATCGAAGATGCCACCCTGGACCAGATCGCCTTCGCCGTCATCGCCCTCGAAAACGAGGTCCGGCCCATCAGCCGCCGCATGAACGCCTTGCGGGAGCTCTACGACCTCGCCCGCAAACACGGCGCACTCGGCGCGCACCGGATCGGAGACGCCTTCGCCGACAAGGAGGGTCGCTCATGAGCCTCCCCATCATCTCCGCCGACCAACGCCTGGCCGAGAAGCGCGGCGTCAAAGGCGTGCTGGTCGGCAAGAGCGGCATCGGCAAGACCTCGCAGCTCTGGACCCTGGCGCCCGAGGCCACCCTGTTCTTCGACCTCGAGGCGGGCGACCTCGCCGTCGAGGGCTGGGCCGGCGACACCATCCGCCCGCGCACCTGGCAGGAGTGCCGCGACTTCGCGGTATTCATCGGCGGTCCGAACCCGGCGCTGCGTGAGGACCAGCCTTTCAGCCAGGCCCACTTCGATGCCGTCCGCGCGCGCTTCGGCGACCCGACCGTGCTCGATCGCTACGACACCGTGTTCGTCGACTCGATCACCGTCGCCGGGCGTCTGTGCCTGCAGTGGTGCAAGGGCCAGCCGCAGGCCTACTCCGAGAAGACCGGCAAGCCGGATACCCGCGGCGCCTACGGCCTGATGGGCCAGGAGATGATCGCCTGGCTGACCCACCTGCAGCACACCCGCGGCAAGAACGTCTGGTTCGTCGGCATCCTCGACGAACGCCTCGACGACTTCAATCGCCGCGTCTTCCAGCTGCAGATCGACGGCTCCAAGACCGGGCTCGAGCTGCCCGGCATCGTCGACGAAGTGGTGACGCTGGCCGAGCTCAAGGCCGACGACGGCACGGCCTACCGCGCCTTCGTCTGCCACACGCTCAACCCCTGGGGCTACCCCGCCAAGGACCGTTCCGGCCGCCTCGACCAGATCGAGGAGCCGCACCTCGGCCGGCTGATGGCCAAGATCGCCGGCCCGGCCCGCCCTGCACTCGAACGCCTCGACTTCGCGCGCCCCGCGCCTTCCGAACCCGTACAGCAATAAGGAGCCACGACCATGAGCTATTTCGATTTCAACGACGCCAACGAGCAGTCCTCGTTCGACCTGATCCCCAAGGGCACGCTGGTGCGCGTGCGCATGACCATCCGCCCCGGCGGCTTCGACGATGCGAGCCAGGGCTGGACCGGCGGCTACGCCACCCGCAACGACAACACCGGCTCGGTGTACCTCAACTGCGAATTCGTGGTGATGGAGGGCGAGTACGCCCGCCGCAAGCTGTGGTCGCTGATCGGTCTCTACAGCCCCAAGGGTCCCGAGTGGGCCAACATGGGCCGCGCCTTCGTCAAGGCGATCCTGAACTCGGCGCGCGGCGTCCATCCGGGCGACGCCAGCCCCCAGGCCCAGAACGCGCGGCGCATCGCCGGTTTCGCCGACCTCGACGGCATCGAGTTCCTCGGCAAGGTCGATTGGGAGAAGGACCAGAACGGCCAGGACAAGGCGGTCATCAAGCAGGCGATCCAGCCGGATCACAAGGACTACGCCGCGCTGATGGGCAACGCGCGTCCGTCCGCCCCGGCGCCCACCACGCCGAACGCCTATGCCCAAGCCACGGGTCGCGGGCCGGTCACGGGCCGTCCGAGCTGGGCGCAGTAAGGGGGGACTGCCGGCATGATGCTTCGTCCCCGTCAGGCCCTGCTGGTGGAGCGCTCGCTCGCGGCGCTGCACCAGCACGGCAACACCCTGGCCATCGGCCCGACCGGTTCGGGCAAGACCATCATGCTGTCGGCGGTCGCCGGCGGCGTGTTGGAGGAGCCAGACGCAAAAGCCTGCATCCTCGCCCACCGTGACGAGCTCACCGCCCAGAACCGGGAGAAGTTCTGCCGGGTCAATCCCGGCCTCACCACCTCGGTGTTCGATGCCAAGGAGAAGTCCTGGGCCGGGCGCGCGACCTTCGCGATGGTGCAGACGCTTACGCGCGACAACCATCTCGACGCGATGCCCACGCTCGATCTGTTGGTGGTCGATGAGGCGCATCACGCCGCCTCACCGTCCTACCGGCGCGTGATCGATCGCGTGCTGTCGCGCAACCCCCGCGCGCTGATCTTCGGCGCCACGGCCACGCCCGCGCGCAGCGACGGCAAGGGGCTGCGCGAAGTGTTCAGCAACGTCGCCGACCAGATCACCTTGGGCGAGCTCATCGCCTCAGGCCATCTGGTTCCGCCGCGCACCTTCGTCATCGACGTCGGCGCGCAGTCTGCGCTCGCCCAGGTGCGCCGCACCGCCACCGACTTCGACATGACCGAGGTGGAGGCGATCCTCAACAGGACGCCCATCACCGACGCGGTGATCCGTCACTGGCGTGAGAAGGCCGGCGACCGCAAGACCATCGTGTTCTGCTCGACCGTGGCGCACGCGCAATGCGTGGCCGACGCCTTCGTCGCCGCCGGCATCCGCGCCGTGCTGATCCACGGCGAGTTGTCGGACGCCGAGCGCAAGGTGCGCCTCGCCGAATACGAGACCGGCGAGGCGCAGGTCGTCGTCAACGTGGCGGTGCTGACCGAGGGTTACGACTACACGCCCACCTCCTGCGTGGTGCTGCTGCGCCCGAGTTCGCACAAGTCGACGCTCACCCAGATGATCGGGCGGGGGCTGCGCACCGTCGATCCGGCCGAGCATCCCGGCGTGGTCAAGACCGATTGCATCGTCCTCGACTTCGGCACCGCGACCCTCATGCACGGCTCGCTGGAGCAGGAGGCCAACCTGGACGGCCACCAGCGCCAGGGGGAGGCGCCCACCAAGGACTGCCCCTCCTGCGAGGCGACGGTGCCGCTCGGCTGCCGCGAATGCCCGCTGTGCGGCTTCGAGTGGACCCGCGAGGATGCCGCGCAGGCGGAAGCCATGGACGACTTCGTCATGACGGAGATCGACCTGCTCAAGCGCTCCAACTTTCGCTGGTGCGATCTCTTTGGCTGCGACGATGCATTGATGGCCACCGGCTTCGGCGCCTGGGGCGGGATCTTCTTCCTCAACGGTCGCTGGCACGCGGTCGGCGGCGGCAAGGATCTGCAGCCTCGTCTGCTGGCGGTCGGCGACCGCACGGTCTGCATGGCCAAGGCGGATGACTGGTTGAACGAGAACGAGTCCCTCGACACCGCCCACAAGACCCGCCGCTGGCTCAACGAGCCGCCCACCGAGAAGCAGCTGCGCTACCTGCCGCAGGCCCTGCGCGCCGACTTCGGGCTCACCCGCTACCAAGCCTCGGCGCTGCTCGCCTTCCAGTTCAACAAGTCGTCCATCCAGCGCCTCGTACTGGCAGCCAACGACGAACACCGGAGGGCGGCGTGATATGCGCGATCTGCGGACGAGAGGGACGCGGCTTCTGCTGGCTGTCGCCGAGGAATGGCCCGCGTGCGCCGGACGGAAAGCCTCTGTTCAAGCGCTTCTGCTCGATGCGCTGCCAGGACATCCATCTGCGCAGGCTGAAGGCGGGAGGTGGCGTCGTGATTGATCCCACCCACAACGAGAAGGCCGCGATGGAGGCCGTGCTGCCCCACCTCGGCGAATACGTCGCCGCCATCGGGATGGACCGGCCGCTGTCGGCCTACAGCCGTGCGGAGGTCCTGCAACTGGTCGACGTGGTGCTCACGGCCTACTTCGACAACCTGCGGGAGCTCACGCCCGACGATGTGCCGTTCTGAGGGGGGTGGCCATGCTCGATTACAACCACCGCCCCAAGTTCCACGAGCGTGTCGGTGCCGTCATCGACGACGCGCTGGCGCGTGAACGTGCCTCACAAACGCCGCGCCGTTATCTCGGCGCGTCACGGCTCGGCGTGGCCTGCGAGCGCGCCCTGCAGTACGAGTACGCCCAGGCGCCGGTCGATCCCGGCCGCGAGCTGCCCGGGCGGGTGCTGCGGGTGTTCGAGGTCGGGCATGCCCTGGAGGATCTGGCGATCCGCTGGCTGCGCCTGGCCGGCTTCGAGCTCTACACGCGCAAGGCCGACGGCGGGCAGTTCGGTTTTTCCGTCGCCGGCGGGCGTATCCAGGGGCACGTCGACGGCATCCTCGCCGCCGGCCCCGCCGACATCGAGCTCGACTTCTCCATGCGTTGGCCCGCGCTGTGGGAGTGCAAGACGATGAACGACAAGTCCTGGCGCGAGACCGTCAAGCAGGGCGTGACACGTGCCAAGCCGATCTATGCCGCGCAGATCGCCGTCTACCAGGCCTACATGGAAGGCGCCGTGCCGGGCATCGCGAGCAATCCCG
>DAOKZK010000075.1:0-1813 GCA_035325645.1 Candidatus Macondimonas sp. | reverse complement strand
GCCGTCTACCAGGCCTACATGGAAGGCGCCGTGCCGGGCATCGCGAGCAATCCCGCGCTGTTCACCGCCATCAACAAGGACAGCGAGGAGATCTGGTTCGAGCGCGTACCCTTCGACGGCGGGCTCGCGCAGCGCATGTCGGACCGGGCCGTGCGCGTCATCACCGCCACCGAGGCGGGCGAGCTGCTGCCCCGACACGCCACTACGCCGACCCATGTCACATGCAAGTCGTGCCCTTGGCAGGACCGGTGTTGGGGGTCGGCTTGATGGCAGACGTCATTTGGCTCGACTACAACGACGCACCCGAACAGCAGGGAATGGCACTCCCCGATACCGATTCGCTGCGCCGAGGCCTGCTCGAGCGCCTGGAGGCCGTGCTGCTTTACCTGTTCCCGCAAGGCCGAACCCGGGGGAACAAGTTCTATGTCGGAGACATCGACGGCAATCGCGGCAAGAGCCTGGTGGTGGAGCTCGACGGCGAACGACGTGGGCTGTGGAAGGATTTCGCGACCGACGAAGGCGGCGACGTCATCGATCTGTGGGCCCGTTCCCGTGGACTCTCCGCCCGGCACGACTTCCCCCGGATCGCGGAGGAAATCCGTCAATGGCTCGGGCTTGCACCATCCATCGGTCACACCCCGGAGCGATCGAATGCCCGCAGCGCCCCCGTCGACGAACTCGGCCCTTATACCGCCAAGTGGGACTACCTCACGGCGGATGGCAGACTGATCGCCTGCGTCTACCGCTACGACCCGCCCACCGGCAAGGAGTACCGCCCCTGGGACGTGCGCGCCCGCATGTGGCGCGCCCCCGATCCGCGTCCGCTCTACAACCTGCCGGCCGTGGCCAATGCGCGTGACGTGGTGCTGGTCGAGGGCGAGAAGGCGGCTTGCGCCCTGATCGGGACGGGCATCACGGCGACCACGGCCATGAACGGCGCGCGGGCGCCGATCGACAAGACCGACTGGACGCCGCTCGCGGGCAAGCACGTGCTGGTCTGGCCGGATCGCGACGTCCCGGGCTGGGACTACGCGGAGAACGCCGCCCGTGCCTGCGTGACGGCGGGCGCGGCGTCGGTCGCCATCCTCGTGCCGCCCATGGATAAACCGGACAAGTGGGACGCGGCCGATGCCGTGGCCGAGGGCTTCGACTGCGCCACCTTCATTCGTGAGGGCGAGCGCAGGGTCGTCAAGGGGGCGGCGCCGACACTGCCGACCTTCACCCTGGGTGCGCTGCTCGACGACGACTCGCCGTTGCCGCCCGATCTCATCGCACCGCGCGTGCTCACACCCGGCGGCCTGCTGGTATTCGGCGGTGCGCCCAAGGTCGGCAAGAGTGACTTTCTGCTCGCATGGCTCACGCACATGGCGGCGGGCGCCACCTTCCTCGCCATGACGCCGCCGCGCCCGCTGCGGGTGTTCTATCTGCAAGCCGAGGTGCAGTACCACTACCTGCGCGAGCGTGTGAAGGAGATCCGCCTACCGCCCAGTCGCATCGGTGAAGCGCGCGTCAACTTCGTCGCCACGTCGCAGCTGCGGCTGATCCTGGACGACGCTGGCTTGGCCCAGGTGATCCCCGCGATCAAGCAGGCATTCGGCGACGAGCTGCCGGACATCATCGCCATCGACCCCATTCGCAACGTCTTCGACGGCGGGGACGCCGGCGGCGAGAACGACAACGCCGCCATGCTGTTCTTCCTGTCGCAGCGGGTCGAGCGCCTGCGCGATGCGGTGAACCCGGACGCCGGCATCGTGCTGGCCCACCACACCAAGAAGCTCGGCAAGAAGCAGTTCGAGGAGGACCCGTTCCAGGC
>DAOKZK010000074.1:0-7055 GCA_035325645.1 Candidatus Macondimonas sp. | reverse complement strand
GCCGGTTCGAGCAGGTGGTTGCGCTCGGAAACTTCCTGCGCGTGTTTGTGCCGGCCCAGGACACTTCAGCCGATGAAGTCGTCAAGGACGTGCTTTCAGGACTTGAGGTCACTGACGTTCAGACCGACACGCCTGAACTGGAAGACATCTATGTGGGCCTGCTGGAATCGAGCGGCGAAGGACAAGCCGTTCGGGATCTCCCGTCTCCACCCGAAGGCACGGTCATTCATCTGGATCGCGATAAGCCCGTGATCGAAGCGAAGAATCTGGTGCGGGATTTTGGAGCGTTCAGAGCGGTCGACCACGTGACCTTCGACGTTCGGCCGGGTGAGATTTTCGGCCTGTTGGGGGCAAACGGCGCCGGCAAAACCACGGTGATCAAGATGTTGACCGGCATCTTGCGGCCATCCGACGGTGCCGGTTCGGTTGCGGGTGCCGATATGCGCCACTCCGGCGCGACGATCAAGAAGCGCATCGGCTATATGTCCCAGGCGTTCTCGCTATACCAGGACCTCACCGTCGTGGAGAACATTCGCCTCTACGCGGGCATTTATGCCGTCCCGCCCAAGGAAATCGAGCCTCGATTGCGCTGGATCGTTGATCTTGCGGGACTCGAGGGCATGGAGGGCGCGCTGACCGGCTCGCTGCCCATGGGGCTGCGCCAACGCCTCGCCCTCGGCTGCGCGCTGGTGCACCGGCCGCCCATTCTGTTTCTGGATGAACCGACTTCCGGCGTCGACCCCATGGGACGACGGGAATTCTGGGACGTGTTGTTTCGCTTGTCGAGACAGGAAGAGGTCGGCCTCTTGGTGACCACGCACTATATGGTGGAAGCGGAGTACTGCGACCGGATTGCCCTGATGCACGCCGGCAAGGTCGTTGCCTACGATTCGCCGGCGGGGCTGAAGTCCGATGTGGAGGGACGATTCGGTCAGCTCCTGGAGGTGCGCTGCGACACGCCTTACAAGGCACAAAACGTTCTGCGCAACGGCGGTTTCGAGGATGCAACGCTGCACGGCCGCCGGGTGCAAGTCCTCGCGCCAGATGCCGAAAAGGTCAAAGCGCAGGTCCGGAGCCTGCTGGAAGACGCAAGGATTCCGGTGCACGACATTCGCCGGCTGCCGTTGACGATGGAAAACGTGTTTGTGCAGAACGTGCTCGACCTCGAGCACAAGGCAGGGATGGCAGCATGAACTGGGCTCGATTTACCGCGGTGATCGCCAAGGAATGGGCGGAAATCACGCGCGATCGGTTGTTTCTCGGACTCGCTTTCATCGTCCCTCCCATCCTGATGCTGGTCTTCGGCTTGGGTATGAATCTGGATGTGGAAGACATTCCGCTGGCCATCATCGATTACGACCACAGTCCGCAGAGTCGCGACTATGCGTACAAGATGATCGACTCGCGCTATTTCGACTTCAAGGGCTATCTGCACGACGAGAGGCAAATTGCGAAACTCATCAGTCGGGGTGACGTACGGGCCGTTGTCGTCATCCCGCCGAAGTTCGGGGAAGATCTGGTAGCCGGTCGCTCGGTGGCTGTTCAGACCTTGCTCGACGGACAGTTTCCCTTGCGTGCCAACATCGCCCGCGGGTATATCGGCGCCATCAACGCCAACTATTCGCAGGAGCTGATCGCAAACTTCCTGAGCCGTGCGGCGGGATTGTCGCCCGAGCAGGCGCGCCAGCAGATGGGCAACCTGCGTATCGAGATGCGCATGCTCTACAACCAGAGCGGGAAAAGCATCTGGTCGCTGGCGCCGAAGCTGGTCATGATGGTGCTGATGATGACGCCGCCGCTCCTGACGGCTGTCAGTGTGGTTCGCGAAAAGGAGCGGGGCTCGATCCTCAACATATATGCCTCCACGGTTTCCAGGGCTGAATTTCTCCTTGGAAAAGTGATGCCCTACGCGGGCATCTCCATGGTCAACGGTGTATTTCTGTGGGCGCTGGCGGTGTTCTATTTTGAGGCGCCTTTCAAGGGTTCCTTCGGATTTTTCCTGTTGGCGACCGCGATTTACTCCTTCACCACGACGGGCATCGGTCTTCTGGTTTCGAGCTTCGTAAAGACCCAGATCGCCGCGGTGGTGATGACCATGGTGGTGACCCTCGTTCCCGCGATCCTGTTTTCGGGAATGCTGTTTCCGCTCAGTTCGATGGGCCCCGAAGCGCAAGCCATCGCCCATCTGGCGCCGGCGATGCACTACGGACAGGTCGTCGATGGCGCCTTCATGAAGGGCATCGGTCTTGACAAGCTCTGGTCGTCGGTGCTTGCGCTGCTGGTTTACGCGCTGGTGCTTTTCGTTCTGGCCCATCGCTTTTTCACCAAGCGCCCTCAGGAGTGATGCGCCATGAACTTCGGAGAAGTGCTTCAACACATGCGCGTCATGACCCTGAAGGAATTGATCCAGTTCCGGCGGGACATCTTTCTCTTGATCGTCGTGGTTTATGCGTTTTCGGCCGACATTTACATCGCCGGCTCCGGTATCGAAATGGAACTCAAACAGGCCGCATTGACGGTCGCGGATTACGATCAGTCGCCGGCGTCGCGCGATCTCATCTACAGCTTCCGTCAACCCCAGTTCAAGTACCAGGGTATGGAAATGAGTGGGCAGAAGGCCATGGATCTGCTCGATGCTGGAAAGACGATGCTCTACCTGGAGATTCCGGCGGATTTCAACGAAGCGCTGCTCAGCGGCAAGCCGACCCAGGTGCAGTTGTTCGTCGACACCAGCAACTCCGTCCTCGGCTCCCTGGCCACGAGCTACGCCGCGCAGATCGTGGCCGGCTTCGGGATCCAGAAGGCGATGGAGCGTCTTTCGGTGGGCGGCGCGATGGGCGGGGGCCTGCCGATGGTCAACAGTGCGCATCGGGTCTGGTTCAACCCGAACGGTAGCGATCGCTGGTTTGTGCCCATCAATGAAATGATCACGATGATCACCATGCTTTCGATCATGCTGCCGGCGGCTGCGATGGTGCGCGAAAAGGAGCGTGGTACGGTAGAGCAGTTGCTGGTGTCGCCATTGACGCCGCTTGAGATCATGTTGCCCAAGGTGCTCGCGATGACGCTCGTGATCCTGATCGGCGTCACGCTGGCCGTATACGGTGTCTTGGGTCCGGTGTTCGAAATCCCCTTCCGCGGCAATATGTTGCTTTTCTATGTGTTGACTGCGATTTATGTGTTTAGCACGGCGGGATTCGGACTGGCCATCTCGACCGTGGTCAACAACCTCGCGCAAGTCGGACTCATGGTGATCATGTTACTCTCCCCCATGTTGCTGCTTTCCGGCGCGTTCGTCCCCCCGGAAGCGATGCCCACCGCTCTGGGTTACCTCATCCTGCTGTCGCCGATGCATCACTACATCGAGATCGTGATGGGGATTTTCCTCAAGGGCATCGGACTGGACGTCCTGTGGCCGTCCGTCATGGGCCTGCTGCTCGTGGGAACGGCCGTGTTTGCATTCGGCACCTGGCGTTTCCGGCGCCAGTTTGGCTGAGTTTGCGTTGGAGACGATGCTGTTTCGCGATCCGCGCATCGCGGAGTTTCTCGTATGATGAGGGTGTGACTCTCCATGGTGCGCACGCTCATCGCCATCAACCTGATCGTTTATGCCCTCCAGGGTATGGATCCTGTCTACTGGATCAGCCATTTCGCGCTATGGCCTGTCGGTAGCGGCCCCATCGAAACCGGTGCTGGTTGGGCGATGGCGCCGGAGTTTCGCCCCTGGCAACTGGTCAGCTATGGGTTCCTGCATGGGAATCTGTCTCACTTGGCGCTGAACCTGTTTGCACTGTGGATGTTCGGTTCGACCGTCGAACGCTTCTGGGGTACGGCGCGCTTCACCGTGTACTATCTCGTTTGCCTCATCGGAGCGGCCCTCATCCAGATGATGGCCATGGCCATGCACCTCCAGGGCGGAGGACAGCCATTTCCCACCCTCGGCGCGTCGGGCGCCGTATTCGGTCTGCTGCTTGCCTTCGGCATGATGTTTCCGAATCAAAGGATCCTGCTTTTGTTTCCGCCCATACCGATCAAGGCAAAATGGCTGGTTATCGGCTACGGCGCTCTCGAACTGTTCTTCGGGCTGGCGGGAATTGCGACCAACATCGCCCACTTCGCCCACCTCGGTGGCATGTTGTTCGGCTTTCTGTTGATTCAGTTCTGGCGGAGCAACGCGGTTTACCGCGGCTGAGCGGTACGCGCCGATACGGTGCATCACGTCAGCCTTTCGCGGATCAGCGACCGCAGAGACGCACCTGAAATGGCCGTGTTGCACTTGAATGATGCGGCAGCGAAGACGGTTGCCCGCCGAGGCGCCGCGCCGAACCGGCGCAAAAGGCTGATCGGTAATGCCTCACGCCCCGCAGCCATGCGAATGCATCAGCAAGGGGCTGACTGATGACCAGATCGCACCGTTATGGATCGATATTTCCCTGACCGAGTGACAGGGCGCGCTAGACCGCTGAATTTGGATGCCGCAAAGAGATGGCACATCGTTTGCTTACGCGGAAGTCAGGCTTTGGAGGCGTGACGGATGAGCAAACGCAAACTGGTGGTGATCGGCAACGGCATGGCGGGTGTACGGGCGGTCGAGGAACTGCTCAATCTGGCGCCGGATCTCTACGAAATCACCATCTTCGGCGCCGAGCCGCATGTCAATTACAACCGGATCCTGCTCTCGCCGGTGTTGTGCGGGGAGAAATCGCCCGCCGACATCATCCTGAACGATGCGGACTGGTATGCCGGGCATGGCATCACGCTGCATGCCGGCAAGCGCGTCACCGATGTCGACCGGCATCAACGCATCGTCCGGGCCGACGACGGGACCGAAGCAGCCTACGATCGCCTGCTGCTGGCGACGGGCTCTGATCCTTTCATCATCCCGGTGCCGGGCAGGGATCTGCCGGGCGTTGCGACGTTCCGCGATTTCAAGGATGTCGACACCATGCTGGCCGCAGCGAAGTCCGGCAAGCGCCACGCCGTGGTCATCGGCGGCGGCCTGTTGGGCCTGGAGGCGGCCAACGGTCTGCTCAAGCAAGGCATGGAGGTCACGGTCGTCCATCTCGTGCAGTCGCTGATGGAGCGGCAGCTCGACGCGCCGGCCAGCCTGCTGTTGCAGCGCTCGCTGGAGCAACGCGGCCTTTTCTTCCGCATGGGCGCGCAGACCGAAGCCATTCTCGGCGAGACGCATGTGACGGGCGTGCGCTTCAAGGATGGAACCGAAATCCCGGCGGATCTCGTGGTCATGGCGGTGGGTATCCGTCCCAACGTGAGCTTGGCCAAACAGATGGGCCTGCACTGCGAGCGCGGTGTCGTGGTCAGCGATACCTTGCAGACCTATGATCCGGCGATCTATGCCGTGGGCGAGTGCGCCCAGCATCGCGGCATCGCCTACGGCCTGGTGGCGCCGCTCTACGAACAGGCCAAGGTCTGCGCCAACCATCTGGCCGGACTGGGCTATGCGCGCTACACAGGCTCGGTGACGGCAACCAAGCTCAAGGTAACCGGCATCGACCTGTTCTCGGCGGGGGACTTTTCCGGCGGCGAGGGCACGCACGACATCGTGTTCCAGGATCCGGGTCGGGGGGTCTACAAGCGGCTGGTGCTGGATGAGCACAACTGCATCAAGGGCAGTGTCCTGTACGGCGATACGGCCGACGGCGCCTGGTATTTCCAGTTGCTGCGCGAGCGCACCGACGTGTCGGAAATGCGTGACATGCTGCTGTTCGGGCAGGCGCATCTGGGCGATTCCGGGCGCGGCGGCGGCTCCAATGCGGCGAGTCTGCCGGATACCGCGGAGATCTGCGGTTGCAATGGCGTGTGCAAGGGCACCATCGTCAACGCCATCGTCGACAAGAAACTCTTTACACTCGAGGAGGTGCGCGCCCACACCAAGGCTTCGTCCTCGTGCGGTTCGTGTACCGGGCTCGTGGAGCAGATCCTGGCCTCCACGCTGGGCGGTGATTACAGCGCCGCACCCAGCAAGAAAGCCATGTGCCGCTGCACGGATCACAGCCATGACGAAGTTCGCATGGCCATCCGCGAGCACCACCTGACCACGGCCGAGCAGGTGCGCACCTTCATGGAATGGCGCAATGCGGACGGCTGCTCCAGTTGCCGCCCGGCGATCAACTATTACCTCATCGCCACCTGGCCGGCTGAGGTCAGCGACGACCCGCAATCGCGCTTCATCAATGAACGGGTGCATGCCAACATCCAGAAGGACGGGACGTATTCCGTGATTCCGCGCATCTGGGGCGGTGTGACGACGGCCGGTGAGCTGCGCGCGATCGCCGATGTGGCGGAGAAATACAAGGTGCCTACAGTCAAGATCACCGGCGGCCAGCGCATCGACCTGCTCGGGGTCAAGAAGGAAGATCTGCCGGGGATGTGGGCCGATCTGAACCAGGCGGGCTTCGTGTCCGGTCATGCCTACGGCAAGGCGCTGCGCACGGTCAAGACCTGTGTCGGCAAGGAGTGGTGCCGCTTCGGGACGCAGGACTCGACGCGTCTCGGCATCGATCTGGAAAAGATGACCTGGGGCACCTGGACGCCGCACAAGGTCAAGCTCGCAGTGTCCGGCTGTCCGCGCAACTGCGCTGAGGCCACGATCAAGGATTTCGGCGTGGTCTGCGTCGATTCGGGCTATGAACTGCACGTGGGCGGCAACGGCGGCGTGAAGGTGCGCGCGACCGATCTGTTGTGCAACGTCAAGACCGAAGCGGAGGTGGCTGAATACTGCGCTGCCTTCCTCCAGCTTTACCGCGAGGAAGCTCACTATCTGGAGCGCACCGCGCCGTGGATCGAGCGGGTGGGACTTGCGCATGTGAAGCAGCATGTCGTCGAAGATGCCGAGGAACGCCGGAAACTGGCCGAGCGGTTCTACGAATCCCAGCGGTATGCCCAGGTCGATCCCTGGGCGCAGATGGTCGCGCAGGAGCGCGATACCCATCAGTTTGCGCCGCTGCGCCGACTCGCCTGATCCGCCGAACAACCGGGAGCCATTGGATGAGTACGACACAAAACCCTGCTGCAGATGGGCTTCAGTGGATCGA
>DAOKZK010000073.1:0-7576 GCA_035325645.1 Candidatus Macondimonas sp. | reverse complement strand
CGGCCGCGGGCGTCGGGCGCGCCGAGCTGGGTGGTGACGAATTTCACGCCTTCGACCCGCCCGTTGCCGATGATCTCGACCGGCTGGCGATTGAACAGGAAGCGCACCCCCTCTTCGCAGGCATTGCGGTATTCGCGCCTTGAACCGGGCATGTTGGACTCGTCGCGCCGATAGGCGCAGGTGACCCGCGCCGCACCCTGGCGGATGGCGGTGCGGTTGCAGTCCATGGCGGTATCGCCGCCACCCAGCACGATGACGCGTTGATCGCGCATGTCGAGCCCCCGACCGGCCTGCGGCAGATCCATGACCTGTCGCACATTGGCGATGAGGTAAGGCAGCGCTTCGTGCACGCCGTCCAGTTCCTCGCCGGGAAAGCCGCCGCGCATGGCGGTGTAGGTGCCCATCCCCAGGAACACCGCATCATATTCGTCCAGCAGCTGCGCGAACGGGATGTCGCGGCCGACCTCGGTATTGAGCACGAACTTCACGCCCATGCCTTCCATCAGATGCCGGCGCGTCTCGATCACCGATTTCTCGAGTTTGAAGGGCGGAATGCCGAAGGTCAGCAGCCCGCCGATCTGGGGATAGCGGTCGAAGACGACTGGCGCGACGCCGTTGCGCACCAGGATGTCTGCGCAGCCCAATCCCGCGGGGCCAGCGCCGATGATGGCAACACGCTTGCCTGTGGCGACAACCTTCGACAGGTCGGGGCGCCAGCCCTGCCTGACGGCTTCATCGGTGATGTATTTCTCGATCGATCCGATGGTCACGGCGCCGAACCCGGTGTTCATGGTGCAGGCGCCTTCGCACAAGCGGTCCTGCGGACACACCCGGCCGCAGACCTCCGGCAGCGAGTTGGTTTGATGCGACAGCTCCGCCGCCTCGAACAAGCGCCCCTCGCGCACCAGCTTGAGCCAATCGGGAATGAAGTTGTGCACCGGGCACTTCCACTCGCAATAGGGGTTGCCGCAGGCGATGCATCGGCTGGCCTGGGACTCCGCCGACTCCGGATCGAACTGGCCGTAGATCTCCTCCCAGCGCCGGATGCGGATTTCGGCCGCGAGCTTGGGCGGGTCCTGACGGGGAACCTCCAGAAAGTGCAAGGGATCGCTCATGGGGATGACTGTCCTTAAGGATAAGGGCGCGGTCAGGCGGCCGTGCGCAAGGAGCCGATCAGGTCGGCCAGATCCATGGCCTTGGGCTTGATCAGCCAGAAATGACCCACGTAATCGGCGAAGTTGTCCAGAATCTCCTGCGCCCAGGGGCTGCCGGTTTCCAGGGCATGTTCGCGGATCAGATCCTTGAGGTAGGTGCGCTGGGCTTCCATGTGCTCGGGGCTGACACGATGGATGTCGATCAGCTCGTGGTTATGGCGATCGACGAAGCTGTGATCCAGGTCCAGCACGTAGGCAAACCCGCCCGTCATGCCGGCGCCGAAGTTGATGCCCGTCGGCCCGAGCACCGTCACCACGCCGCCGGTCATGTATTCGCAGCCGTGGTCACCGACCCCTTCCACGACCGCGAGGGCACCCGAGTTGCGCACGGCGAAGCGCTCGCCGGCCTGGCCCGCGGCGAACAGCTTGCCACCGGTCGCGCCATACAGGCAGGTGTTGCCCATGATGACTGCTTCGCGCCCGACGAAGGCGCTGGCGGCGGGCGGGCGCAGCACAAGCTTGCCGCCGGCCATGCCCTTGCCGACGTAATCGTTGGCATCGCCTTCCAGGAACATGTGCAGGCCCCCCGCGTTCCAGACGCCGAAGCTCTGACCCACCGTTCCCTTCAGATGCACCCGCAAGGGATTGGCCTCGAGGCCGGTATTGCCATGGCGGCGCGCAATCTCGCCCGAGACGCGGGCCCCGATCGAGCGATGGTTGTTGCGGGTGTCGTAGTGATAATCCCCGCCGCCGCCGGCTTCGATGGCGGGCAGCATGTCGGCCACCATGGTTTCGGCCAGTTCTCCCTTGTCGAACGGTGCGTTGTGCGGCGCGAGGCAATATTGGGGCTTGTCGCTCTGCAGGCCGAATGCCGACAGCAGGGGCGACAGATCGAGGCTGGCCGTCGCTTCGGTCTCGCCGGGCAGGATCTGCAGCAGATCGGTGCGCCCGATCAGCTCGGCCAGCGAACGCACGCCGAGCCGCGCCAGCCATTCGCGCGTATCCTCGGCGACGAAGCGGAAGAAGTTCATCACCTTCTCGGCCGTGCCCTGGAAATGCTTGTGGCGCAGCACGTTGTTCTGCGTCGCCACGCCCGTGGCGCAGTTGTTCAGGTGGCAGACGCGCAGGTAGATGCAGCCCAGGGCGACCATGGGCGCGGTGCCGAAGCCGAAACTTTCGGCGCCGAGGATGGCGGCCTTGACGACGTCGAGGCCGGTCTTGAGACCGCCATCGGTCTGCAGGCGCACCTTGTCGCGCAGATCGTTGGCGCGCAGGGTCTGGTGTGTCTCGGACAGGCCCAGCTCCCACGGCGAGCCGGCGTACTTCACCGAGGTCAGCGGGCTGGCGCCGGTGCCGCCGTCGTAACCCGAGATGGTGATGAGGTCGGCATAGGCCTTGGCCACGCCGGCGGCGATGGTGCCCACGCCAGGCTCGGCCACCAGCTTCACCGACACCAGTGCCTGCGGGTTGATCTGCTTGAGGTCGAAGATGAGCTGCGCCAGATCCTCGATGGAATAGATGTCGTGGTGCGGCGGCGGCGAGATCAGCGCCACGCCGGGCTTGGAATAGCGCAGCCGCGCGATCATGGCGTTGACCTTGTCGCCGGGCAACTGGCCACCCTCGCCGGGCTTGGCGCCCTGGGCGATCTTGATCTGCAGCACCTCTGCGTTGACGAGGTAATGCGGTGTCACGCCGAAGCGGCCCGAGGCGACCTGCTTGATCTTGGACATCTTCTCGGTGCCGTAGCGCGCCGGATCTTCACCGCCTTCGCCGGAATTGGAGCGCCCGCCGAGCCGGTTCATGGCCACGGCAAGCGCTTCGTGCGCCTCGGGCGACAGGGCGCCCAGCGACATGCCGGCCGAATCGAAGCGCGGCAGGATGGCCTCGATGGGCTCGACCTGATCGAGCGGGATGGGCTGGACATCCTCGCGCACCGCGAGCAGGTCGCGCAGCGTGGCGGTCGGCCGCCGGTCGACGAGGGCGGTGTAGGCCTTGTACTCCGCGTAATCGCCGCTGTTCACGGCCTTTTGCAGCGCGCTGATCACATCGGGGTTGAAGGCGTGGTACTCGCCGCCATGGACGTACTTCAGCAGGCCGCCGTGCTCCATCAGCTTGCGCGGATTCCAGGCCTGCCAGACGCGGTGACCCATGGCGGTTTCCAGGTGCACGAAGCGCGTGCCCTGGATGCGCGACACGGTGCCCTTGAAGCAACGGCGTACGATTTCCTCGTGCAGCCCCACGATCTCGAAGAGCTGCGCGCCGCGGTAACTGGCGACGGTGGAAATCCCCATCTTGGAGATGATCTTGTACAGGCCCTTGTTGATGCCCTTGCGGTAGTTCTGCACCAGCTCGGGGTGCACTGCGGGCGGAATCTCGCCGCTCTGCGCCATCTGGTGCAGGATTTCGTAGGCGAGATAGGGGTAGATCGCGGTCGCGCCGTACCCCAGCAGTACCGCGAAGTGGTGCGGATCGCGCGCCGTCGCCGTGGCCACGATCAGGTTGGCGCTGCAGCGCAGACCCTTGGCGGCAAGATGGTGATGCACAGCGCCGGTCGCGAGCAGGGCATGTACGGGATAGCGGTCGCGCACCACTTGCCGATCGTCCAGGACCAGGAACACCTTGCCCGCTTCAACCGCCGCCTCGGCACGTGCGCACAGGTCATCCAGCGCTGCCGGCAGCGGCGTGTCGAGGGGATAGTTCAGGTCGAGCCGCTCGGCGTCGAAACCGGACCGCTTCGGATCCAGCAGGCCCTGGTACTTGCCTTCGGTGAGCACCGGCGAGTCCAGCATGAGGCGGTTGGCGTGATCGGGGGTTTCCTCGAACACGTTGCGTTCGGGTCCGAGGCAGGTCTTGATCGACATCACCACCTGTTCCCGCAAGGGGTCGATCGGCGGATTGGTGACCTGCGCGAACTGCTGCCGGAAGTAGTCGTAGAGCGAACGATGGCGCTTGGAGAGCACGGCAAAGGGCGTGTCGTCACCCATCGAGCCGACCGCCTCCTGGCCGCCTTCCCCCAGCACCCGCAACACCTGGTCGCGTTCCTCGAAGGACACGCCGAAGAGCTTCTGGAACACGTTGAGCTCTTCCGCGCTCATCGGCGAGGAAGTCAGGCGCTTGTAGTGCAGGTTCGACTCGATGTGGCGGACGTGCTCCTTCAGCCACTGCTTGTAGGGGTGGCGTGATTTCAGCAGGTCGTCGATGTCGGCCGGGTAGAGGATCTGCCCCGTCGCGGTGTCGGCGGCGATCATCTGGCCCGGTTTCAGGCGGCCCTTGATGAGCACGTCCTCGGGCGCGTAGTCGTAGACCCCGACCTCGGAGGCCAGGGTGATGTGGCGGTCGCGGGTGACCACGTAGCGCGCCGGGCGCAGGCCGTTGCGGTCCATGGCGCAGGCAGCGTAGCGCCCGTCGGTGAGTACGATGCCGGCTGGGCCGTCCCACGGCTCCATGTGCATGGAGTTGAATTCGTAGAACGCCCGCAGATCCGGGTCGAGGGTGTCGAGGTTCTGCCAGGCGGGCGGGATGAGCAGCCGCATGGCGCGGAACAGGTCCATGCCGCCGGCGAGCAGCACTTCCAGCATGTTGTCCAGGCTTTCCGAATCCGAGCCCTTGAGCGACACGATGGGCTGCAGGGCTTCGATGTCGGGCAACAGCGGCGTGCGGAACAGTTTGGCCCGCGCCAGCGCCCAGTTGCGATTGCCCTGAATGGTGTTGATCTCGCCGTTGTGGGCAAGGTAGCGGAACGGCTGAGCCAGGCGCCATTGCGGCCAGGTGTTGGTGGAAAAGCGCTGGTGGAAGACGGCCAAGGACGATTCCATGCGCGGATCGTCCAGGTCGCGGAAGAACACCGGCAGATTGGCCGGCATCACCAAGCCCTTGTAGGCGATGACCTCGACGGCCAGGCTTGGGATGTAGAAATACTCGTCCTGTGCGTCCAGCGATTTTTCGGCGTGCCGGCGAGCCAGGAACAGCCGCCGCTGGAATTCCTCCTTGGCCATCCCGGCGGGCGCATTGACGAAAATCTGTTCCACGTGGGGAACGGTCTTTAGGGCTTCATCGCCGCAGGCCGACGGGTCGGTAGGCACCGGACGCCAACCGGCCAGGTCGAGCCCTTGCGCCGCCAGCGCTGCCGCGACCACGGCGCGGGCGTGCTCGCGCGGGGCCTGTTCGGGCGCGAAGAACACGAGCCCGCTGGCGTAGTCGTCGGCCAGGATCAGGCCTTCTTCATGAGCAACGGCGCGCAGGAAGGCATCGGGCTTTTTCAAGAGCAAGCCGCAACCGTCGCCGGTCTTGCCGTCGGCGGCGACCGCGCCGCGATGGGTGAGCCGCTCCAGCGCCGTGATGGCCGTGCGCACCAGCCAGTGGCTGGGCCGGTCGTCCATGTGGGCGATCAGACCGAAGCCGCAGCTTCCCTTCTCGAATTCCGGACGATACAGGCCGTCGTGTTTGTCGTACATGGCTTGCTCTGCTGGATGGAGGCGAAACCAGGGCTTCGCACTTGACGTGGCGATGGACTCGGAAAGGCCACCCTGGCACCGGAACCCGGGCACGGGCACAGCACGCCGGAGGCCATAAGGCGGCCCGCCAGTATATCCCGCTCCTTTCAGTCGGTTCAACGGATGGGGGGCTCGCCCGGCGCGGCAGCGCTCATGCCGGGCAGGCCGAACCGTCGTCCCTGCGCCAGGGCATAGCGGTCGGTCATGCCGGCGATGTGGTCGGCGATGGTGCGGGCTTTACCCTCGATCCCCTCGAGACCAAGCAAATTCTGCGCCTTTTGCGCGGTGTCCGCGGGCAAATCGTCCGGATGCGCCATGAGATGGGTGAACAAGGCCGTGATCAGCGTCTGCGCCTCCGCGTTCATGGCGTTCACCTGCGGGTGGCGGTAGAGCGCGCGGTAGAGGAAGCGCTTGAGCTCGCGGTTTTTCGACGCCATGGCGTCCCCGTAGGCGATCAGCGGCGCCGAATGTGCCCGCGCCTCGTCGGGATGGCTTGGCGCCGCCTCTGCGATGCGATCCAGGCTCGTGACGATCAGGTCGCTGACCTGTGCATCGATCATGCGGCGCACGGTTTCGGCGATGTGGCGCCGCTCGGGCAGGGCGCCGTAACGAGCGGCGACTTCACGATAGGGCGCCGCGAACAGGTCGATGTCGCGCAGTTGCTCGACGCGGATCAGGCCCGAGCGCAGGCCATCGTCGACATCGTGGTTGTTGTAGGCGATCTCGTCGGCGAGATTGGTGACCTGCGCTTCCAGGCTGGGTTGCCCGCCATCGACGAAACGCGCCGCCACGGCGCCCAACGCGCGAGCATGGGCGCGGCCGCAGTGCTTGAGGATGCCCTCGCGCGTTTCAAAGCAGAGATTCAGGCCGTCGAACGCGGCGTAGCGCGCCTCGAGCACATCGACCACGCGCAGCGACTGGCGGTTGTGCTCGAAGCCACCATAGGGCCGCATGCAGGCATGGAGCGCTTCCTGCCCGGCGTGACCGAAAGGGGTGTGGCCGAGGTCGTGGGCGAGTGCGATGGCCTCGGCCAGGTCTTCATTGAGGCGCAGGGCGCGCGCGATGCCGCGGGCGATCTGCGCGACTTCCAGCGTGTGCGTGAGCCGCGTGCGGTACATGTCGCCGACGTGATTGACGAAGACCTGGGTCTTGTATTCGAGCCGCCTGAATGCACCACTGTGGACGATGCGGTCGCGATCGCGCTGGAATTCGGTGCGGTAGCGCGGCGGCGGTTCGGGATGGGCGCGGCCGCGGCTCATGCGGCTGCGCGAGGCGTACGGCGCGAGCGCCGCTTCCGGGTCGAAGGCGAAAGACTCAGGGGCCACGCGGGAATTGGTTCAGCAAGGCGCGCAGCACCCCCGGATCGGTGTCGCTGCGCAGTTCCGCCTCACCGATGGCGCGCAAGAGGACCAGACGCAGCCGGCCGGCTTGCGCCTTCTTGTCCACGGCCATCAGCTCCAGGAAACGCTCGGCATCGAGGCTCGCGGGTGCCGTGACCGGCAGTCCGGCGCGGTCGATGAGGCTGCGGATGCGCTCGACCGCAGTAGGCGCTAGTTGGCCCAGGCGAGCCGAGAGTTCGGCCGCCATGACCATGCCGGTGGCGACGGCCTCCCCGTGCAGCCAGGTGCCGTAGCCGGTGCCGGTTTCGATGGCGTGACCGAAGGTGTGGCCCAGGTTGAGCAGGGCGCGCACGCCGCTCTCCCGCTCGTCCGCCGCCACGATTGCGGCCTTGGTGCGGCAGGAGACGGCGATGGCATGGCTCAGGGCCGCGGCGTCGCGCGCGAGCAGCGCGTCCAGATGCGCTTCCAGCCAAGTGAAGAACGCGGCGTCGGCGATGAGACCGTACTTGATCACCTCCGCAAGCCCGGCGCGCAACTCACGATCCGGCAGGGTGTGCAGGGTGTCGAGATCGGCGATCACGCAGCGCGG
>DAOKZK010000072.1:0-7644 GCA_035325645.1 Candidatus Macondimonas sp. | reverse complement strand
GGGGCGTGCGAAACCGTAGTAGGCCTGGATGCTGCGGCACCGCCTGGTGCAAGCCCAGGCGCAGCCCCGACGGGGTTGTTCTTTGCCGAGCAGTCGGTGGCGGCCATCGTGGCGGCAGTGGAGCGCTTCGAGAACGTGCGCGATCTGTTCACGCCGCAGGCATGCCGGGACAACGCGCTGCGCTTTGCGCCGGAGCGCTTTCGCGCGGAGTTCACAGATTTCGTGGAGGGAAGCTGGCAGCGGTTCGAGGCTGGCGAGGCCGTCGACGGCTGGTGGCTGCGCGGATGAATCACCTCGCTCGTAACTGGCCGGATAGCCGGATGCTGAAAGAATGACCACTCCAAGCCAAAGGCTCGTAAGAGGTTTACAACTAGACACGCCAGCGCTGCAGTATGACGCTTACCTCGCCGGCATCGGGCACCGCACGGCGGCAGTCGAGGACTCACGCCTTCTTCCATTGGCTGAACGCCAGCCTCCGGCGTGATGCGCTGGCACCGAAACGACCGATACGAATCGTCGGAGCGATTGCCCGCCCACCAGCCCTCTTGTTTCCTCCCCCCCCATCCTGTTTGAATTCCGTAACGCGATTCAGGAAGGGGATGACCGCATGTCGGGGGGAACATCAGGCCGTGGTGGCGCGCGGCCCGGCGCCGGCCGGCGCAAGGGCGATGGCTGCAAGTGGGGCGAGCCCACGCGCGTGATGCGCATCCCGGCCAGCCGCATCGGGGCGGTCAGCGACTTCCTCAGGCATGCGCCGGCGCTGCTGCGCCCGGCCGAGGCGCCCCCGGCCGTGCCCCTGCCGCTGTTCGGCCACACCATCCGCGCCGGCTTTCCCTCGCCGGCGGATGACTACGTTCAGGACAGCATCGACCTCAATGCCCACCTGATCCGCCACAAGGCGGCGACCTTCCTCTTGCGCGTGCGCGGGGATTCGATGATCGGGGCCGGGATCCACGACGGCGACCTGCTGGTGGTGGACCGCTCCCTGGAGCCGGCCCATGACCGCGTAGTCATCGCGGTTCTGGAAGGCGAGCTGACCGTCAAGCGCCTGTGGCGCCGGGAGGGCTGCCTGCGGCTGCTGGCCGAGAACCCTGCCTATGCCCCCATCGAGATCGGCCCGGACCAAGAGCTGGTGATCTGGGGCGTGGTCACCAACGTGATCCACGCGCTGTGAACCGGCCAGCCGCCTTTGCCCTGGTCGACGGCAACAACTTCTACGTCTCCTGCGAACGGGCGTTCAACCCGGGCCTCGAAGGCCTGCCGGTGGTGGTGCTGTCCAACAACGACGGCTGCGCCGTGGCCCGTTCCAACGAGGCGAAGGCCTTAGGGATCGGCATGGGGCAACCTTGGTACCAATGCCGCGAGCTGGCCCATACCCACGGCATCGTGGCCCTCTCGTCGAACTACACTCTCTATGCCGACATGAGCCAGCGCATGATGGCGATCCTGGGCGGGTTTGCGCCGGCGATCGAGGTCTACTCGATCGATGAGGCCTTTCTGGATGTCAGCGCCCTGCCGGAGGATCTGACCGCCCTGGGCCAGCGCATCCGTACCCAGGTGCGGCAGTGGATCGGGATCCCGACCTGCGTCGGCATCGGTCCCACCAAGACCCTGGCCAAGCTGGCCAATCATGTGGCCAAGAAGCGCCCGGCCTGGGCCGGGGTGTGCGATCTCACCGCGCAGGCCTGCGGCGAGATGGACGCCCTCATGGACAGCATCGCGGTAGGCGAGGTGTGGGGCGTCGGCGCGCGCCTGGCCGGCCATCTGCAGGCGCAGGGCATCACCACGGTGCGGGACTTGCGCGCCCTGGATCCGGCCCTGGCGCGGCGGCGCCATTCGGTGGTGCTGGAACGCACGGTGCTGGAGCTGCGGGGCATCTCCTGCCTGCCGCTGGAGCCCACGGCGGCGCCGAAGCAGAACATCATCTGCAGCCGCTCCTTCGGCCAGCCGGTGACATCCCTCGAGGCGCTGCGCCAGGCCATCGTCACCTATGCCAGCCGGGCCGCCGAGAAGCTGCGCCGGCAGCAGGGCGCCGCCCAGACCGTCGAGGTGTTCATCCAGACCAGCCGCTTCCGCAGTCCGTTCTACGGCCCGGCCCTCCAGGTGCCGCTGGCGGCGCCCAGCGACGACAGCCGCACCCTGGCCCGGGCCGCCCTGCAGGGCCTCGAGCGGATCTACCGGCCCGGCTGGGCCTATGTGAAGGCCGGCGTGGAGCTGCAGGCCATCCAGCCGCGGGACAACGGATGGACGGCGGATCTGCTCACCGCGCCGGATGCGCGCTCGGCGCCGCTGATGCGCACCCTGGACGCCATCAACGCCCGCATGGGCGCGGGCACCCTGCGGCTCGCCGGCGCCGGCATCGATCCCGCCTGGGCCATGAACCGGGGCCGGCTGAGCCCGGCCTACACCACACGCCTCGGCGAACTGCCGCAGGCCTGCGCGCGGTAGTCCCCATGTGCGGCCGCTATGCGCGTTTCAGCTCGGTCGACCGGCTGTTGCGTCCGCTGGGGGTGCAATGGGTCGGCCCGGATCTCGTGCCGAACTACAACACCGCGCCGGGCCAGCCGGTGCTGGCGGTGCGCCAGCGGGATGCCCATCGGGAGGCGGCGCTGCTGCGCTGGGGGTTGATCCCGGCCTGGGCCAAGGACAAGGCCGTCGGCTACCGCATGATCAATGCCCGCGCCGAGGGCATCGCCGACAAGCCGGCCTTCCGCCAGCCGTTCCGCCATCAGCGCTGCCTCATCCCCGCTGATGGCTTCTATGAATGGCGGCAGGAGGACGGCCGCAAGCAGCCCTGGTACATCCACCGCCGGGACGGAGAGCCGCTGACGTTCGCGGGGCTGTGGGCGCGCTGGCAGGGCAGCGAGACCATCGAGAGCTGCGCCATCATCACCGGCCCGCCCAATGCGGTGGTGGCGCCCATCCACGACCGCATGCCGGTCATCCTTGAGCCGGCCGACCACGCCGCCTGGCTGACAAGCGACAACCCGCTGCTGCTGCAACAACTGCTGCAGCCGCTCCCCGCCGAGCTGCTGGAGGCCTATCCCGTGGGCCTGGCCGTCAACAAGCCCGCCCACGGCGGATCCGGGCTGATCGCGCCGCTGGCAGGGGCGGGTTGAAAGGAAAATACCGTCCGGCGCAAACGACTATCCGTAAACTGGAAAGAACGGAGAGCGTGCTCGCTACGAACTATGCGGACGGTCAAACACGATCCGTCCCATGAGCTCAAGCATTTCCCTCTGCAGACTCCGGAAATCTTTCATCATGGCTTCCACGTCCACGGGGTGAGCGCCTATGCCCCGGCGTTCCGCCAGCCAAAGTTTCAGCAAACCAGCGACGCGGCCAAGATCACCGTGCACCCTGACCAAATGGTCAACGGCGCCGAGGTCGACAATCGACCGAACAGGTGTGTTTAGCGCCATCGCTCGCATATAGGCCGAATGCGACAATCCCGTTTGCCTGGCTTTATCGGCGATCGCGGCGTATTCCTGCGGCGTTACCCAGACATCGATGCGCTGGCCTCGAGGCCGGCCACCCCTCCGCTTTTTTGCTCCTTCTTCCATGGCCCCCGACAGCCTTTGGCATTGGCTTCACGACTGACCGGGATTATGCCCCTGATGGGGTATTGCGTCGCGCTGCATCTCAGGCCTGGTCACGGTATCAGGGGCGCGCGGTAGCGAGCCGCGTCTGTCCGAAACGGAATGTCGTCGAGCCGCAGGCGAGTAAGCAGGCGGTGACGATCGGGACAGGCGTCAGCCTGTACCGGTACGTCACACATCTTGCCTTCCAATTCGAGGGCATTTTTCGTCACTGAACGTCACGCTCCGTTGCAATGACCTTTAGCGCCGTGTAAAGACATATAGGGACGAATGATGACGCTTGACGACTCATGGTGCCTTCCGGTGATATAAGAAGACACACAGAGCCGCATGGCGCCGTATAGTCGCACAACTTCGCACACCAACAGCACAAATGAGGAACCGATGGGGGAAATCAAAAGAAAGGGCGACGGGCTCGTGCCGTTCCTCGCGAATCTGCAGAAATATCGCGCCTTGCTCGATGCTGGATACACCGCCCGAACGGTGCATGATCGACATGTCGATGAGCTGAAAATCAGCTACCGGCAATTCCTGCGGTACATCCAAAAATACATCGAGGACGATTCACGCTCAGGATCCCAGCCTGGAAACCGGGTGCACCAAAATGAGAAAGTGCCAAGGCAGACGGAACCCAGCGAGCCACCGGCAAGACCGAAGCCCCCTTTTCAAATGCTGCATATCGATCCAGAGGACCTCTGATGCGGTTGAAATGAGCTTCATGCACTTCACCCTGCGAGGCGGCGGCAGAGGACCAGCTTTCGCGGTCATACTGAGCCCATTGCCCACCAGAGGGGGTGTGAACGCGCCGGGTAGTGGAAGAGGATTCCTGAACGCATGAAGAACCCATCGTTCGAACGACGCCGTCGCCAGGCGCTGCAATATCACCGCAACCGCCACTGCGACCAGTTCGAGGGCGGCATTCTGGTCCGACACGTCTATGACGACCGCGACCTGGAGCGGTTGTCCTGGTGGGATGACGTGGAGTTCATCCGCGGGAAGATGCGGGTCCATGTCGCGTGGCAGCATCCGCGCTGCGTCTACCAAGACCTGATCGAGGAAGCCGCCATGGCAGCAGCGCATCCTCTCTACGAGCAGATCGACGGCGATCTGTTCGATGGCGCGGTGAAGCTGCACAAGCGGATCGGCCGGAGCCGCAAGAAGGTATCCGGATACAGGGCGGCGGCCGATCGTCCCGGCGAGCGGGAATGGTTCGATGCGTTCCGCGCCGAGCAGGAGCGCCTCGGCCGGGAAGCCGAGTTTTCGGTGCGGACCTCATTTGATGTGCAGCAACTGAACTGGTGCCGCTTCATTGAAATCGTCGCCCCCATTGAAGTCCGCAATGTCGAGGAACTGCGCGCGCTGGCGGACCTGGTACGGCGCATACTCGCCCACGAGACAACGCTGGAGCGTGAGTTTCCGGGCTACGTCTACGGCAAGGCCCAATGGATCGTCGACGGACTGGTTCACGTTCGGCGTCATGAAGCCCAACCATAAAACTTGTATTTTGGGGTGCCGAAACTTGTATTTTGAGGTGGAGCTGCGGGGTCGAGCTTGTCTTTTGAGGTGGAGGAACTTGTCTTTTGAGGTGGGCGAACTTGTATTTTGGGGTGCCGAAACTTGAGTTATGGGGTGCCGAAACTTGAGTTATGGGGTGCCGACGAGTTGATTAATGACCCGCCGGAACGTGGGTTATGGGGTGGTGACGCGGCTCAGTTGGCCACTTGAAACGCCATTCCAGGCGCGCGCCTGTGCGGGGCTGGCCGCCCGCGGCCACCTTCCAGACCGCCTAGCCTTGCGCCGTCCCGGCGCGAGAGGGATCGAGGAGCTGCGCGACGAACTTGTCTTTTGAGGTGGGCGAACTTGTCTTTTGAGGTGGGCGAACTTGTCTTTTGGGGTGCCGAGACCTCTCTTTTGAGGTGGAGCTGCGGGGTCGAGCTTGTGTTTTGAGGTGCCGAGACTTGTGTTTTGGGGTGCGGAGACTTGTGTTTTGGGGTGCCGGCGGTTTTGAAAAACATGCACAAAAACAAAAGGATACAAGCGTTTTTTGCCCCCTCTAACCCTTCTCTAACCCTTTCTTAACCCGCACGCGCGAGGCAGCCGCCCCCGCCCTCATGACCGCCCTCGTGGCAAAGACAAGCGGCGGCCGAAAAACTCGATTAATGACACGACGGGGCTTTTTTCGCGGACGCGAAAACCGGGACGCCCATTCCAGGCGCGCGCATCCGCGCTTGGCCCCTGCGGGGCTGGCCGCTGGCGCCCACCTTCCAGACCGCCCTAGCCTTGCGCCGTCCCGGCGCGAGAGGGCCGCGAGCGGCCGGGACATGCTTTGGTTCTTGGGGCGGCTGCCGGACTCGATTAATGACACGGACGGACTCGATTAATGACACGGACGGTTTTTCTTCAAGTTAGCAAAAACAAATACTTACAGGCGTTTTTTGCCCCTATAAGTTATTTAGGAATTCTTTAACCGCGCAGGCGCGAGAGAGGCGGCCGCCCCCCCGTCTACCGAACAGAGGAGCCATCCGTCCCGGGCGCCGCTCCCGCGGTAGTCGGCACCACCCGCGCCAGCAACGCCGTTACCTGTTCTTTTTGGGCAGCCAGTTGACCGCCCAGCCGGGCGGCCTCTTCTCTCGCCTGGCCGAGTTCTTTCCTGGCCTGATCCCGCTCGGCCTGCAATGCCGTCAGGCGCTCGGCCTGGCGATGCGCCTCCGCGGCCATCTGCCGGCGCTGCTCCTGGTGAGCCTGCTCGATTGCCTCGGCCTTGGCTTGCACCCGTGCCAGCTCGGCGCGCACCTGGTCCCGCTCGGCGACGGCCGCTTCGGTGGCCTTGCGCTGCCCGGCCAGCTCGGCCTGGGCCTGGGCCGTCGTATGGTGGGCGTGATCCAGCTCGATGCGCAGCTCGCCGGCCCGGGCCTCGGCTGTGGCGGCGCGCTGCTGCAGGACGGCCAGCGCGGCGCGTGCCTCCTCGAGCTGCCCGCGCTGTGCCTCAACCAGGCCCGCCGCCTCGCGGGCCGCCGTTTCCAGCTCGGCGATGCGCGCCTGGGCCACCGCCAGCTCACTCGCCTGCGCCTCATAAGCATCGGCCATCTGCTGGTTCAGCGTCTCCGCCTCGAGGCGTTCCGCTTCCCAGCCGGCCTGAGCAGCCCGCAGCGATTCATTGGCCAGCGTCTGGGCCTCCTGCCACAAGGTGGCCAGGGCCACGCCGGCGGCCTGCTGGACCGGGGCCGGCACCTGCACCGCCACCGGGGCCGCCCGGGCGGTCTGCAGGCGCCGCCATTCCTTCATCCCGGTGCTGGCGTCGTTCATGTTCACCCGCGCCGTCTTGCGCACCGCATCGACGGTCGGGAAGGCATCTCGCCCCCCTTGCTCATACAGCGCATCGGCGGCGGCAAAGATGCGGTCGCGGGTGTCTTTCGAGAGTTCCATGCCAGACTCCGGGGATAGGTCATCACCTAATAATAATAAAATTATTCTTCTTACCATTCAAGGCAACCGACCCCCTGCCCTGCCGGCGAGACGCGGAACCGGCGGGCGATCGGGCACGACTCCGGCCAGGTCGCCGGCGGACGACGCCGAGGCCTGCGGCGCCCGAAAGAGCGCTACGGAGAAGCCGCAGGAGCGTTTGGCAGGTCTCCACCTATGACTTTCGTGCGATGGCCGGTCCTGCGCCTTCCTGTGGGCTCTGGCTGGGTGTTCTGCCCTCACCCCGGATCGCGACCCGATCCAGATCCATCCCCTTCTTTGTCCCGAGCCGTGTTTCCGGCAGCGATGGTGCCTGCCGGAGGCCTCCCGCGGTGCCGCATCTTTAACCCCCTGCCCAACCTCTAGGGTTTTCCAGCGGGCCTTGATGTACGGCTGGGGCTGCTTCGGTGCATTGGCCTGGTGAATGGATCTCGGCCGTAGGCCGACCTTATTCCCTTTCTCTCTAGGGTGAGCCGCGCAGCGGCGAGGGGCGTAGCCCCTGGGGGGATGGGAGGCCGCTTTAGCGGCCGGGTGGGATCGAGAAGGGGGGCTTGCCCCCCTTCGGCGCGGCCAAAGGCCGCTG
>DAOKZK010000071.1:0-9684 GCA_035325645.1 Candidatus Macondimonas sp. | reverse complement strand
AGCAGTCCCTGCGCCACGGCGGCGTGGACGATGGTCTCGGCAAAGCCGTGCCAGCTCACCGCCGGCGCGCCGGCATGGTGATAGACGCCGAAGGGGAGCGCTTCGCCGGTCGCGATGCGCCGGGCCAGCGCGATCAGCGTCTCGGCGAGGTGTCCGGCCCAGGTGGGGCTGCCGGTCTGATCGGCCACGATGCGCAGGCTGCCGCGCTCGCGCGCCAGACGCAGCACGGTGCGCACGAAATTGGGGCCGTGGGCGCCGAACACCCAGGCGGTGCGCACGATGAGGTGCCGTGGCAGGGCGCGCTGGATGGCCTGCTCGCCGGCCAGCTTGCTGGCGCCATAGACGTTGATGGGGGCGGTGGCGTCGTCCTCGCGCCACGGGCGCCGACTCTGGCCATCGAAGACATAATCGGTCGACACGTGCAGCAGTGCGGCGCCGACCTCGGCGCAGGCGCGGGCGAGGGTCGCCGGCGCATCGCGATTGACGGCAAAGGCAAGCTCGGGCTCGGTTTCGGCGCGGTCCACGGCCGTGTAGGCGGCGGCGTTGATCACGACCCGGGGCCGCAGGCGCGCGAGCGTCGCCTGCACGGCCCGCGCATCGGTCAGGTCCAGCGCGGCGCGGGGCAGGCAGACGGCCTCATCGGGGGCCAGGCGCAGCGCCAGCTCGCGGCCGAGCTGGCCGCCGGCGCCGGTGACGAGCATGCTCATGCCGCCCCCGGATCGACCGGCAGCCGCTCGGGTGGGATGTCGGCGAGGCGCGGCAGGCGCGCGTCCTTGTCCGAGACGCGTATGGGCGCGTCCAGCACCGGCCAGGCGATGCCCAGCGCCGGATCGTCCCAGCGCACCCCGCCCTCGCTCGCCGGGTCGTAGTAGTCGGTGCAGCGGTAGAGAAAATCGGCGACCTCGGAGAGCACGAGGAAGCCGTGGGCAAAGCCGGGGGGGATGTAGAGCTGGCGATGCTCGACGTCGTCCAGCTCGACGGCGAGCGAGCGGCCGAAGTGGGGCGAGCCGCGCCGGAGGTCCACCGCCACGTCCAGCACCCGCCCGCGCGCGACGCGCACCAGCTTGCCCTGCGGCCGCGCGAGCTGGTAGTGCAGCCCGCGCAGCACGCCGCGGCCGGAGCGGGAATGGTTGTCCTGCACGAAGGGCCCCGTGATGCCATGCGCCGCCAGCACGTTGTCGCGGCTGGTCTCGAGGAAAAAACCGCGCGCATCGCCGTGCACGGTGGGTTCGATGAGCAGCACGCCGGGCAAGGCCGTTTCGCGGATCTTCATCTCGCCTCGCCCTGCGCCACGAGGTCGATGAGATAACGGCCGTAGCCGTTTTTCTTGAGCGGCTCGGCGAGGCGCAGCACGGCCTCGGCATCGATCCAGCCCTGGCGGTAGGCGATCTCCTCGGGGCAGGCGATCTGCAGCCCCTGGCGCGCCTGCATCACCTGCACGAAATTGGCCGCATCGAGCAGGGAATCGTGGGTGCCGGTGTCGAGCCAGGCATGCCCGCGGCCGAGGCGTTCCACCCGCAGGCTGCCGTCTGCGAGATAGGCGTTGTTGAGGTCGGTGATCTCGAGTTCGCCGCGGGCCGAAGGGCGCAGCCGGGCGGCGCGTGCGGGGGCGGTGTCATCGTAGAAGTAGAGCCCGGTGACGGCGTAGTTCGAGCGCGGCCGCGCCGGCTTTTCCTCGATCGACCGGGCCCGGCCCGCGTCGTCGAATTCCACCACGCCATAACGTTCCGGATCGCGAACCCAATACCCGAACACCGTCGCGCCGTCCGTCTGCGCGCTGGCCGCACCGAGCGATTCGGCGAGGCCGTGGCCGAAGAAGATGTTGTCGCCGAGGATCAGCGCCGAGGGCGCACCGGCGAGAAAATCCGCGCCGATCAGCAGCGCCTGGGCGATGCCATCGGGTTCGGGCTGCACGGCGTAGCGCAGCGTCATGCCCCACTGGCTGCCGTCGCCGAGCGCGCGGGCGAAGGCCGCGGCGTCATGCGGCGTGGTGATGACCAGCACCTCGCGGATACCGGCCAGCATCAGCGTGGACAGCGGGTAGTACACCATGGGCTTGTCGTAGACCGGCATGAGCTGCTTGCTCACGGCGACGGTCAGCGGATAGAGCCTCGTGCCGGAGCCGCCGGCGAGCAGGATGCCTTTGCGCGGGGTCGGGTTCGGCATGGACGCAGTTTCGGTGGGCAGGCGGGTCGTCATCTTGTCCGGTTCAGAGCTGTGATGTCCGTGTCGTCAACGGCCATCGGCCGCGTCGATGGCCTCGCACAACAGGTGCAGGATCAGGATGTGCATCTCCTGGATGCGGGCGGTGCGGGTCACGGGCACCACGAGCGCCTGGTCGACCTGGGCCGCCAGCGCGCCGCCGTCGCGGCCGAGCAGGCCGATGGTGGTGATCTCCTGCCGGCGGGCCGTTTCCACGGCGCGCAGGACGTTCGGCGAGTGCCCCGAGGTGCTGAGTGCGAGCAACACATCCCCCGGCTGGCCCAGTGCTTCGAGCTGGCGCGCGAAGATCGCCTCGAAGCCGTAATCGTTGCCGATCGCGGTGAGCGCCGAGGTGTCGGTGGTCAGCGCGATGCCGGCGAGGCCCCGGCGTTCGTGCTCGAAGCGCCCCGTCAGCTCGGCCGCGAAATGCTGGGCGTCGGCCGCCGAACCACCGTTGCCGCAGGCGAAGATGCGGCCGCCTTGGCGCAGTGCCCGACCGATGCGGTCGGCGGCGCGCAGGATGTCGGGCGCCATGGCGGTCACGGCCTCGAGGGCGGTGCGGTGCTCGTTGAGGCTGTACTGGATCGACGCGGCCATGGATGTCTTTCAACGCCGGAAAGCTGCAGTGGCTGCAGTGTATCAGTCGGACCCGGACGTCGCGGCGCTTTTCGCGCGGGACGGTATCGTTTGGACTACCGTTCTCGCGCGGCGCTCAGGCGCCGGCGCGCTGCAGTTGATGTTCATCCAGTGTCAAACGCTGGGTCCTGCCGAGCAGTTCCATGAGAACGATGACCCGCGCCTCGCCATCGCGCGCTGCGAAGACCGCCCGCAGCCCGGCAAAAGGCCCTTCCGTCACTTCCAGCGCCTCGCCGGCCTGCCATTCCACCACGTGGGTCGCGCCGGCATCTCCACATTCCTGCCGCAGACGGTCCACGAAACCATCGGGCAGTGCAGCGGGCTCGAGCCCAAAGCGAACCAGACCCACCACCCCTTGCGTCGAGCGGATGGGCGCCGTGTTCTGGCGCGCCAGGTCGAGTTGTGCGAAGAGATAGCGCGGAAAGAATGCAGAACTGATCCACTGCGTTTGTCGGCGGATGCGTCTGCGCTCGCGGATCAGCGGCAGGTAGCAGGTGAACCCCTGGCGTTCCAGATGCAGGAGAGCCGTCCGTTCCTGTCGCGGTTTGGTGTGAACGGCGTACCAGCGGGCCATCAACGGATCTCCTCGGACGCGGCCGGCGCGGATTCCATGACCGTTTGATCGGCGTTCTCGATGCCCAGGGCCATGAGTTCGCGTTGCAGCGCGTCGATCTCGCTGCGGATCGTTTCGTATTCGGCGCGCTTGCGTCGCAGGAATTGCACGGTCGCCAAGGCCTTGGCCTCGATGCCGGCCGGCGTGAGGAGATAGGTGTAATGCTTCTTGTCCGGATTGCGCCGGAAGTTGTCGAGCTTGATGTGGCCCTTTTCCATCAAGGCACGCAGGCAATAATTGATTTTGCCGACGCTGACGCCCATCTCCTCGGCGAGTTCCCGCTGCGTCGCCGCAGGATCGCGGGAGAGGCGCTGCATGAGGCGGTAACGCACTTCGTCTGCGGTCATGGCCGACCTCGTTCAAGCTCTGAACGCAGGTTAGCGTGCATGGGACGCGACCGCAAGGGATCTGCGCGGGGTGGCCTATCAGGGTGGCGCCGACTCGTCCAGCGCGCGTATCTCGCACACACGATCGATCGGTCTGAACCGCTGCGCGCATCGCCGGACGAGAGGGAGTGCGCATAAGGGGGAAGAGTGCTGCCAATCACTTTTTGGGCGGGATGATAGGCCTGCGCACGAAAGTACTCGTTCTTTTCAGTGCCCGAAAAACCGGTTATGATTTTTACCGCGTCCCAAACAAGACCAGGCGGGGAGAAAAATCAAGTGGAAAAGACCAGAAAGAAGCGCGTGAAATACACCCCGGAATTCGTCGATAGCGTTGCGCAGAAATTGCGGGATCTGCCCCCTGTCGAGTCCGTCAAGAAAAGCGCCGAGATGAGCAAGCAGGAAGCGATCCGGAAGTTGTCCAAGGACATCCGGGCCATGCAGAAGCGCGGCTATACGATGGACATGATCGCGGGCGTGCTCAAGTCCGAGAACATCACGGTCAGCGTGGCAACACTCCGCAACTACCTTCAGTCGTCCCGCGGAGCGGTATCCGGGACGCCCCGCAGAGGTCGTCGCACCACGGCGCCGGCGGAGTGAAAGAAGGCTCGGGGAGAAGTCGGGTGCGGCGAATGCCGGGCTGACGGAGCTGTCTGGGCGTCCTGCACGCAATGAGATGGGTTCGTGGGATATGACCATGCGGGCGACTTGGAATGCCGGTCTGTGGCGGAGCGGCGCGCTGGCGCTGACCTTGGTGCTGACCTTGGGATCTTGCGCCGCAAGGCATCCCGAACCGCCGCCTGCGCCGCCGCTCGCGGCGCCAGATGCGCGCGCCCAGGCGGCACTCATCCCGCCGGTCACTTTCGAGGGCGAGATACCGTGCGAAGCATGCGGGGGCATGCGCCGGACCCTCACCCTGCTCGCCGATGGCAGCTACCGTCTCCGACAGCATTATGAATCTTCCCATGGCGGCGATGGCATCGTCCTGCACGAACTGGGGCGTTGGACGCTGACCGGCAAGCGACTCAGCCTGCGCGGCGAAAGTGGTCGCGGCGGCGATTATCAGCTCGCGGATTCCACCCGACTCATCCAGAGCGGACGCGACGGCGAGCCGCTGACAGGCGTGATGGCCTACAGCCTCAGCCGCGCGGCGCAACTCGATCCCATCGCCGAGCCCATGCGTGTTTCGGGCATCTACGATGCCCGCACAAGGCGGTTGGCACTGTGCGGAACGGGCCAGTCGCTGCCGGTGCTCGGCGAGATCGGTGACGCGCACGCGCTGGAGCGGATGGCACATGAATCGGGCCGCGCGAACGGGCTTTGGGTCAGCGTCGAAGCGCAATGGGTGGAGGCGCACCGCAAAGGGGAGGTCCACGGTCAGCCGTCCCTGCGTGTCGATCGGCTGTGGGCGACCCGTCCAAGCGCCATGTGTCCGTCCGCGGCGGAGCCCGATCGTCGAGGCTGACGCGCCCAAGTGCTTGGCCGGGGTGGGCCGGAACATCTATAATCGACTGCCTTTTTGCGACCCGAGCGGATCCCGAGGATGAGACTCACCGAGGAAGCGCTGACTTTCGACGACGTGCTCCTGTTGCCGGAGTATTCCGAAATCCTGCCGCGCGAAGTCAGTTTGCGCACCGCCCTCACCCGCGACATCGAACTCAACGTGCCGCTCATCAGCGCGGCCATGGACACCGTCACCGAGGCGCGCCTCGCCATTGCGCTGGCGCAGGAAGGCGGCATCGGCATCGTCCACAAGAACATGTCCATCGAACGCCAGGCCGCCGAAGTGGTGCGGGTGAAGAAGTTCGAAAGCGGCGTGATCAAGGACCCCATCACCGTGCGGCCGGACCAGAGCATCCGCGAAGTGCTCGCGCTCACCCGGGCGCACGGCATCTCCGGGCTGCCGGTGGTCGACGGCGAGGATCTGGTCGGGATCGTGACCGGCCGCGATTTGCGCTTCGAGGATGAACTCGACAAACCCGTCACCAGCATCATGACGCCCAAGGACCGGCTCGTGACCGTGCGCGAAGGCGCAGAGACGGCGGAGGTCATCGAACTGCTGCACGAGCACCGCATCGAAAAGGTGCTGGTGGTCAATGACCGATTCCAGCTGCGCGGTCTCATCACCGTCAAGGACATCCAGAAAGCCAGCGATTTCCCGAACGCCTGCAAGGACAGCCAGGGCCGTCTGCGCGTCGGTGCGGCGGTCGGGACCAGCGTCGAGAGCGACGAGCGGGTCGCCGCGCTCATCGACGCGGGTGCGGACGTCATCGTCGTCGATACCGCGCATGGTCATTCCCGTGGTGTGATCGAGCGAGTGCGTGCGCTCAAGCGGCGCTATGCGGATCTGCAGGTGATTGCCGGCAATGTCGCCACCGCAGAGGCCGCCCTGGCGCTGGTGGAAGCAGGCGCCGATGCGGTCAAGGTCGGCATCGGCCCGGGATCGATCTGCACCACGCGCATCATCGCCGGTGTTGGCGTGCCGCAGATCACCGCGGTGGCCAATGTCGCGGCGGCGCTGCGTGAAAGCGGCGCGCCCGTCATTGCCGATGGCGGCATCCGCTACTCGGGGGATCTGGCCAAGGCCATCGCCGCTGGCGCGCATTGCGTCATGATCGGCGGTATGTTCGCGGGCACCGAAGAGGCGCCGGGTGAGGTCGAGCTGTACCAGGGCCGCTCCTACAAGTCCTATCGGGGCATGGGCTCCGTCGCGGCGATGCAGCAGGGCTCCAGGGACCGCTATTTCCAGGACACGACCGAGGAACTCGAAAAGCTCGTTCCCGAGGGCATCGAAGGGCGCGTGCCCTACAAGGGCAGCGTGCTCGCCATCGTGCATCAGCTTCTCGGCGGCCTGCGCGCCAGCATGGGCTACACCGGCTGCAACGACATTGCCCAGATGCGCACGCGTCCCCGCTTCGTGAAGGTGACCCAGGCTGGCATGCGCGAAAGCCATGCGCACGACGTCGTCATCACCAAGGAACCCCCGAACTACCGCGTCGACGTGGGCTGAGCGTTTTTCCCTCGTATTCGCCGGTTCCGGCCGGTGTTCTTCCCTGCCCGGAGCGTTGACATGGCGGACATCCACGCCGACCGCATCCTGATCCTCGACTTCGGCTCGCAGTACACGCAGCTGATCGCCCGGCGCGTGCGCGAGCTCGGCGTCTACAGTGAGATTCACCCCTGGGACATGGACGCGGCCGCGCTGCGGGCGTTTGCGCCCAAGGGCATCATCCTGTCCGGCGGGCCGGAGTCGGTCACCGAGGCGAATTCGCCGCGCGCGCCAGACGCCGTCTGGACGCTCGGCGTGCCGGTGCTCGGCATCTGCTACGGCATGCAGACCATGGCGGTGCAGCTCGGCGGCGCGGTGGAGCCGGGGCAGATCAAGGAATTCGGCTACGCCGAGATCCGCGCCCACGGCCACAGTCGATTGCTGGACGGCATCGAGGACCGCGTCAACGCCGAGGGCCACGGCCTGCTCGACGTGTGGATGAGCCACGGCGACCGCGTCAGCGCGCTGCCGGCCGGCTTCAAGCGCATCGCCTCCACGGCCGATGTGCCGCTCGCCGGCATGGCGGACGAGGCGCGGCGTTTCTACGCCATCCAGTTCCACCCCGAGGTCACCCACACCACCCAGGGCACGCGCATCTACGCGCGCTTCGTGCACGACATCTGCGGCTGCGGCAGCGCCTGGACGCCCGGCAACATCATCGACGACGCCATCGCCGCCGTGCGCCGGCAGGTCGGCTCTGGCCGGGTGCTGCTGGGCCTGTCGGGTGGGGTTGATTCGTCGGTCGTCGCGGCGCTCTTGCACAAGGCCATCGGCGATCAGCTCACCTGCGTGTTCGTCGACAACGGCCTGCTGCGCCACCACGAAGGCGACCAGGTGATGCAGGTGTTCGCGCGCAACCTCGGCGTGCGGGTGATCCGCGTGAATGCCGAAGCGCGGTTTTTGGACGCACTCGCCGGCGTCACCGACCCGGAGGCCAAGCGCAAGATCATCGGCCGGCTGTTCATCGAGGTGTTCGACGAGGAAGCCGCCCGGATCGAGGGCGTCGAGTTCCTCGCCCAAGGCACCATCTACCCAGACGTGATCGAATCCGCCGGCAGCAAGACTGGCAAGGCGCACGTCATCAAGAGCCACCACAACGTCGGCGGCCTGCCCGAGCAGATGAAGCTCAAACTGGTCGAGCCGCTGCGCGAGCTGTTCAAGGATGAGGTGCGCGCCATCGGTCTCGAACTCGGCCTGCCCGCCGAGATGGTGCAGCGCCACCCCTTCCCCGGCCCGGGCCTCGGCGTGCGCATCCTTGGGGAGGTCACCAAGGCCGCCGCCGACACGCTGCGCTTGGCCGACCACATCTTCATCGAGGAACTGCGCCGCGCCGGCTGGTACGACAAAACCAGCCAGGCGTTTGCCGTTTTTCTTCCGGTGAAAAGCGTCGGGGTCACCGGCGACGGCCGCCGCTACGAGCCGGTCGTCGCGCTGCGCGCCGTCGAGACCGTCGACTTCATGACCGCCCGCTGGGCGCACCTGCCCTACGAACTGCTGGATGTCTGCTCGCGGCGCATCATCAACGAAGTGCCCGGCCTCTCCCGCGTGGTCTACGACGTCTCCGGCAAGCCGCCGGCGACGATCGAGTGGGAATGATTCGGCGTCCGGCACAGGCTGGCACCTAGTAGCACGAGAACCCCACTAAGCCCGAGTCACTGCAGGCTTTTTTGTGATTTCATTCGGCATCTCCTGGCAACATTTGGCATCGCCAAGCACCGTTTTTTCATGGCATGATCAATGGCATTGAATGCTTCTATGTCATGAGAAGTCGCCGATACCATGGAGCAACCTTGCGGATGTTCATGGTATCAAACTAGGGCCTGTTAACACTAATATTCATTTTTCGAGTATGATTCGGGCATGGAGATCACCCAAGCCCAATACGAGCAAATCGAGAGCTGCCTGCCGCGCCAGAGAGGCAATGTCAGCCTATCCAACCTGCAGGTCCTGAATGCGATCCTGTATGTGGCCGAGCATGGCTGCAAGTGGCGGGGCCTGCCCAAGCGCTTTGGCAACTGGCACACGATCTACACCCGCATGAACCGCTGGTCCAAGCTGGGCGTGCTGGATCGGGTGTTCGAGACCTTGCAGCGGGCCCAGATCGTGCGCATCAAGATCGAATCGGTGGCGCTGGACAGCACCATCGTGAAGGTGCACCCGGACGGCACCGGGGCGCTAAAAAAAACGGCCCACAATCGATCGGCAAGTCCCGCGGCGGCTGGACCACCAAGATTCATCTGGTTGCCGCGAATGATCGAACAGCCATAGCGTTTTCGCTGTCGCCGGGGCAGGCGCACGATGCCCCCGAGGGCCGCAAGCTGCTGACCGCGCTGGGCGGTCCGAACCGGCCCATGCACCTGATCATGGACCGGGCCTATGAGGGTGACCAGACTCGCCAATTGGCTTTTGACCTGGGCTTCATCCCGGTGGTGCCACCCAAGTCGAATCGCGTCACCGCCTGGCACTACAGCAAGGCCATCTACAAGCGGCGCAACGAGATCGAGCGGTTGTTCCGTCGCCTGAAGGGCTTCCGGCGCATCTTCTCCCGCTTCGAGAAGCTCGACGTGATGTTCACCGCGTTTATCCATTTCGCCCTGATCGCCGATGCGCTTCGATAGTGTTAACAGGCCCTAGCGTAATAAATTGACTTTATTGTTTTTTACGCCAGTATTGGCCGGTTTTCTGGTCATGGTATTTGAGCTGAATAAGAGCGAGAGCCATGTTGACCGATACCAAGCTGCGCAACTGAACCGCCCCGGTTTTTCCGGAGGCTCCAACTCTTGAGAAGATGGAGCCATGAG
>DAOKZK010000070.1:0-10600 GCA_035325645.1 Candidatus Macondimonas sp. | reverse complement strand
CTCAACTTCGTACTGGTTGTCGATGGACTTCGTGGCTTGTGTTAACAGGCCCTAGCCCAACCAGAACGCTTACATCGAATGCTTCATCCGCAGCTTCCGCGAGGGGGTGCTCGACGCTCACCGCTTCGCCCGGATCGACGACGTTCGGGAAGCGGCCTGGTGGTGGGTGATCGAGTACCACGAAGACCGCCCCCACAACGCCCTCGGCGACCTCACCCCCGCCGAGTACGGTCAACAAGCCGTCAGGAGCTCTATTTTGGAAGTGTCCGTTTGACGGGGGAGCTTACGCTACGGTCACGGTCTCTGCGTCCGGGCGATCGGGGCGGCTGGTATTTGATTGACGATCGGTGCCGTTCCGAGAGGCGCACGACGACTTTCCATGGACATCCCGGCCCGAAGTGCCTAGAATCGACGCGCTCCAGCGGGAGCCAGCCGCGCCCCTCGGGCCGCCGGCCTGGGCACCGGACCGCCACGGTTCGCGCACATGATGAGCGGCGCGGAGCCAGGGATTCGCAAGGAATGATCCAAGCCGTCGGGCGGGACGCAAGCCCCGCTGCGTTTTTGCACGCCTGTTCCGGAGGTGGCCACTTGACCGTACCCGCCCTGCTCGTACTCGAAGATGGCAGCGTGTTTTCCGGCCGTTCCTTAGGAGTGCCGGGCGTCAGTGCCGGCGAGGTCGTCTTCAACACGGCCATGACCGGCTATCAGGAGGTGCTGACCGATGCCTCCTACCATCGCCAGATCGTCACCCTGACCTATCCTCACATCGGCAACGTCGGTGTCAATGCCGCCGATGCCGAGTCGGACGGCGTCAAGGTCGCGGGCCTCGTGATCCGCGACGCGGCACAGGTGGTCAGCAACTGGCGCGCCGAACAGAGTCTGGAATCCTATCTCGAGGCGCAGGGCATCGTGGCCATCGGCGAGGTGGATACCCGCCGGCTGACCCGGTTGCTGCGCCAAAAGGGCGCGCTGCGCGGCGCCATCGTCGCGGGGGCGTCGAGCCCCGAGCAGGCGCGGGAACAGGGCCTTGCAGCGGCCCATGCCTTTCCCGGCCTGTTGGGCCTGGATCTGGCGCAGGAGGTCAGTACCGGCGCGTCCTACGTCTGGGAAGAGCCGACGTTGTCGCTCGACGCCGCGCCCCGCGAGCCGGCCGCGGGCCGCTTCCATGTCGTGGCCTATGATTTCGGTGTCAAGCGCAACATCCTGCGCTTGCTGGTGGACGAGGGCTGCCGGGTGACGGTCGTGCCGGCGCGCACACCGGCCGTCGACGTACTGGCGATGGCGCCGGATGGTGTGTTCCTGTCGAACGGACCCGGCGATCCGGAACCTTGCGACTATGCCATCGCGGCGATCGCGACCTTGCTCGAGCGCGGCGTGCCCTTGTTTGGCATCTGCCTCGGGCACCAGCTCCTGGGGCTCGCGAGCGGCGCCCGCACGGTCAAGATGAAGTTCGGCCACCACGGCGCCAACCATCCGGTGATGGATCTCGACACGCGGCGGGTGCTCATCACCAGCCAGAACCACGGCTTTGCGCTGGACGAGACCAGCCTGCCGGCGAATCTGCGCGCCACGCACCGCTCGCTGTTCGACGGCACGCTGCAGGGGGTGATGCGCACCGACCGGCCCGCGTTCGGTTTCCAGGGCCACCCCGAGGCCAGTCCCGGACCGCACGATCTGCGGCCGCTGTTCGCTCGCTTCACTGCGCTGATGGAGCGCCAGCGCGCCGTCTGAACAGCCCTCGTCCATCCTTCGACGAACAGGTTCGACCATGCCCAAACGCACCGACATCAAGAGCATCCTCATCCTGGGCGCCGGTCCCATCGTCATCGGCCAGGCCTGCGAGTTCGACTACTCGGGGGCCCAGGCCTGCAAGGCGCTGCGCGAGGAGGGCTATCGCGTCATCCTGGTCAACTCGAACCCGGCGACCATCATGACCGACCCCGACATGGCCGATGCCGTCTACATCGAGCCCATCCACTGGGCCACGGTGGCGCGCATCATCGAGGTCGAGCGGCCTGATGCGGTGCTACCGACGATGGGCGGACAGGTGGCCCTGAACTGCGCGCTCGACCTGGTGCGCGAGGGTGTGCTCGAGCGCTTCGGTGCGCAGCTCATCGGCGCCAGCGAGGCGGCCATCCACATGGCCGAGGACCGCGATCAGTTCCGCCGCGCCATGGCCGACATTGGCCTCGCCACACCGCGCTCGGTGGTGGTGCACTCCATGGAAGAGGCGCTGGCCCGGCAGCCCGAGGTCGGCTATCCCACCATCATCCGGCCATCCTTCACCATGGGCGGCTCCGGCGGCGGCATCGCCTACAACCGCGAGGAATTCGTCGCCATCGTCGAAAGCGGGCTGGATCTGTCGCCCACGACCGAGGTGCTGATCGAGGAGTCGGTGCTGGGCTGGAAGGAGTTCGAGATGGAAGTCGTCCGTGACCGAGCGGACAACTGCATCATCGTCTGCTCCATCGAGAACCTGGATCCCATGGGGGTGCATACGGGCGACTCGATCACGGTCGCGCCGGCCCAGACCCTCACCGACAAGGAATACCAGCGCATGCGCGATGCCTCCATCGCCGTGCTGCGCAAGATCGGGGTGGACACCGGCGGCTCCAACGTGCAGTTCGCCATCGATCCGGCCGACGGGCGCATGGTGGTGATCGAGATGAATCCGCGCGTGTCGCGCTCTTCCGCGCTGGCCTCCAAGGCCACCGGTTTCCCCATCGCCAAGGTGGCGGCCAAACTCGCGGTCGGCTACACGCTCGATGAGCTCAGGAATGAGATCACCGGCGGCGTCACGCCGGCTTCGTTCGAGCCGGCCATCGATTATGTCGTCACCAAGGTGCCGCGCTTCACCTTCGAGAAATTCCCGCAAGCCAACGATCGCCTGACGACTCAGATGAAGTCGGTGGGCGAGGTGATGGCCATCGGCCGCAACTTCCAGGAATCGCTGCAAAAGGCTTTGCGCGGGCTGGAAACCGGTGTGGACGGCCTCAGCGAGCGCATCGCGCGTCCCGAAACCGAGGAGGCCTGGGCGAGTCTGCGCCAGGAGCTGAGCCTGCCCCGCGGGGAACGGCTCTGGTATGTGGCCGATGCCTTCCGCGCCGGCATGGATCGCGAGCAGGTCTTCGAACTGACCGCCATCGATCCGTGGTTCCTGGTGCAGATCGAGGATCTGGTGCGCGAGGAGGCGCAGGTGCGCGAGGCGGGTCTCGCTGGGCTCGACGCGACGCGGTTGCGCGCGCTCAAGCGCAAGGGCTTTTCCGATCGCCGGCTGGCTACGCTGGCCGGCGCCCATGAAGACGACATCCGCGCTCTGCGTACCCGTTTCGGCATCCATCCCGTCTACAAGCGGGTCGATTCCTGCGCAGCGGAATTCGAGTCCACGACCGCCTATCTCTATTCCAGCTACGACGAGGAGTGCGAAGCCGCGCCCTCGACGCGCGAGAAGATCATGGTGCTGGGCGGCGGGCCCAACCGCATCGGCCAGGGCATCGAGTTCGATTACTGCTGCGTGCATGCCGCGCTGGCCCTGCGCGAGGACGGCTACGAGACCATCATGGTCAACTGCAATCCCGAGACGGTGTCGACCGACTATGACACCTCTGATCGGCTCTATTTCGAGCCGGTGACGCTTGAGGATGTGCTGGAAATCGTCCGCGTGGAGCAGCCCCGCGGCGTGATCGTCCAGTTCGGCGGCCAGACCCCGCTCAAGCTCGCCCGCGCACTGGAGGCGGCAGGCGTCCCCATCATCGGCACCACGCCCGATGCCATCGACCGGGCCGAGGATCGCGAACGCTTCCAGCAGATGGTCGACGCGCTGGGACTCAAACAGCCGCCCAATCGCACGGCCCGCTCGCTCGAGGAAGGCGTTGCTGCCGCAGCCGAGATCGGCTATCCGCTCGTGGTGCGGCCGAGCTACGTCCTCGGCGGCCGGGCGATGGAAATCGTCTACAACGAGGACGAGCTGTGCACCTACATGCGCACGGCCGTGTCCGTGTCCAACGACAGCCCGGTGCTGCTGGATCGCTTTCTGGACGATGCCATCGAATGCGACGTCGATGCCGTGTGTGATGGGAAGACGGTGGTCATCGGCGGCATCATGCAGCACATCGAGCAGGCCGGCGTGCATTCCGGCGATTCGGCCTGTTCCCTGCCGCCCTACAGTCTCGATGAGGCATTGCAGGCACGTCTGCGCGAACAGGTCGAGGCGATGGCGCGCGGGCTCGGGGTCGTCGGCCTCATGAACACCCAGTTCGCCGTCCAGGCGGGCGAAGTCTATGTGCTCGAGGTCAATCCGCGCGCCTCGCGCACGGTCCCCTTCGTGTCCAAGGCGACCGGCGTGCCGCTGGCCAAGATCGCGGCGCGCTGCATGGTGGGCCGCTCTCTAGCGGCGCAGGGCGTGACCGGCTCGGTGATGCCGCGGTCCTATTTCGCGGTCAAGGAATCGGTGTTTCCGTTCATCAAGTTCCCCGGTGTCGATCCCATCCTCGGGCCCGAAATGAAATCCACCGGCGAGGTGATGGGCGTGGGGCGCAGCTTCGGCGAGGCTTTCGCCAAGGCACAGCTCGGTGCCGGTGTGATCCTGGAGCGCGGCGGGCGGGTGTTTCTGAGCGTCCGCGATGCCGACAAGCCCGGGGCGGTCGCCCTGGCGCGTGCGTTGCGCGAGCGCGGTTTCGAGATCGTGGCCACCAAGGGCACGGCGGCCCATCTGGCGGCGGCAGGAATCCCCTGCGAGCGCGTGAACAAGGTCACCGAAGGCCGTCCCCACGTGGTCGACATGATCAAGAACGACGCCATCGACCTGATCGTCAACACGACCGAGGGCAAGAAGGCCATCGCCGAGTCGCTGTCGATTCGCCGCGCGGCGCTGCAGCACAAGGTCAGCTACTACACGACGCTGGCCGGCGCGCGGGCGAGCTGCGAGGCGCTCGACGATCTGGACAATGCCGAAGTGCATCGGCTGCAGGATCTGCACAAGGAGTTGCTGTCATGAAGCGAGTGCCCATCACCCTGCGCGGGGCCGAGCTCTTGCGCGAGGAACTCGCGCGCCTGAAGAACGAGGAGCGCCCGCGCGTCATCGCAGCCATCGCCGAAGCGCGCGCCCATGGCGATCTGAAGGAAAACGCGGAATATCACGCCGCGCGCGAGCAGCAGGGCTTCATCGAGGGGCGCATCGCCGAGATCGAAGCCAAGCTCTCCAATGCCCAGGTGATCGATGTCGCCGCGCTGCCCCCCTCGGATAGGGTCGTGTTCGGTGCGACGGTCGATCTGGTGGATGAAGAGAGCGGTGAGGAGCTGAGCTACCGCATCGTTGGCGAAGACGAAGCCGACATCAAGGCGGGCCTGCTCTCCATCAACTCGCCCATTGCCCGCGCGCTGGTGGGCAAGCACGAGGGCGACATCGCTCAGGTGGAGATTCCCGCGGGCACGCGCAGCCTCGAGATCGTCAAGGTACGCTACCTGTGAAGCGCGCCGGCGCAGGCCGGATGAGCCGGTCCGCGTCGATCGTTCTGGCCTTGTGGTCGGGGATGCAGCTCACCATCGGTTATGCCGTGGCGCCGCTGCTGTTTGCCCGGCTGGGCGATCCGTTGCTGGCCGGCGCCGTGGCCGGTGAATTGTTCCGGCTCGTCTTCCTGACGGGCGTCCCGACGCTGCTCTGGGCGCGCTGGGCGCTGCCGGGGCCGCGGAGCTGGCCACATCGACTGCTCGAGACGGCTTGGGTCGCCGTCATCCTTCAGGCCGCTGCGCTGCAGCCGCTGATGGCGCATTTCAAGGCGCTTGGACCCGAGAGCAGGAGCAGCTTTCTCGCGGTGCATGGCATCAGCCAGATCCTGTATGCCGCCGTCAGCCTCATGGTGCTCATGGCCTTGTTCGCGCGACCTCATCGGGATTGAGCGGCGCGAGTCGATCGGCTGAATCCCGGTCTCGGAGCCGGCCGATACGGACTCTCCAGCGCCGCCTCAGCCGCAGCCAGCGCGGATGAAAGCGCCGCACCGCGCGCCTGAACCGGGCCTGCTGCTCGGCTGCAGGATGCGGCCCGTAACGCAGCGCCAGATAATCCGCGCCCAACACGGCGAGCTGTGCGTGCCAGGCCGGCTCGGCTGCAGCGCAACGTGCCAGATAGTCGCGTGGCCCTTCCCCCGGCCGGGGAGGATGGCCCGCCCGGGACAGGCGGCGCCGGAGGCGAGTGAACCCGGCCGCGACCGGATCGCCGCCCGAACGAGGCTCACGATGACGTCCCATCCATAATCCGATCAGCGCGCTCATACCGACGGTGAGCAGCGTCACCCATCCCATCAGCCGCCCCGGCTCCACCGAGTCGAAACCCCACTGGGTCAGCACCGTCCGTTGCTTGTCCGGTCCGTAGCCGAGCACCCAGTCATTCCAGCGATAGTTGACCGCGTCCCAGCCGAGGCGCAGGCGTTGCAGCGCCATGCTCTCCCGCAGCAGGCGCACGGGCGCCGGCAGTTCACCCGCCAGGGCGGCGGCCGCGCCATCCTCGATCCGTTCCGGTGCGACGGCCGCCGTGGGGTCGATGCGTACCCAGCCCTGCCCGGCGAGCCAGACCTCGGCCCAGGCATGGGCATCGGCCTGGCGCACGATCAGGTAATCGCCGAGGGGATTGGTTTCGCCCCCCTGATAGCCGGTGACCACGCGCGCCGGGACGCCGGCGGCCCGCATCAGGAACACGAAGGCGCCGGCATAGTGTTCGCAGAATCCGCGCCGGGTGTGGAACAGGAAGTCGTCGATGCCGTCCGGCCCCAAGGGTGGCGGTTGCAGGGTGTAATAGAACGGCGCCTCGCGAAACAGCCGCAGTGCGGCGCGCGCCCGTTCGGCCGGATCGGCGAAGCGGGCCTCCCATTGCTGGGCCAACGCCCGGGCAGCGGCATTACCGGTCTTTGGCAATGCCAGAGCGCGTGCCATCAGGGCGGGATCGGGTTCTGGGGCAAGTCGATAGCTGGCGTAGGAGCTGGCTTGGTAGCGCAGACGCTCCTCCACCGGTTTGCTGGCCAGGGCTTCGCGACCGGTGAACCGCGCTTCATGCACTTCGATCCGGGCCGGGACGTCGAGCAGGGGCAGCCAGGGCTGCCCCTGCGGCTCCAGGGTGATTTCGTAAACGATGGGAGCGCTGAGCGGAACCAGCGGCGTGGGGCCGAGTTCAGCGGGCTGCCGGTTGCGCCAGGTCAGCCCGTCGTAATCCCACAGCACCAGGGCGCGCCAATAGCGCGCCGCGGGCGGCGGGGGCGGACCGAAGAATCGTGTCCGGAAGGCCACCGCGCCGGATTGACCCAGTGCCGTGATGGCGCCGGGCGCCATGTGATCGCTCAGCCCGATGCGGGCCGTTCCGGTCTCCCGTGGGATGCTCCACAACGGCCCGGACAGGCGTGGAAACAGCAGAAACAGCACCAGCATCAGGGGCAGGGCCTGAGCCAGCAGCACTGCTGTCTTGCGCACGGCCAGCTGCAACGGGGGGCGACCGGCGTCTTCCTGCAGCAGCATCCAGGCGCAGGTCAGCGGCAACAGACCCAGCAGCCCGAGGGCGCCGCCTGGCAAAGCCTGATCGTGCAGAAAGCCGCTGCCGAGGAGAAAGAAACACAGGTAAACGACCAGAATGCGATCCCGGCCGGTGCGGGTTTCCAGCAGCTTCAGGCCGAGCATCAGGGTCAAGAGCGCACTGCCCGAGTCGGCGCCGTTGATGCGGCCATACTGCAGCGCCACGGCCGTGAGGCCGAGGGTCGCCAGCACGAACCGCAGGCCGCGACCCGGCGCGCGTATCCACCCGGCAGTGACGGCGACGAGCCCGCCGCAGCAGCCCGCCAGGGCGCCGCCGACCCAGAGTGGCAGATGAGCCAGATGGGGCAGATAGGCGATGGCGACGCAGCCCAGCAGCAGGGCCGTGTGCTGGCTCGGCTCGCGCGGGCTCACGGCGTCTCCCGGGCCGGCAGGCCGTAGAGGGCAAGGGCGCGCAAGGCCTGGAGGAGATGATCCTCGCCGCTGCCCAGGGGTATCTGCCGGTCAGGCAGGCACAGCGCGAAGGGGGCGCCGCAGGCGTGGGCATCAAGCGCCTGGCGGCAGAGCAAGGAGAGAATGCGTTCGGGATCGGCTTCACGTGCAAATTGGGCCCAGTCCAGACGCCATTCGGGCCGCTCGTTTTCGCTGAACTGCTTGACCATCACACCGCGTTCGCGGGCCAGCACGCGCCAGGCGATGGTGTGCGCCCCATCCCCGCTGCGGTAGCTGCGCAGGCCGCGATAATCCTCGCTGCCTTCCCCGTGCTCTCCAGATGTGCCGATCCCGCTCAACAGACCGACCCCGACAGGCGGCGGCGCGCGCGGCGCCGGACGCGGATAGACCAATGTCTCCAGCGCTGGATGGATCCAGGTCCAGGCTTCGAAAAGTCCGAGCGGGTAGGTCGTCGACAGCCCCAGGCGAGGCAGGTCCAGGCGGCCGCGTTGCGGGGCCCCAACCGCGACGGGGACAGTCGTTTCGACACTGACCGGCAAGGGAGCCAGTGCATGTGTCTGGTCTGCATGGTGCAGACGCAGGCCGTAGCGTGGGAAGGCGTCCGTGTGCGAGAGCCGCAAGCCGAACACCGCTTCACTCCCGGCGAACACCGGCGCCGCGGCCTGTCCCGCGATGCGCAGCCCCAGCAGGTTGCGGTGGGTGTGATGCATGGTCAGAAAGGCCACGCCGCCCATCCAGAAGCAGACCACGAACATCAGGCTGTTGCCGTAGTTGAGCGCCGCCAGCAGCATGGTGCCGAGCAGCAGGGCGAAGCCCCAGCCTTGGCGCGTCGGCAGGATGTAGATCCGGCGGCGGTCCACGCTGATGGGCCCTGCGACCGGCGGATGGCGCCGACGCACCCAGCGCAGCACCCAGGCATGGTGCGGCATCGCGGGCATGTTCAGGGCACGGTGACCGCCGCCAGCACGTCGCGCGGCCCGATCGGCTGCTCCTCGCGACCTTCCAGCGGTTGCAGGCGATGGCCGGCCAGGGGTTCGAACAGCGCCTGCACATCCTCCGGCAGCACCTGTTCGCGTCCTTCGAGCAGCGCCCAGGCTTGGGCGACACGGATCAGGCCGAGTCCCGCGCGCGGCGAAAGGCCTTCGCGGAACCGCCCGCAGCGCCGGGTGTAATCGAGCAAGGCCAGTACATAGGACAGCAGCGCTTCGGCCACATGGACGCGACGGACCTGCCGTTGCAGATCCATGAGGTCCACCGCCCCGAGACAGGCCGTCAATTGGCCGAGGACGCTGCGCCGCTCGCCGAGCCGCAGCAGTGCCCGTTCGGCTTCCGCATCGGGATAACCGAGGCTGATGCGCAGCAGGAAGCGGTCGAGCTGGGATTCGGGCAATGCGAACGTGCCGGCCTGCCGGGCGGGATTCTGGGTCGCGATGACGAAGAAGGGATGTGGCAGGCGGTGACTGATCCCGTCCACGCTGACCTGGCGTTCTTCCATCGCTTCGAGCAGCGCGCTCTGGGTGCGCGGTGTGGCGCGGTTGATCTCATCCGCCAGCAGGAGCTGGGTGAACACCGGCCCCGGATGGAAGGTGAAGCGTCCGCTGGCCCGCTCGAAGATCGCTGTGCCCGTGATGTCGGCCGGCAGCATGTCGCTGGTGAACTGGACCCGCTGGAACTCGAGGCCCAGGCTGCAGGCCAGCGCGTGCGCCAGCGTGGTCTTGCCGACGCCGGGCACGTCTTCCAGCAGCAGATGCCCTTCGGCGAGCAGGCAGGCGACGGCTTGCCGGATCTGTTTTTCCTTGCCGAGAACGACTTGGCCGACCTGATCGATGGCCGCACGGATCAGCGTCAGCGGGCGCTCGTCGACGAGGGGAGGCAGCGGGAGGTCGGATCGGTCGCGCATGGCCACTCCGGCGGACAGCTTTGGGGGTTCACATGAGGTTTTCGGCCGAGGTCGGTAGAATCTGATCGTACGCCCGGCAGACGGCCGTGGCAGTTGGACACATGAGGATGAGTCGATGACGCAGCGCGAGCAGCGCATGGGGTTTTGGCAGGTCGTGGGCAGCGTGCTGGCGGCGCTGGTCGGCGTGCAGAGCGAGAAGAACCGCCAGCGGGATTTCACCAGCGGCAGCCCGTTTGCCTTCATCGCGATCGGGACGGTGGCGACACTGATCCTGATCCTGCTGATCTGGGTGGGCGTGAAGGTCCTGCTGGCCCAGGCGGGTCACGGCGCACCCTGAGCCGGGCAGATACAGCCGTCACGATCGGAACGTCATCAACGAAAGGGAAGCGCACAGTGGCGATCAAGGACTTGCTGAAGAGCTGGCAGAGCGAGCGGCGCCAGCACACCAACGAGCACGATTTTTTCCTGCGTCTGCCGGCGCATGATCTGGCGCGGCTGCGCGCCTTGCAGGAGCTGTATCCCGCCTGTAGCGAGGCCGAACTGCTGCGCGAGCTGATCCGCGCGGCGCTGGACGAAGTCGAGGCCCTGTTGCCTTACCAGCAGGGTTCGCAGGTGGTGGCGCGCGATGAACTCGGCGACCCGATTTTCGAGGACGTCGGCCCCTCGCGGCGTTTCTACGAACTGACCCGGGCGCATCTGCAGCGTTTGCAGGCCGAGCAAAAGGCTGGCTGA
>DAOKZK010000069.1:0-10639 GCA_035325645.1 Candidatus Macondimonas sp. | reverse complement strand
TGGTCGCTGAAGAAACCCACCGTGTAGGTGGTGATGTTCTGGATGCCCGGCAGATTGGGCGCGGCGTCCAGATGATCGTGCATGTAACCGGCCAGTTCATCGATGCAGACGCCCTGGTTGCTGGCGGCGGTGCTGGTGCTGGTGGTGCAGTTGCCCTTGGGTCGGTTGCCCAGCAGGTTGTAGATCAAGGGGTGGGCGTCGACGTCCGCGGTGGGCTCGCCATCGGTGAGATAGACGATGTAGTTCTTCTGGCAGGCCTCGACGATGGGCGACTTGTATTTGCTGGGGTCGCTGGGATTCTTTGATGCGGCGACGCTGGGCGGACTGGAGTTCAGGCCATATTTAACCGCCTGCCCGGTGAAGTAGAGATAGGCTTCCCAGAGGGTTTCCTCCAGCGGGGTGTTGCCCACGGGGGTATAGTTTGAGATGGTGGACTTGAAGAGATCGCGGGTTTCGCTGATGTCCGCGATCGGCAGGGTCACCGGCCCACCCTGCCAGCGGTTGCTGGAATCGAAGCGCATCAGGCCGATGTTGACGCCGTTGAGCCGATCGGCCAGCTTCCTGGCGACATCCTGCACGATCCACAGCCGGGTGACCGTCATGGTGCCCGAGCCGCCGGTGCTGGCCCACCAGTTGAGGTAGTTGGCCGACCAGAAGTTGTAGGTGGTCGTATAGGCATATTTGTTGGCCGCATTCGCGGTCCATTTGGGCGCGTTGTTGGTGGCGGTCTTGTCGGCGTACCACACCCCGTCGGCGTTGCCGTGCTTGCCCGCGTCGTCCTCGCATTCCAGGGGGTGGTTGTTGGCGCCGGCTTGCAGACTTTGCCAGCGCGCGTTGCTGGAGCTGCGTTCGCCAAGGAGTCCCCAGTCCTTGCGCCACATCACGGCCTGATCGGTGAAACGGCCGGTCTTCGTGAAGGCATCGATGCCCGCCTTGCAGAAGTTCTGGCTGGTCGGAATCCACTGGTTGGTGGAACACGCAGGCGGCGTGCTGCTCGTGGTCCAGTAGATGCGCGAGGCATTGCACGAGCCACTGTAGGTCGTGTTCGGGTCGTACACCGATGGGATGGTGACGGTGGTGCTCATGCTGCCCGAGGTGTCGACGATGAACAGGATGTTGGACTGGGAGGACTCGCCGCCGGTGCTGACGTAGATTTCGGTGTCGTCGGCCAGGGCCAGCGGTGTATGGCTGATCAGCGCCGCGAGCGCCGCGCCGGTGAAGGCCGCCAGCCGCCGGGACAGCGCCCAGCGGAGGCCCGGCCGCGCCGCGCTGCGCCCGCAGGCGTCGGATCGGCGGGGTGCCCGGCGTCCTGCGATGAGGCGCGCTGCAACGGCCGGGGCAATGGAGCGACGGTTGGGGTTCGTGTTCATGGTGGGCTCCCGCGCCGCGGCCGGCGCTATTTGACGAGGCGCAGCACGCGCCCATTCTGGAGGTCGAAGATCACCGTGGCCGGCTGGCCGTCGAGGGTGCGCAGCGGAACATGCGGCCGCGGCCGTCCGTCGACCACGACGGGCACCGGTCCCTCGACGGGGAAGGCGCGCGGCGGGCAGTCCGCGCAGGGATAGGCGAGGATCTCCCCGCGCCCACCCTCGTCGACGCGCACGGCGATGTGGTGGGTTTCCAGCGCGTCCTCGGTGAAGATGAGCGGGCCCTTGATGTCCGCCTGCGCGGCATTGGCGACGAGCAGGCCGATCGTGATCAGGGCGCCGAGCAGCCGGCGCAGCAGCGGGAAGCGGGAGCGGGGCGGGGCGGGGCGGAGCAGGTCCATGGCGGGTCTCCTCGTGATCAGTTGTTGCCCGCCACGGCCGGGGCGATGCGGTAGATCCCCTGGGCGGTGACGGCGGAGAGATTCGCGCCGCTGGCCCCGGCGGTGCCGGTGCCAGCGATCATGAAGTGATAGGCGGCGAACTGGCTTTGCGAACCGATGGCATAGCCCGTGATGTTCGAGGCATCGCCCAGATAGCTCGTCCGCGCCACGGCGGTGACCGGCGCGCTTCCGAGCGTCACGGTGAGGTCCACCGGTGTGGGGCTCAACAGGGCGGCCGACAGATGGGGCACGTTGGTCATCGCCGCCTCGATGGCGCTTTCGCCGGCCTGGAAGCCCATGTTGCGGAAATGGGCGGTGGCGGCGATCCGCTGCTCGGTGGTGGCGGTGCCGAGCGTCATCACGGCCAGCAGGGTGACGACCAGCAGCATGACGAGGGCGACCATGAGCACCATGCCGCGCTGGCGGCGGGGGACGGGCAGGGCGGATGCGGCCATTCGCGTTCTCCTCACGGGTCGCGGCGGTTGCGAACGTTGACCGTGGCGGTGAACACGCGCCGCAGCCGCCTGTCGTCGGGATAGGTGATCGTGGCGCCTGCCGTGCCGGCGCGGGCGACCGTCTGGTCGAGCAGGGTGTAGGTCGCCGGGTCGGCGGCGTCGAGCACCGGCTCGCGCGAGGCGGCCAGCAGGGCGACCTTCACCGCCGCCACCTGGCTCCAGTCAGCGACATTTTCGGCCGAGCGATAACGCATCGTGTTCGCGCCCGTGCCGCCGCGTTCACCGTAGAGCACGCGCAGCCGTTCGATGCCTTCCACCAGTTCCTGCGCCGTCTGGTTCTGGCGGCTGGTGTCGAGGCGATAAAGGGCGAAGATGGCGCTGCCGTCGGCGGCGTCGCGGCCGGTGTCGCGCACGAAATAGACCCAGCTGTTGAAACGCATCACCTGTGCCGCGTTCTGACCGGCCGTGTTGGTGTAGGGCTTAGTCATCTGCACGGGCGAGTTGTCGGTGGCGGAGGAATAGGTGAGGGTGTTGCCGCCGGTGACCGAGGTGATGCGAAAGAGGTCGGCGGCCGCGCAGTCGGCGATGATGGCCATCTCCCCGGCGACGAGGTTGTCGGGATTGGCGGTGAGGGCGATGTTGGCCGAGGCGCTGCCCATGGGACTGGCCAGATCGACGACGGTGCGTGAGCCCCCTTGGGCCTGCACGACGTCGAGCGAGGGCTGCGGCACGCTGCCGGACCAGTTCAGCGGTATGCGGCTGCCGGTCCAGTTGCCGTTCGAGGCGACCGCAAAGCCAACGACCGCGCTGGTGGCGAGCGTCGTGGTGGGTGCATTCCGGGCGATCACGTTGCCGGCGATGCGCCTCGAGTCGGCGCAACCCTGAAAACCCGCCATGCGCAGGTTGCCGGTGATTTCATCGAGCGCAAATTGCCCGGCCTGCTGGACCTCGCCGATGCCGGTGCCCAGCCGGCTGGTCTGCTGGTTGCCGAGGTAGAGCTGCAGCACGCCGGCGAGCAGGAACAGGCTCACCAGAATGGCGACCATGATTTCCACCAGCGAGAAGCCGGCGGCGTGGCGACGGGGGCGGGGCAGCGCGTTCATGGGTCGTTGATCAGCACGGTGAGAGTGGCGCTCTGGTTGGCCGGTGCCTCGGCGTTGTTGTCGAGGTCCTGCCAGGAGAGGGTGAGGGTGAAGACTTGGCCCGCGCGAGCGACCGTGCCGACGGCGCGCGGCAACTGGCCCAGCGCCAGGCCCCACTGCCGAATGTCCAGGTTGGCCTGTTGAGCGGGTGTGCAGGCATTCGCTGCGCAGTCCGGGTCGGCCGGCAGGCTGGATTGCCAGCCGCTGGTGGTGGTGTTGATGGTGATGCCGTTATAGCTGCCGGCGCCGACGCCCTGCGGGTTGGTGCGCATCCGGTCGGCCATGTCGCCGAGCAGAGCGGTGGCCTGGGCCCGGACGTAGGCGCCCTGGTGATAGCGCAGGCCGCTGAGCTGCATGCCGGCCACGCCCAGCAGGCCGATGGACAGCAGCACGATGGCGATCAGCACCTCGATCAGGGTGAAGCCGCGCGATGGCCGGCTGGCGCGGAGACTCATGGACATGTCGCGTCCCCTCCGCTCAGGACCTGGGGGATTCCGTTGCCGTTGGTGTCGACGGGGCGGACCACCTTGCCGAGGGCGTTCACGCCCAGGGTGCGGGCGCGCGTGGCGCCGCGGGCGTCGCACAGGACGAAGGTGCCGGCCGAGTCGGCCTGCCCGCGCGCGTCGAAGCGCACGAAACCCGTGTTGGCGAATCCGGTGGTGCGCAGCGTCATGCCGGCGGGAAGCGGGCGGGCGGCGCCCAGCAGATCCTCCGCCGAGCCGCGGGCGCCATTGCCGTTGGTGTCCACGAACAGGATCCAGCCGCCTTCCCACTGGCCCTGGCCGCTCGCGCGGCAGTTGGCTCCATCGGTACTGCTGCACAGACTTACCCAGCTGCGCCGCGCCACCGCCTCGCCGCGGGCGCGGGTGAGGCCGGCGTTGAGCTCATTGCTCTGGGCGGTGAGGCGGTTGTTGCGCACGGTGTCGGCGAGCGGCGGTCCGCCGATGACGGCGAGGGTTACAATCACGGCCACGGCGATCATGAGTTCGATCAGGCTGAAGCCGTGCTGATGGACCTGGGTCATGGACGCTCTCCGCAGGATCGCGATTCATCTGCTGCGGTTGACGGCGGCGCGGGCGGAGGCTGAAGGCGGGAGGCGATGAGCGGTGGCAGCGGACCGATGAACGGCATGTCGGCATGAGGCGGGAGCGTGATGCGGAGACGGTGACGATCGTCGGTGCGGGGATCGTGGGCTTGACCACGGCGCTCGTGCTCAGCGATGCGGGACTCGCGGTGCGGGTGGTGGAGCGGGGCGCGGTCGGCCGCGAGGCATCCTGGGCCGGCGGCGGCATCCTCTGCCCCTTACATCCCTGGCGCTATCCCGATGCCGTGCAGGCGCTGGCCTGGCGGGCGGCCGCCGCCTATCCGGCGCTGACCGAACGGCTCGCCGCAGCGACGGGCATCGATCCGGAATGGACACCGAGCGGCTTGCTGATCCTCGGCGGCGATGAGGCGGCCGCTCAGGCCTGGAGCCGCCGCTGGGATCAGCCGGCCGCACTCTGTGCGCCGGCCGAGGTCGCGACGCTGGAACCCGCGCTGGCGCCTGCCGACCGACCCGCGGTGCGATTGGCGGCGGTCGCGCAGGTGCGCAATCCCCGGCTGCTGCGGGCATTGACGCGCGCGCTCGAGGCCCGCGGCGTGACCATCCACACGCGCTGCCCGGTGCAGCGGCTGCAGGTGGCGGCGGGACGGGTGGTGGCGCTCGAGACGGGGGCCGGATTGCTCGCCACCGACGGGCCGGTGGTGGTGGCAGCCGGGGCCTGGAGCGCGGGACTCGTGGCCCCGCTCGGCGCGCCGCTGCCGGTGGTGCCGGTCAAGGGGCAGATGCTGCTGTTCGAGGCCGCGCCCGGCCTGATTCGCCACGTCGTGTTGCAGGCCGACCGTTACGCCGTTCCCCGACGCGACGGCCGCGTGCTCTTCGGCAGCACGGTCGAGCAGGCGGGATTCGATACCACACCCGATGCGGCCACGCGCGAGTGCTTGCAGGCCGATGCCGTGCGCCTCATCCCTGAGCTGGCGGGGGCACGGCTGGCGGCGCATTGGGCCGGCTTGCGGCCCGGATCGCCGGAGGGCATTCCGGTGGTCGGCCGGCATCCGGCGCTGCGCAATCTGTGGGTCAACGCGGGGCATTTCCGCAACGGTGTCCTGCTGGCGCCGGCGACGGCCGAGTTGCTGGTCGATCGCCTGCTGGGCCGCGCGCCGGCGCTGGACCCCGCGCCCTACGACTGGCCTTGCGCGGAGGCATGAGGCGGGCGCGCCGTCTTGCCGGGCTGCTGGCGCTGCTGCTGGCGCTGGCCGGCTGCGAGCGCCCGGCGGCGCCGGTCGAGGCCGAGGTCTATGCCATGGGCACGCTGGTGCACTTCAGCCTGTACGGCGCCGCGCCCGATGCAGCCGCCGCAGCGATCCACGAGGCCGAGGACTGGCTGCAGTCCTTCGGCCGCGACGGCTGGGCCTATGGCGAGGGCGAGTTGGCGCAACTGAACGCGGCGCTGGCCCGCGGCGAGTGCCGGCGGGTGTCGGCCGATATCGCCGCTCAGATCCGCCTCGCCCGCGAGCTGAGCCTGGCGAGTGAGGGGCGTTTCGATCCCGCCGTCGGTCCGCTGGTGCGGCTGTGGGGGTTCGATCGGGCGCCGCGCGACCCCGACCGGCCGTTTCCGCAGCCGGGTGCTATCCGGTCGCTCCTGCCGCTGCCGTCGATCGGCGCCGTGACGGTCTCGGCGGCGGGCGAGGTGTGCGGGCCGCGCGGCCTGTTCATCGATCTGGGCGGCATCGGCAAGGGTTATGCGGTGGACCGGGTGGTGGCCGCGCTCGGCCGGCGCGGCATTCCGGCGGCGCTGGTCAATGCGGGCGGTAATCTCAAGACCCTGGGCGATCCGCCGGGCCGCGCCTGGCGCATCGGCATCCGCGACCCCTACCGGCCCGGCGTGATGGCCACGCTTGAACTCGCGGCAGGCGAGTCGGTGTCGACCTCGGGGGACTACGAGCGCATGTTCGATCAAGCCGGGACGCGCTATCACCACATCCTCGATCCCCGCACCGGCTACCCCGTGGCGGGGCTGCATGCGGTAACCGTGGTGCATGCCGATGCGGCCGTGGCCGATGCGGCCTCGACGGCCCTGTTCGTCGCCGGGCCGGGGCAATGGCGGCAGGTGGCCGCCGCGCTCGGCATCGCGCAGGTGCTGGTGGTGCAGGCGGACGGCACGGTGGCGATGACGCCGGCCATGGCCGGGCGCGTGCGTCTCGTTTCGGGCTGGGCGCCGCCGCTCCTTCCCGCCGATGGGCCGGCGGAAGCGCTCAGCGGGCGGTTTCGAGACGGTGCCTGACGGCAGGGCCGCGTTCGTACCAGGCTCGGCTGCGCGCGAGCAGTCGCACCAGCGCCAGCATGACCGGCACTTCGATCAGCACGCCCACCACCGTGGCCAGCGCCGCGCCCGATTCGAAGCCGAACAGGGCGATGGCCGTGGCCACGGCCAGTTCGAAGAAATTGCTTGCGCCGATCAGGGCGGAGGGCGCTGCGACGCAATGCGGCGAGCCGACGCGGCGGTTGAGCAGGTAGGCCATCCCTGAATTCAGGATCACCTGCAGCAGGATGGGCACGGCCAAGAGCACGATCACGAGCGGCTGGGCGAGGATCTGCCGACCCTGGAAGCCGAACAGCAGTACCAGCGTGGCGAGCAGCGCCAGCAGTGAGACCGGATGCAGGCGCGCCAGCGTGAGATCGAGGCGCCGCGCGCCGTCAGCGTGGGCCAGGAGATGCCGGCGCCAGAACTGGGCCAGGGCGAGCGGTATCGCGATATAGAGCAGGACCGACAGCGCGAGCGTGTCCCAGGGGACCGTGATGGCCGACAGTCCCAGCAGCAGGCCCATGATGGGGCCGAACGCAAAGACCATGATCAGGTCGTTGAGCGCGACCTGTCCCAGCGTGAAGGCGGGATCGCCGCGGGAGAGGTTGCTCCAGACGAAGACCATGGCCGTGCAGGGCGCGCCGGCCAGCAAAATCAGGCCGGCGATGTAGCTCGTGATTTGCTCGGCGGGCAGGTAGGGGCGGAACAGTACGCCCACGAACAGCCAGGCGAGCAGGGCCATGGAGAAGGGCTTGACCGCCCAGTTGATGGCCACGGTGACGCCGATGCCGCCGGCGTGGCGGCGCACCGCCCCGAGCGCGGTCAAGTCGACCTTGAGCAGCATGGGAATGATCATCAGCCAGATGAGCAGGGCCACCGGCAGGTTCAGCCCCGCCCATTCGAGCCGGGCGAGGGTGGTGAAGACAGGGGGCGTGATCTGGCCCAGCAGCAGGCCGGCGAGGACGCAGGCGAGCACCCACAGACTGAGATAGCGTTCGAAGCGGCCCATCACGGGGCGGGCGGCGGCGGATTCGGGCATGGAAGGTCTCCGGCAGGGCGGGCCAGCCCATTCTAGTCTTCGACATTTCGCGAATCAACGAAATCTAAAGCCGAACAATCCCTGTGGGCGCCTCGGACGGCATTCGTTCATTGCCCGACGTACACGCCGCCGCTGCCTTGCGGCACGCCTTCATCCCCGGGCAGGAAGCGCCATTTCCAGATGAAGCGGATGCGTTCGCTCTGCTGCTTCATGGGCTCGGTGAAGGCGTCGAAGGGCGCGGCGAGCTGGAGGATGCGCAAGGCCGCCTCGTCCAGCTTGCGGTGCCCGGAGGGTGTCACGACGCGGACATCATCCAGTTTGCCGTCGCTGCGGATGGCCACTTCCAGCGTGACATCGCCGAAGGGGCCGTTCTCGGTGATTTCGCTCGGCATGTTGAGATTGCCGACCGCCTCGATGCGCAGCCGCCATTGATACAGATAGGGGGCATAAACGTGGGATTTCGTATTCACGGCGATGCGCAGCTCCGGTGCCGGTTGGCCCGGCGTCGGGGTGCGCGCGTCGGGATCGGGGAGCAGCACATTGGGGCTGTCGGCGGCCTCCAGCATCAGCCGGGAAATGCGCAGGCGCTGGCCGTCCGGCGTGGTGGCGGTCTGCGGGGCGCTGTCCAGCGGACGGGCCACGGGGCTCGTCGAGTGCAGGATCTGCCGGTCTGCCTCGGATGCCTGGCTGTCGCGCGGCGTGTTGGGGTCGGGTGTGGTCGCCCCGCCCAGTTCGTTGACGGCCTCATTGCCCTCGGGGATGCCTTCGTGGGCCATTGCGGCGTGGGAGTCGGGCAGATCGCTGCGCGGGCGCTCGACGGGGCCGGACTGCCCGGCGCCCTGCTGATCGATCTGGGCCCAGAACTGGGGATCCTTGGGCGGCGCGGTCGATTCGCCCCTGACCAGCGTCACCTCGAGCTTGTGGCTGGTGTCGGGCGCGGGATCGGGCGCCCGAAAGCCGATGCCCAGGATGAGGATGCCATGCAGCAGCGACGCAAAGAACAGCGTGCCGGTCAGGCGGTCCCGGCTGCTGATCTCAGGCGCGGGGTTGGCGGGCGGGGGCGGAATCGAGAGCATGGCGCGTTTATCGGCGGCGCGGGCGCATCATGGAGCGCGCTCGCCGAGCTGGCGTTCGATGGCGTCCATCAGCAGGCCGGCGATGTTGAGGCCGAATTGCCGGTCGAGTTCGCGCACGCAGGTGGGGCTGGTGACGTTGATTTCGGTGAGCGAGTCGCCGATGACGTCCAGACCCACGAACAGCAGCCCTTTCTTGCGCAGGGTCGGTCCGACCTGATCGCAGATCCAGTAGTCCCGGTCGGTGAGCGGGCGGCCTTCGCCGCGGCCGCCGGCGGCGAGATTGCCGCGCGCCTCGCCGGCGGCCGGAATGCGGGCGAGGGCGTAGGGAACGGGCTGGCCGTCGACGAGCAGGATGCGCTTGTCGCCATCGCTGATGGCGGCGAGATAGCGCTGGGCGAGCGCGAAGCGGCGGCCGTGTGCGGTGAGCGTCTCCAGGATCACGCTGAGGTTGGGGTCGTCCTTGTGGGTGCGGAAGATCGACGCGCCGCCCATGCCGTCCAGCGGTTTGATGACGGCTTCACCCTGTTCGTGCACGAAGCGGCGCAGGCGCGCCATGTCGCGCGCGATCAGGGTCGGCGGGCAGCATTCGGGGAACCAGGCCGTGTAGGCCTTCTCGCTCACGTCGCGCAGGCTTTCGGGGCGGTTCACGACGAGGGTGCCGGCGAATTGCGCGCGCTCGAGGATGTAGGTGGCGTAGATGTATTCCATGTCGAAGGGCGGATCCTTGCGCATCAGGATCACGTCCAGTTCGCTCAGCGGGGCGTCGCTGCCGTCTTCCAGCGTGAACCAGTGCTGTGGGTCGTCCTTCACCGCAAGCGGCCTCTGACGCGCCCACGCCGCGCCGCCCTCGAGGTAGAGGTCATCCAGTTCCATGTAAACCAGCGTCCAGCCGCGGCGCTGGGCCTCGAGCAACAGAGCAAGCGTGGTGTCCTTGGCGGGTTTGATGGTGGCGATGGGGTCCATCACCACGCCGATGCGCAGGCTCATGGACCGACCTCCTGGGGTTCAAGGCGAATGGGGCAGTGGGCGCGGGATGGGAAGGGCTGGCAGGTCATGGGCGCAGCTCGGCCATTTCGCGCGCCGCGGCGAGCAGGGCCAGACGCGCGATGACGCCATAGGTGTAGAACCGGTTCGGTCCCGCGTCCGGTTCGCGGTCACGGTCCGGACAGATGCAGGGCTCGCAGAAGGGCAGGGGATGGAACTCCATGCCCGGTGCATTGAGGTTTTCCATGGGGCCGCGCTGGGCATGCACGCGGTAGAAGCCGCCGACGACGGTGGCATCGATCATGTAGACCACGGGTTCGGCCACCGCCGCATCGGGGCCCCAGGTTTCGGCCGTGGGAATGCCTTCCTGGATCAGCACCCGGCTCACCGGCACGCCTTCCTTGGCCGCGCTCATCTTGGTACGGGTCTTGCGGTTGATCTGGGTGATTTCGTCGATCGAGCGCACGCTCATGATGCCCATGCCGTAGGTGCCGGCATCGGCCTTGACGATCAGGAAAGGGGGGTGCGTAATGTCGCGTACGGCATAGCGCGCTTCGACCTGTGCCAGCAGCGCCTTTCCATTCGCCTCCAGGCACTCCATCCCTTCCCGCTTCTGAAAGTCCACCTGCCCGCAATAGCGCGATTCGGGCGTGATCGTCCATGGGTCGAGTCCGAGCAGATCGGCGAACTCGCCCGCCACTTCCGCGTAAAGATCGAAATGATGGCTCTTGGAACGGTGGGTCCATCCCAACCCAGGCGGCGGCAGCACGGTTTGCTCGATGTTCTGCAGAA
>DAOKZK010000068.1:0-10947 GCA_035325645.1 Candidatus Macondimonas sp. | reverse complement strand
GGGAATCGATGAGCATGATGAAACGGCGTGCCGTGTGGATGTTGGGATTGCTGATGATTTCGCTGCAGGCGCTGGCGGAGCCTTTGCGCATCGAGATCACCGAAGGGGTCAGCAGCGCCTTGCCGGTGGCGATCGTGCCGTTCGCCGGCGCGGAGCAGGCGCCGGGTGCTCCGGTGCATGCCATCGTGAACGCCGATCTGGCCCGCAGCGGCCGGTTCGATACCTTGGCCACGAACGAGATGCCGCAGCAGCCGAGCAGCCTCGACCAGATGAACATCCCGGCTTGGCGCACCACGGGCGTCAATTACGCCGCGGTCGGCCAGGTGATCCCGCAGGGCGCCGGCAACTACATGATCCGCTTCCAGATCGTGGACATCCCACGGGGTCAGCAGATCGCTGCATTTCAGGTTCCCGCCAGCGCCGATGACATGCGCAGCGCTGCCCACCGCGTCAGCGACCTGATCTACGAACAGCTGCTGGGGGAACGCGGCGCCTTCAACACGCGCATTGCCTACGTCAGTGTGCCCAACCGCCCGCGCGTCGGTCAGCCGGCCGAGTATCTGCTCATGGTGTCGGATGCCGATGGCGAGAACGGACGCACCGTGCTCAAATCCAAAGAACCGCTGATGTCGCCTGTGTGGTCGCCGGACGGCCGGCAGCTGGCCTATGTGAGCTTCGAGTCCGGGCGTTCCCAGATCTTTTCGCAGGAGCTTGCGACGGGTAAACGGCGCCTGCTCTCGTCCAGGCCCGGTATCAACGGGGCGCCGAGCTGGTCGCCGGACGGTCGGCGCATGGCAATCGCGCTTTCGGATGGCCCCAACACGCACATCCATCTCCTCGATCTCGAGACGGACAGCGTGCGCAAGATCACGCAGGGTGCGGCCATCGACACCGAGCCCACCTGGTCGCCGGACGGGAGCAAGCTGGCGTTTACCTCCGATCGCGGCGGCCGGCCGCAGATCTACGAAATGGATCTGGGAAGCGGGCAGATCCGCCGCATCACCTACCAAGGCAACTACAACGCCCGTCCGCGCTACAGCCCGGACGGCAAGTCCATCGTCATGATCCAGGGCGGATCGTCGTTCAGAATCGCCGTGCAGGATCTGCAGAGCGGCGCGGTGCGCGTCCTGAGCAGTGGACCGGAGGACGAATCTCCCAGCTTTGCGCCCAACGGGGCCATGATAATCTATGCCAGCCAATACGGCGGCAACGGCGTTCTGTCGACGGTGTCCTTCGACGGCAAGGTGCGACAGCGGGTGGCGGGGACCGGTGACATCCGCGAGGCAGCCTGGTCGCCGTTCCGGCCGCGCTGATTCCAATCGGCCAAAGATCAACAATCTCCTGGAGTAAAAGGATCATGGGGCGGTTTTCGAGATGGATGGTAGTGGGCATCGCAGTGCTGGCGCTGGCAGGCTGCGCCGGGAGTGCCAAAAAGAACGCCACGTCGGGCGCTGGCGGTGAATGGGCCGCGGGTGCAGGCGGTGCGCAAACCAGTCCGCTCGGCGAGGGCGGTGGCCTGGGTGGTGACGAGTGGGGCGCCGTGGAAGGGGCCAACGCCGGCAGCAGCGCTTACGGATCGCCGAGCGACCCGCGTGCTGCGACGCTGCAGTCGCAGGTCATCTACTTCGAGTACGACAGCAGTGTGGTCGGGCCTCAATACCTCGAGGTGGTCCGTGCCCACGGCGAGTACCTCAAGAGGAATCCCGGCGCGCGTGCCAATCTCGAAGGCCATACCGACGAACGCGGCTCGCGCGAGTACAACATCGCTCTGGCCCAGCGGCGCAGCGACGCGGTCATGCAATTGTTGATCGCTCAAGGTGTTTCCGCCGGTCAGCTGTCGTCGGTCAGCTTCGGGGAAGAAAAGCCGGCTGTATATGGTAGCGGCGAAGACGCCTGGGCGAAGAATCGCCGTGTCGAGGTGCGTTACGCGCAGTGACTGACCGCGCGGGGCGCTGGCGGGCATGTGCCCGCTGCGCCCGGCGGACCTACACGAAGCCGGGGATCCAGCCAATGAGAAAGTTCGGGAGATGGGGCCTGATGGCAGGCATGACGACCTTGGCGGGCTGTGCCCCGTTGCCGCCGCAACCCCAGGAAGATCCGATCGTCTACCGTCTGAGTCAGATCGAGAGCCGCATCGAAAAACTCGAGCAGGGTCAGCAGAACAGCCGCGCGATCGAAGCCGTGTCGGGTCAGCAGCAGCTCCAGGAAGACATGCGTCAACTCAAAGGGCAGGTCGAACAGCAGGCCTTCCAGTTGCAGAGCCAGGAACAGCGGCTGAACCAGCTGTCGAGCCAAGCCGCGCCGACCCAGACCGGGTACGCCTCGGGTGCGCCTGCGGGCCAGCCGCCGTTGGCAGGCGATCAAACCCAGCCGACGGACGCTTCGGCGCCTGTCCCGATCGCATCACCGCCGCCGGTGGCGGGTGAACAGGCCAGCTACGATGTGGCGTTCAATTTTCTGAAGGAAGGACGCTACCCCCAGGCGACCGAAGCATTCGGCCGATTCCTGCAGCAATACCCGTCAAGCCGCTTGGCAGCGAATGCCCAGTACTGGCTGGGCGAGTCGCAATACGTTTCTCGCGATTACGATGCAGCGCTGCTTCAGTTCCGCAAGGTGGTCGAACAGTATCCTGGAAATCCCAAGGTCCCCGACGCCTTGCTGAAGATTGGCTATATCTACGCCGAGAAGCAGCAGTGGTCCGAGGCCAAGTCAGCGCTGGATCGCGTGATTCGGGAGTACCCGCAGAGCGGCGCGGCGGATTTGGCACGTCAGCGGCTGAACCGGCTCCAGCGGGAAGGTCGTCTTCCGGGGTGAGCGAATCAGCGGTTTCAGTCGCTCTGCGACTGCGCATCAGCGAGATTTTCCATTCCCTGCAAGGCGAAGCGGCGAGCACCGGTTGGCCGACGGTGTTCATCCGACTGACCGGCTGTCCCTTGCGCTGCAGCTATTGCGATACGGCATACGCGTTTCATGGCGGAGCCACCCGAAGTATCGATGAGGTCCTTGAGCAGGTGAACCGGTATCCGGCCCGCCATGTCTGTGTCACGGGCGGCGAACCGCTCGCTCAGGGCGAGGCCTGCCGGGGGCTGCTCACGGCCTTGTGCGAGCGGGGTTACGACGTTTCCTTGGAAACCTCCGGCGCCTTGTCGATCGCGGGGATCGACCCGCGCGTCAGCCGCGTGCTCGATCTCAAAACGCCGGGCTCGGGTGAGGTCGATCGCAACCACTGGCCCAACCTCGAGTCGCTCACCAGCCATGACCAAATCAAGTTTGTACTGGGCGACCGGTGCGACTACGAATGGGCGGTTGAGCAATTGCGCCGCCGGGATCTGGCGCGGCGCTGCATGATCTGGTTCTCACCGGTACATCAGCGCCTTGATCCGCGCAGCCTGGCCGAGTGGATTCTTGAAGACGGCCTGCCGGTACGTCTGCAACTCCAGCTGCACAAACTGCTCTGGGGCGAGGCGCCCGGGCACTGATCCACAGAGGCAAGATGGCACGTAGCGCGATCGTTCTGCTGTCCGGAGGGCTGGACTCTGCCACGACCTTGGCTCTGGCTCGCCATGAGGGCTTTGATTGCGTGGCCCTGAGTTTCGACTACGGCCAGCGGCATGCGGCCGAACTTGCTGCAGCGGCCCGAGTCGCAGCGCAGTTGGGCGCCCGCGAACACCGCACGGTGACGCTCGATCTCGCGGCGTTCGGCGGATCGGCGCTGACCGATCCGGCGATCGACGTCCCCATCGCGCCATCCGCCGGAATTCCGGTCACCTATGTGCCTGCGCGCAACACGGTATTTCTGGCCTACGCCCTCGCCTGGGCCGAGGTCTTGCCGGCACGGGACGTGTTCATCGGGGTCAACGCAGTGGACTATTCGGGATACCCGGACTGTCGACCGGCCTTCATCGAGGCCTTCGAGCGGCTGGCGAACCTGGCCACTCGCGCCGGTGTCGAGGGCGAGCACTTCCGGATTCGGGCGCCGTTGATCCACTGGTCGAAGGCCGAGATCATCCGGCAGGGGATAGCGCTCGGCGTGGACTATGGTTTGACCGTTTCCTGTTACCAGGCGGACGTCGCCGGCACCGCCTGCGGCGTCTGCGACGCCTGCCGTTTGCGCGCGGCCGGCTTTGCCGAGGCTGGCATCGCCGATCCGACCCGCTACCGGGCTTGAAGAAGCGCCCTTGTCATTTGCGCCTGCTGGGGTATCATGGCGGCCCGCTTCGCATGTCCCTCGCGGGCTGTTAGCTCAATCGGTAGAGCAGTGGCCTTTTAAGCCATTGGTTCCGGGTTCGAGTCCCGGGCAGCCCACCACAATCTCGTTCCGCTGACCCATTCCCGTTCAGATATGGTCTGCGACAATCGGCCGCATGGAACTCCAGCCCGTCCCCGCTTATCTTTACTCTCGAGACGATCATCGCACGTGGCGATCGATAGCCATTGCACAAGGAGAGATAAAGATGTCATCAACGATGCCTACGCCAGCAAAAGGGTTGGGCGCCGGAATCGTGGTCCTCGCCGTCGGGCTCGGTGGCCTCGCCGTTCAGCAGATCGAGCGCTATCTGGACGTGATCTGTCTGGTGCGCGGGGAGTGCTACGGGCGTCTAGACTGGGCCTATTGGGCCACGCTCATTCCACCCCTGACATTGACAGGCGTGTTGTCGTCCATACTGCTCATCTTGTTGGCCGGGATTGCCGGAAGCCAGTTTTCGCTGCGGCTGGTCGGCCAGGGTATGATGCCGGACCCCACCGTGGTCGGTTCCGTCCGACGCACCCGCCGCCATCTGGTCGCCCTCGGCATGCTCGCAATGATCGGGTTCAGCGCCGTTGCAATCTGGTTCACGCAGATGTAAGCGCTTGGTTCCCATCTCGCATCGCGTGCGGGCCGCGGGGTCAGTTAGGATCAGGCCGAGGTATTGCGCCGCTCCAGGCGCGCAAAGAAACGCCGTTTCAACAGCTCGGCGGCGCCGACATAGACCAGCGTGATCAGCAGCACGGCGCCCAGCATCCGCGCCGGCAGCGGTGCGAAGCCCAGCGCGGTAGCGATCGGCAGATAAGGCAGCGCCAGGGTCACCGGCACCAGAACCAGCCTCAAGCCCAGCAGCAGCCGTCCCGGACGGCTGCGATGGAACGGTAGATGGGTGCGCACCACCAGCAGCACCAGCAGTTCGGTGAGCAGCGATTCCACGAACCAGCCGCTGCCAAACAGGGATGGCGCTGCGTCGGTAAGCCACCAGAGCGTGTGTGCCGCGGCGGATTGGGCCGCGCTGCCCTTGACGCTTTGGGTTCTCTGGGTCCTGCATCGCGTGGATCGCAGTCACCGGCTGCTGGTGGCATTGCTGGCGGCCTATCTGATTCTGGCGTTGGTGATGGTGTTCGGCGTGCTGTTTCTCCGGGAGACCACGCATTGGCCACGGCTGGAGCGGCTGCCTTGGGTGCGGCGGCTGTTGGTCATGCTGCGCGAGGCCGCGCCGGAATTGCTCCACAGCCCGGCACTGGTGGCGCGGGGGACGCTCCTGCAGGCGGCGATCGTCGTATTGGATGGTTTGACGCTGTGGACGCTGCTCCATGCCGTCGGGATGGTGACCGCGCCCACTGCTGCCGTGGCGGCGCTGGTGGCCGCCAATGCCGCGGCAGCGCTCAGCCCGATACCGGCGGGACTGGGCACCTTTGAAGGGACAGCGGTCGGTGTGCTGGTCCTGTTCGATACGCCGATCGTGGCGGCGCTGGCGGCCACGCTGCTGTTGCGCGGCTTCGCACTCTGGCTGCCCCTGCTGCCTGGACTGTGGCTGACGCGGCGCATGCTCTCCCCGTACTGAAGTTCCGAGAGCGTGGCAAAGGTATACCGGCACGCGGATGTGGGTACGCCATGACGCCGCGGCGGGCTTGCATGCTTCAGCCATGCTCCTTGGACAGTCATGGGTTCGCGCCGTGATCCCAGGCTGCCACCTTAAAGTCGGTATCTGCCTGAGGTTCAGTTTCGCTGTGGCGCGGCGGCGGGAACCCCCATCCGTGCCAGGGTATCGCGTGCCTGCTTGCCGACCGGGCTGTCCGACTGTGCGGCAATGCGCAGGTGTTCCACGGCGCGCTGTCGGTCGCCGCGGGCCAGCGCGATTTCCCCCAAGGCATTGTGTGCGGTGGCGGTCGGCAAGAGGGACAGGCTTTTTTCGAGGTACTGGCTTGCTTCCGCCGTCCGGTTGAGACTCTTGGCCGCCAAGCCGGCGCCCACGTAGTGTTGATAGTAGGAATCATCCAAAGCCAAGGCGCGCTGATAGTCTGCCAGCGCTTGGGCGGGCTGTGATTTCTGCAACGCGACGAAGCCTTGCATGCCGTGGAACAGCGCTTCCTTGGGCTGAAGCGCAACGGCGCGTGCTGCAAGCTGGCCGGCTTTGGCGTAGTCATTGTCCGCTACGGCCTTGACCGCGTCATCATAGGCCGCATAGGCGGGTTGGTCGCGCAACAACGTTGCCAGGCGCGTCTTGAACCGCTCCGTTTCCAACTCACCCTTGACACCGAGCTGCTGGGCACGCAGCCGGTTCTGCGCCACGCGCTCGGTGGACGGTGGGTGCGAGGCAAACAGCCCCTGCAACCAGCCGCTCTGCCTTCCCTCCGAGAGGCGCACGAAGGTTTCCTGCAGGCTGACGGCCGCAGAAGGGTCGTAGCCCGCCCGCGCCATGTAGATCATCCCGTAGTGATCGGCTTCGAGTTCTGCTTCGCGGCTGTAGCGCTGATTGATCACGGAGGCCGCAAGCGCGGCCGTTCCCACGGCGAGCGGGGCATAGCGCTCGTTTGCGCTGCTTGCGGCGGCAGCGGCCGCCAATACTCCGGCCTGGAGCAGCAGCCCGCGTTGCATCTGCTGAGCACTGTGTCTGGCCGCGGCATGCGTGATTTCGTGCCCGAGCACAGCCGCCAGCTCCGCCTCATTGTTGAGGGCGGTCAACAGTCCGCGGTTGATGGCGAGTTTTCCGCCGGGCATGGCCCAGGCATTGGGAACAGAGCTGTTCAGGACGACGAACTCGTAGGGGAGGTTCCGGTCGGAGACGGCTGCGAGCCGCTGGCCGACCTCCCGCACATAAGCGCCGACCTGCGGATCGACCTTGTAGAGCCCGCCCTGCATTTGCTGGGCTGGGCCATAATTTTCGGCGCCCAGGCTGATTTCCTGTTGCGTCGAGATAATGTTCAACTCGTTCTGCCCGGTGACTGGGTTTGTGGCGCAGCCTGCAAGCGACGCCGCTGCCAAAGCAACGGACAGATAACGGATGATGCGCGGCATGTCGGACCGGTCTCCCGCATTGAGTGGGGCGCCCCCGATCAGGCGCCTTGATTTTGCCACTTGGACGGCCCGCAACTTTGCGGGTTCCGCGCAGTCTACATCGACTGTCCGGAACAGGTGAGACCAGGCTTTTTCTGAAGGAGCTGTTTCATGCGAAAACGCTTCACGATGCTCGTTGTGACGTTGGTCCTTATGGTGGCGGGCGCGCCGTCACCGGCAATAGCGACCCTGCCCGCCGCATCTCTGCCGCCCGAAATTGAGGCACTCGGCCAGGACTGGCAGTTGCAGGGCAGCGCCCGCTTTCGCAAGTATCTGGTGAACGTCTATGACGGCCGGCTCTGGACTCCCTCCGGGCGCTACGATCCGAAGGGCCTGTACGCGCTGGATCTCACCTACGCCCTGGCGTTCAAGGCCAAGGACCTGGCCGAGCGGTCGGTGCAGGAAATGCAGCGTATCGGCGAGGTGGACGGGGAGCGTCTGACGCAATGGGGCGAGGTGATGAGGCGCGCCTTTCCCGATATCAAGGCCGGCGATCGCCTGATCGGCGTCAACCTGCCGGGGCGCGAAACCCGGTTTTATCTGAACGGCAAGCTGTTTTCGACCGTGCCGGATCCCGCCTTCGGCCCCGCGTTTTTCGGCATCTGGCTGGATCCACGGACCAGCGAACCGGCTTTTCGGCGTGAGTTGCTGAAGGAGGCCAGCGCGTGAGTCGTGGTCCCGGCCCGGACCCCGATGCTGCGGTGCGGGTGCGCCTGGACCGCTGGCTGTGGGCCGCCCGATTCTTCAAGACGCGGGCGCTTGCGAGCGCCGCCGTGGCAGGTGGCAAGGTTCATTGCAATGGTGTGTCGGTCAAACCCGCCCACGCGCTGCGGATCGGCGATCTGTTGCGCGTGCAGCGCGGGCACGAAGGGTTCGATCTCGAGGTCAGGGGGCTCTCGATGCAGCGCGGCCCGGCGTGCGATGCGATGACTCTGTATGCGGAAACCCCCGCGAGTCGTGCGCGGCGTGAACGAGAGCGGGAAAGCCGGCGGCTCGCACCGACCCCGGATCCGGGTCAGCGTCCCGACAAGCGGGCGCGTCGCCGTCTGCTGGCGCTGAACCGCGCGGGCTGAGCCCCATGGCGCCACGAGATCAAGCGGCTTTGGGTATACTGCGGCCGTTGCATTCGGCAGGAAATCTCCAGTGCCCATCGATGTGCGTACCCCGCCCGTTGCCGTCGATCTGATCATCGAAATGAGTGATGGATCGGACCCCGGCATCGTGCTCATCGAGCGTCGTTACCCTCCGTCCGGCTGGGCACTGCCCGGTGGTTTCGTCGAGATGGGTGAAACCCTGCCTCAGGCGGCACGCCGCGAAGCGAAGGAAGAGACCGGCCTCGACGTCACACTGAAAGCTCTGCTGGGTTGTTATTCCGATCCCCGCCGGGATCCCAGGGGGCAGACCATCAGCGCCGTTTACATCGCCACTGCCTCCGGCACGCCGGTCGGCGCCGATGATGCGCGCGCCGCGGCGATCTTTACCCGGGAGCGCCTGCCGGAGCTCGCCTTCGACCACGGCCGCATCCTCGCCGACTATTTCGAATTCCATCGACAGGGGCGCCCCGTTCCGCTGGAGTGACCGGGCAGCGCCCGCCGATTGACGTTTCGCCGGCGCCGATCCGCCGGTGGAGGCCAACGAGGAAACCGCAAGCGGAGAGACCCTCCCCAGGCGGATGTTGCAACCCCGGGCTGATCCCCCGGTTCAGGAGATGCGCTGCCCATGACTTATCGTCACATCCAGGTGCCCGCGGAGGGCGACAAGATCCAGTTCGGAGCCGACGGCCGACCTCAGGTATCCGACCAGCCCATCCTGGGCTATATCGAGGGCGACGGCATTGGCCCCGACATCACCCGCGCCTGTCTGCGGATCTGGGACGCCGCGGTAGAGGTGGTCTATGGCGGACGCCGCAAGATCCACTGGTGCGAGCTGTTTCTCGGAGAGAAGGCCGCGTCTCTCTACGACGGAAACTACTACCCCGAGGAAACGCTGACCGCACTGCGCGATCTGGGCGTGTCCATCAAGGGGCCGCTCACCACGCCGGTCGGCGGCGGTTTCCGTTCGCTGAACGTCTCGCTGCGCCAGGATCTCGACCTCTACGCCTGCGTGCGACCGGTGCGCTACTACGCCGGTGTGCCCTCACCGGTGCGTGAACCCCAGTTGATCGACGTGGTGATCTTTCGCGAGAACACCGAAGACGTCTACGCGGGCATCGAATACGCTTCGGGCACGCCGGAGAACAGGAAACTCGCGCAGTTCCTGCGCCAGGAGATGGGTGCGGAGTTCTTCGAGGATGCCGGTCTCGGCGTCAAGCCCATCAGCCCCTTCGGCAGCAAGCGCCTCGTGCGTCAGGCGATCCAGTACGCGATCGACCACGGTCGCGAGAGCGTGACCTTGGTGCACAAGGGCAACATCATGAAATACACCGAAGGTGCGTTTCGCGGCTGGGGTTATCAGGTGGCGCGCGAGGAGTTCGGCGATCGCACCATCACCGAAACCGAGGTGTTCGAGGAGCACGGCGGCAAGGTGCCCGAAGGCAAGATCGTCATCAAGGACCGCATCGCCGACATCATCTTCCAGCTCATGCTGCTGCGTCCGCAGGAATTCGACGTCCTGGCCACCATGAATCTCAACGGCGACTATCTGTCCGATGCCATCGCGGCGCAGGTGGGCGGCGTCGGCATCGCGCCAGGCGCCAACATCGGCGACGGCGTGGCGGTGTTCGAAGCAACGCACGGCACCGCGCCGAAGTACGCCAACCAGGACAAGGTCAACCCGGGCTCGCTGCTGTTCAGTGGCGTCGACATGCTGGATTACATCGGCTGGACCGAAGCCGGTGATGTGATCCGCGAGGCCTTCCAGGACGTGGTGCAGGACAAGATCGTCACCTACGATTTCGCGCGCCAGATGGAAGGCGCTCGGGAGGTCGGGACCAGCGCCTTTGCCGACGAAATCATCAGTCGCATCCGCGCCGGTATCGATGTCAAGGAGCGCGCCGAAGCGCGGCGCCGGTGGCGGCTGGAGGAACGGCAACGGCGCGAAAGCCATCGCATCAGCGCGCCCATGGAAGCCATGCTGGAATCTGGGCGCAAACCGACCGCCATCGGCCACATCATGACCCGCAAGCTGGTGACGGTCAGTCACGATGCCACCATCGACGAGGCGGTGCGCATCATGCGTGAGCGCGGCGTGAGTTCTCTCATCGTCGAACCCCATGACGGCCTCGGATGGGGCATCCTGACCCGCCGCGACGTGATGGTGCGGGTGGCGCAAGCCGGACTCAATTCCGCTGAGGTGACGGTCGCGGAAATGGCGACCACGCCCGTCATCACCGTCCCCATGACCGAGCCGATCAGCGCCTGCATCGACCGCATGCTCAAGAACCGCATCCGGCGCCTGCTGGTGGAGGAAAACGGCCGGGTCATCGGCATCGCGACAGAAACCGATCTGGTCAACGCCGTCGAACTGTTCAACTGGATCCGGGCCGAGTAGTCCCGATTCGCGATCGCTGAGGTCCGTCAAGGACCATTCATGCGGCCGGCTCACCTTTGTGTGGGCCGGCTTTTTTGTGCCGTTGACACTGAAAAAAATATCCCTCTGTCCTCGCCAGAGGGGGCATAATTCCCCGAACGCGTATTCACGCT
>DAOKZK010000067.1:0-11317 GCA_035325645.1 Candidatus Macondimonas sp. | reverse complement strand
GCCCGTCAGCGTCGGCGGGGTGACGGTCACCAACGTGAGCCTGCACAATTTCGACGAGTTGCGGCGCAAGGACGTGCGCATCGGCGATACCGTCATCGTGCGCCGCGCCGGGGACGTGATCCCCGAAGTCGTGCGGGTGGTGATCGAGCAGCGTCCCACGGATGCCCGCGAGGTGGCGCTGCCGACGCATTGCCCGGCGTGTGGCGCCGCCGTGGTGCGCCCGGAGGGCGAGGTCATCGCCCGCTGCAGCGGCCAGCTCAGCTGTCCTGCGCAGCGCCGGCGGGCCCTGCTGCATTTCGCCTCGCGTCGCGCCATGGACATCGAAGGACTGGGCGAGAAGCTCATCGACGCGCTGGTCGACGGCGGATATGTGCATGATCCGGCCGATCTGTACCGGTTGCAGATCGAGACGCTGGCGGCCTTGCCGCGCATGGGCGAGAAATCGGCGGCCAATCTGGTAGCGGCCATCGACCGCTCGCGCGCCACCACGCTGCCGCGTTTTCTTTATGCCCTGGGCATTCCTGAGGTGGGTGAGGCGACGGCGCGCGCGCTGGCGCAGCACTTCGGCGATCTCGAGCCCTTGATGGCGGCGGATGAGGCAGCCTTGCAGATGGTGCCCGACGTCGGGCCTGCAGTCAGCGCCCAGATCGCCGCGTTCTTCGCAGAATCCCACAACCGCGAGGTCATCGCGCGGCTGCGTGCCGCCGGCGTGCACTGGCCGCCGGTCGCCGTCGCCGCGGCGGACCCTGCGCGCGGCGGACCTTTTCAGGGCAAGCGCTTCGTGCTGACCGGGACGCTGGCCGGCTTCACGCGCGAGGCGGCCACCGCCGAGATTCAGATGCGCGGCGGTACGGTGAGCGGCAGTGTTTCGGCGCGGACCGATTATGTGGTGGCTGGGGAAGAGCCCGGCAGCAAGCTGGACAAGGCGCGCGCCTTGGGGGTTCCGGTGCTTGACGAGGCCGCTTTCCGCGCCTTGCTCGCGGCGCCCTGAGCAAGGCTCACCACATCAGATCGTCGGGTACCGCGTAGTCGGCATAGGGATCCTCCGCCGCGGGCGCATCGGCCGCGGGGCTTTGGGTCTCCCGCGGAACGAGGCGACTGGCGTCGCGCTGGGCGATCTTTTCCGCCGCCGCCGGCGGAATCACCTCGAAGCGTTCGCCGACGCGCACCAGCGCCAGCCGGCCGTCGATGAGTTGCGCGCGCTGGCCGGCTTCCACGTAGATCTTGCAGATCTTGCCCCGATCGACGAACTGATAGGGCGTATCCCCCTTGGTACGATCGAGCTTGTGGGTCTGGATGATCTGCCGGATCTCGGCCGCCTGCGCCTTGCGCTCCTGAGCCGCCTGGCGCTCCAGATTGCGGGCGCGATCCTGCGCGGCCTTTTCCTCCTGCGCGCGCCGGGCCTGTTCTGCCGCCAGATCGGGGGCGCCCTGGCGCTTTTCGCGGCGTTTTTCCTTGGCCGCCTTCTGCAGCTGATCGGGCTTGGCCAGCCCGGCTTTGAGCAGTTGTTCCTGCAACAGATTGGCCATGGTTTCGTTCCTCGTGACGAAAGGCTCAGACGCGCCGGGCGCGCAGCAGGCTGAACAGCCCCCCCGTCGCGGCGAGCGCCGCGACGAGGAGCGCCGGCGGCGCGGCAAAGGGATGCACGGCCGCGACGCCGCTCAGAAAGCCGGCCAGCAGCAAGAGGCCGCCGCCCAGACCCATCCAGGCCCCATTGCGCCGGATCGGCAGGCGATGTTCCAGCCGTTCGAGCTGCAATGACAAGGCCTGCTGCCGGGCCGGCAGTTCGGTGACCGCCTGCAGGGCATGGTCGAGCGTGAGCGGCAAGAGCGGCAGGCGCTGGGCGAGATCGGGCAGGCGTTCCCTGAATTCGCGGTAGATGCCGCGCGGCCCGAGCTGCTCGCGCATCCAGCGTTCCATGAAGGGCTTGGCGGTGGTCCAAAGATCCAGATCGGGATAGAGCTGCCGGCCGAGCCCCTCGATCTGGACCAGGGTTTTCTGCAGCAGCACGAGCTGGGGCTGCACCTGCATGTCGAAGCGCTGGGCGATCTCGAACAGGCGCAGCAGCAACTGATCCAGATGGATGTCCTTGAAGGGACGGAACAGGATGGGTTCGCACAGCGTGCGGATCACCGATTCCAGATCCTCGACGCGCGTGTCGGGACGCACCCAGCCCGAGGCGACGTGCAACTCGGCGACACGCCGGTAGTCGCCGTTGAAAAAGGCATAGATGTTGTGGGCGATGTAGCGCTGGTCGTCGCGGCCCAGACTGCCGACGATGCCGAAGTCGACGGCCAGATAACCCGGCCGGGCGGGGTCGCGCGTGTCCACGAAGATGTTGCCGGCGTGCATGTCGGCATGAAAGAAATTGTGGCGGAATACCTGGGTGAAAAAGATCTCGACCCCACGTTCGGCGAGGAAGCGAAAATTGACGCCGCGGGCCTTCAGCGCGGCGATGTCACTGATCGGGATACCGTGGATGCGTTCCATGACGAGCACATGGCGGCGCGTGAATTCCCAGTGCACCATCGGGACATAGAGGATGGGCCGATCCTCGAAGTTGCGCCGGGTCTGCGCCGCGTTGGCGCCCTCGCGCACCAGATCCAGTTCATCGAGGATGGTCTTCTCGTAGTCCTCGATCACCTCGCGTGCGCGCAGCCGGCGCCCGCCCGGCACGAAGCGCTCGATGAACCGGGCAATGAGATACATGACGCGCAGATCTTCCCGGATGCGATCGTCCACGCCGGGCCGCAGCAGTTTCACCACCACCTCGCGGCCGTCTTTCAGACGTGCGGCGTGGACCTGGGCGATGGACGCGGCGGCGAGCGGGGTGTCCGAAAACTCGGCAAACACGCGCTCCACCGGCGCGCCGTAGGTTTCCTCCACGATGCGCCGCGCGACGGCGCCGGGGAAGGGCGGCACGCGGTCCTGCAGGTGTGCGAGCTGGTCGGCCACCTCGAGCGGCAACAGGTCGCGCCGTGTCGCCAGGGCCTGGCCCATCTTAATGGCGACCGGTCCCAGCTCTTCCAGCGCCAGACGCAGGCGCAGGCCGAAGCTGCGTTCCTCGGCGCGCCAGTGCCAGGGCAGCGCATAGCGCGCCCAACGCCAGTTGCGCATCAGTGCGAGATGGAACAGCGGTTCGTCGAGGCGGTAGCGCAGCACGACCCGGGTCGCTTGCAGGATGCGCAGTGTGGCTCGGAGCATGCGGAACCTTTGGCGTTCAGTCGGGTTGAGCGTGAACGTTACGGGACGATTGTTGCAGCCGGGCCACGCGCGCCGCGAGCCGCGCCACATCGTCGCGCAGCCGGTCGACCTCGTCGACGAAGGCATCCACCTCCGCGCGATCCGGCAACATCTCTGCTTCGTAGCGCAGGTATTCGCTGGTATCCAGCCCCAGGCTGGTCAGGCTGCGGCGCATCCATCCGCCCACCCGGCGCAGGCCGGTGCCGATGGTGTGCGCCAGGGCATCGCCCACGGCGCGGCTCAGGAGCGCTTCGAAATCCGGTCGGGCGAGGGTGAGCAGCTGCTGGAAACCCTCCGCAACCTCGACCGCACCGTTCAGGCTCACGCCCGGCGGCAGACCGCCGGTTGCGGCGCCTGCGGCCAGCCGGGTCAGTCCCGCCAGAGTGCCGGAGAGCTGTGCATCGGCAGGCTGTTCGGTCGCCATCAGCACCTGGATGCCGGCCGGATGCGCTCGCAGGTGGAGTGTGCGACCCAGTTCGCGCAGGTGCAGCGCCAGGATGCGGCCCTGCAGCCGGCCCAGCAACCGGCTCGCCGCCGGACTGTCCCGCAGGTTGTGGTTCAGCGCCTGTTCCAGCAGGGCCAGGGGCAGGGCGTCATTGCCACGCATGTTCAGACCTTGAACCCCCGGTGAACTGCGACGATGCCGCCCGCCAGATTGAAATACTGGCAATGCGCGAAGCCCGCTTCCACCATCATCGATTTCAAGGTGTCCTGATCCGGATGCATGCGGATGCTTTCGGCCAGGTAGCGGTAGCTGTCCGCATCGCCCGCCACCATCCGTCCCAGGCGCGGCAGCACGTTGAAGGAATACCAGTCGTAGGCCGGTTTCAGCGGCGCAATGCGGGGCTGCGAGAATTCGAGCACGAGCGTCCGGCCGCCGGGGCGCAGCACGCGCGCCATCTCGCGCAGGGCGGCGGGCTTGTCGGTGACGTTGCGCAGGCCGAAGCCGATGGTGATGCAGTCGACGCTCGCATCGGGAAAGGGCAGGGCCTCGGCATTGGCCTGTACATACATCAGGTTTCCGGCGCGGCCGGCGTCCACCTGTCGTTCGCGGCCGCGGCCGAGCATGGCGGCATTGATGTCGCTCAGGATGACCCAGCCGTCGCGGCCGACCTGCGGCAGGAAGGCGCCGGCCAGATCGCCCGTGCCGCCGGCCAGATCCAGCACCCGCTCACCGGGACGGACGCCGGCCAGCGCGACGGTGAAGCGTTTCCAGATGCGGTGCAGCCCCATCGACATGAGGTCGTTCATGAGGTCGTAGCGGCCCGCCACCGAATCGAACACGCCGCGCACCCGCTGCTGCTTTTCCTCCCGGCGCACGCGCTGGAAGCCGAAGTCGGTCTCGTCCGGGGCGGGGGGCTGATCGGGTGTCATGGCGCCGTCCTCACGGTTCGGATTTGCGGACATAGCCGGCGGCCGCCAGACGCGCCAGATAGGCGTTCCAGTTGGCCTCACGGGCTTTTCCCAGGGCATGGAGCTGAGCGAAGGTGTAGATGCCGCTGTCATGCCCGTCGTCGAAAACGAGCCGCACGGCGTAGTGGCCGGTGGGCTCGATGGCGCGGATGTTGACGGCTTCCTTGCCGACCACCAGCAGACCGGGCCCGGCACCGTGCCCGCGCACCTCGGCCGAGGGCGAAAAGACGCGCAGGTATTCACAGGGCAGCGCGAACACCTCGCCCGATTCGAAGCGGGCCTCGAGCACCCGCGAGCCGCGATGCAGCGTCAGCTCGGTCAGGCGCGGGGTTTCAGATGGGCTCACGGCGGCGCTCAGAGGATGTAGCGGCTGAGGTCTTCGTCGCGCGCGACATCGGCGAGGTGCCGGTCCACATAGGCGGCGTCGACCTGGATGCTGGAGCCGGCGTGGTCCGGCGCCTCGTAGGAAATCGATTCCAGCAGGCGCTCGAGCACGGTGTGCAGGCGCCGGGCGCCGATGTTTTCCGTGCGTTCGTTGACCTCGAAGGCAATCTCTGCCAGTCGCCGGATGCCGTCGGGACCGAAGCTGAGCGTGACGCCTTCGGTGGCGAGCAGCGCCTGGTACTGGCGCGTCAGCGCGGCATCGGGCTCGGTCAGAATGCGCTCGAAATCCTCGACGCTCAGGGATTGCAGTTCGACGCGGATCGGCAGCCGGCCCTGCAGTTCGGGAATGAGATCCGAGGGCTTGGCGACGTGGAAGGCGCCCGAGGCGATGAACAGGACGTGATCGGTGCGCAGCGTGCCGTACTTGGTGCTGACCGTGCAGCCCTCGATGAGCGGCAACAGATCGCGCTGCACCCCTTCGCGCGAGACATCCGCGCCGGAGGTGTGTTCCGCGCGCCGGCAGACCTTGTCGATCTCGTCGATGAAGACGATGCCGTTCTCCTCGGCGTTGCGCACGGCCTCGCGCTTGATTTCCTCTTCGTTCACCAGCCGCGCGGCTTCCTCATCGGTGAGCGCGGACAGGGCGTCTTTCACCTTCATGCGCCGCTGCCGGATTTGCAGGTTGCTGGTCAGGTTCTGGAACATGGACTGCAGCTGGCTGGTCATTTCTTCCATGCCGGGCGGCGCCATGATCTCCATGCCGACTTGCGGCGCGCGCACCTCGATTTCGATGTCGCGCTCATCGAGCGCGCCTTCGCGCAGCATCTTGCGCATCTTCTGGCGGGTGTCGCTGCGATCCGGGGCGGCCGGCGCGGTTCCGCGGGGTACGCCGAGCAGCGCGTCCAGAATGCGCTCCTCCGCCGCGTCCTCGGCGCGCATGCGCACGGCGGCGACCGCCTGCTCGCGCGTCATCTTGAAGGCCATCTCGACGAGATCGCGGATGATGGTGTCGACATCGCGGCCGACGTAGCCCACCTCAGTGAACTTGGTCGCCTCGACCTTGATGAAGGGCGCGCGGGCGAGCTTGGCCAGACGCCGGGCGATCTCGGTCTTGCCGACCCCGGTCGGGCCGATCATGAGGATGTTCTTGGGTGTGATCTCATGCGAGAGAGGGGCCGGGACCTGCTGGCGCCGCCAGCGGTTGCGCAGCGCGATGGCGACGGCGCGCTTGGCCGCCTGCTGGCCGACGATGTGCTTGTCCAGCTCCTCGGTGATTTCCCGCGGGGTCATCTGGGACATGAAGGCTTCCTCGCCTGGGCGCGCCGTCAGGCGGCGTCCAGGGCCTCGATGGTGAGATTGTGGTTGGTGTAGACGCAGATGTCGCCGGCGATGTGCAGCGCTTTTTCGACGATGTCACGGGCGGGCAGCGCGGTCTCGGCCACCAGCGCGCGCGCGGCGGCGAGCGCGTAGTTGCCGCCCGAGCCGATGGCCATGATGGCATCGACCGGCTCGATGACATCGCCGTTGCCGGTGATGATCAGGGAGGCCTGCGCATCGGCGACGCACATCAAGGCTTCCAGCCGCCGCAGCATGCGGTCGGTGCGCCAGTCCTTGGCCAGTTCCACCGCGGCGCGGGTGAGATGGCCGCTGTGCGCCTCGAGCTTGGCCTCGAAGCGCTCGAACAGGGTGAAGGCGTCGGCCGTGCCGCCGGCAAACCCGGCCAGCACGCGTTCGCGGTAGAGCCGGCGCACCTTGCGGGCATTGGCCTTCATGACGGTGTCGCCCATCGAGACCTGGCCGTCGCCGCCCATCGCCACGCGCCCGTCGCGGCGCACGGAAAGAATGGTGGTGCCGTGGAATTGTTGCATCGCGCCTCGTCCTGCCGCGCCCAAGGGTGGCGAATCCGGAAAGGATCCGATTCTACTGCATGCCGTCCGGCTTGGCGCGGCGGTTGCGCTGGCGCTGCGCACGGGGGTGCGCGCGATCATAACCTTGGGCCAGATGCTGGAAATCCAGATGGGTGTAGATCTGGGTGGTGGACAGGCGCTGATGGCCCAGCAGCTCCTGCACGGCGCGCAGGTCGCCGCTGGATTCGAGCAGATGCGTGGCAAACGCGTGGCGCAGCAGATGCGGATGGACGTGTTGCGCGAGGCCTTGGGTGACGGCGCGCCGCGCCAGCAGGCGCTGCACGCTGCGCCCGGTCAGTCGCGTGCCGCGGTGGTTGACGAACAGGGCGGTTTCCTCGGGATGGGCCAGTTGCGCGCGCACGGCCAGCCAGATGCCAAGCGCTTCGCGGGCCTTGGCGCCCACCGGCAATTGCCGCATCCGCTGACCCTTGCCCATGACGCGCACCTCGCCTGCCGCGAGATCGAGATCGGGCAGGTCCAGCCCCACCAGTTCGCTCAGACGCAACCCGCTGGAATAGAGCAGCTCGCACAGCGCCCGGTCGCGCCATTGCAAAGGAGTCTGGGGCTGATCTTCGAGCAGCCGGGCGGTGGTGTCCGGATCGATGAGTGCCGGCAGCCGGTGCGCCCGGCGCGGCGCCCGCAGGCCCTGGGTGGGGTCGTGACCGATCTGCCCGGTCCGGCGCAGATGTCGGTAGAACCGCCGCACGGCGGACAGGCGACGGGCGAGCGTGCGCGGATCCAGACCCTCGGCATGGCCGCTCGCCAGCCATTGCTGCATGGGCGCCGCGGTGACCGGCCAGGCGTCATGGCCTTGGGCTGCGCACCAGGCCAGCAGGGCGCTGAGGTCGCGGCGATAGGCGGCGAGGGTGTGCGGGGAATGGCGCTGGCCGCGCGCGAGCTCGGTCAGGAACGCGTTCAGTTGGTTTTTCAAGGCGTGCGATCCATCGGCAGCGCTGCGCCGGCCAGATCGCCCAGCCGGCGCAGCACGGCCGTGCCCATGTGCGCATGAAAGCGCTGCGGGTCCAGGCTGCCGATCACGAGAACACCACCGTTTTGTGGAAGCGGGATCAGCGCCGCCGAGGCGGGCAGGGGATGCGGCGAGGGAAACAGCCAGGCGCCAAGGGCAGGTTCCAGCGCGCCGCACCGCGGCTCGCCGTCGAGCCGCGGTGCGGGCCACGCGTCCAGCGTCAGGCACAGGGTGGCGTGTCCGTCGCAATGCAGGGCGGGATGTCCGGCCGGCAGGACGACCCGCACCATGTCGGCATGAAAATGGCGCAGCAGCGCATCGACCAGGCCGCGCACGCGGGTACCGACCTCGGTCGCGCGCAGCAGCGTCAGGGCCAGTTCGTGGGTCTTGTCCAGCAGCGCCTCGTTCTGCCGGGCATGGCGCAGCAATTCGTCGAGTGTGCCTTCCAGGCGCAGGTTGCGGTCCCGCAGGATCTGCACCTGGCGCTCGATGAGCGAGGCGGCGCCGAGCCCGGTACCGTGGGGAATGGCGAGATCGGCCAGGATTTCCGGATGCTGGTCGAGCAGATCGGGATGGCTGCGCAGATAGGCCAGCACGCGCTCGCGTTCTTCGGGATCCCGCGGCGGAAGAAGCGCCACGGGAATCAGTCCGGCAGACGGGACAATTGCCCGTCGAACACGCGCACCGCGGGGCCGGTCATCCACACGGGATTCCCCTCGCCGGCCCAGTCGACGTGCAGCCGCCCGCCGGGCAGGTCCACATCGACCGATTCCGCCAGCGCGCCCCATAGCCGGCCGATGACCACGGCTGCGCAGGCACCGCTGCCGCAGGCCAGCGTCTCGCCGCTGCCGCGCTCATAGACGCGCAGCCGGATGCGATCGGGTGCCACGGCTTCCATGAAGCCGACGTTTACGCCGGCGGGAAAATCGGGCAGGGCCTGAATGGCAGGGCCGATCTCGGCGACCGGCGCCGCGTCCACGGACGCGACGGCCAGCACGGCGTGGGGATTGCCCATCGAGACCGCCCCGATCTCCCACCGCCCCTCCGGACCCACGCGATAGCGCAGGCTGGGGGCAGCGGCGTGCAAAGGGATCTGGTGGGGATCCAGATGCGGCACGCCCATGTTAACCCGCACGTCATGCTCGCCTTCCAGATGGAGATGCAGCAGTCCGGAGGCGGTCTCCACGGTGATTTCGCGCCGATCGGTGAGACCCTCCTGGGCCACGAAGCGGGCAAAGCAGCGCGCGCCGTTGCCGCACTGACTCACCTCGCTGCCGTCGGCGTTGAAGATGCGGTAGCGGAAATCGGCTGCGGGATTCCGAGCGCGCTCGACCAGCAGGATCTGGTCGCAACCCACCCCGAAGTGGCGATCGGCCAGCCAGCGCGCTTGGGCGGGCTGCAGGTCGATGGTCTGGCGCACGGCGTCGAGCACGACGAAGTCGTTGCCGAGGCCGTGCATCTTGGTGAAGCGCCATGTCATGGGTTTAGCTTACGCGGGTGGTGGGCTGGCGCAACCGGTCGTCGAACAAGGGCGCCATCTGGTCGATCAAGGCGGTTCGCAGATCGGCGCCGATCTGACCCATGCCGGCGGGATAGTCCAGGATTTCCTGCAGATCGCGGATCCGGTAGCCGTTCTCGACCAGCGCCAGCCGCTGCAGCGGAATCAGCGCCGGGTGCACCTCCCCGCAGGCACGCGCCAGCGCCGTGAGTTCGCGGCGCAGCCCGATGACGTAGTTGGCCAGCCGCACCGATTTCAGCGCCGGATCCAGGCCGCGCGTGCGCCAGGGCGTATGCGTGGTGACGCCGGTCGGGCAGCGGCCGGTGTGGCATTTCTGCGACTGGATGCAACCGATGGCGAGCAATGCTTCGCGCCCGACGTTGATGAGGTCGCAACCCATGCCGAATCCCCACAGCGCAGCATCCGGCAGGCCCAGTCGGGCTGAGCCGATGAAGACCACCCGGTCGGTCAGGCCGTGGCGATGAAAGATCTTGTAGACCAGCGGAAACGCCGCCTTGAACGGCAGTGCCACCCGATCGGCGAAGACCAGCGGCGCCGCGCCGGTGCCGCCTTCGCCGCCGTCGATGCTGATGAAATCGACGCCGCGCTCGCCCGAGGCCATGCGCATCGCCAGTTCTTCCCAGAAGCCCGCATCGCCCACGGCGGATTTGATGCCGACCGGCAGGCCCGTGTGGTGGGCGAGGGACTCCACGAAATCGAGCAGGGCGTCCACATTGCCAAAGGCTGCGTGGCGCGCCGGGCTCTTGCAGTCCCGCCCCGGCAGGACGCCGCGGGCGGCGGCGATTTCCGGGGTGACCTTGACGCCGGGCAGGAGTCCTCCGAGTCCGGGCTTGGCGCCCTGGCTGAGCTTGATTTCGAGCGCACGCACCGGCGCCCCGCTGTCCAGCGTGCGGTCCAGTGCGGCGAGGCTGAAGCCGCCTTCCGCGTCCCGGCAACCGAAATAGCCCGTGCCGATCTGGAAGACGACGTCGCCGCCCTTGCGATGATGGTCGCTGAGCCCGCCTTCGCCGGTGTTGTGCCAGCAGCCTGCCAGATGGGCGCCGCGATTGAGGGCTTCGACCGCCACGCCGCTGAGCGCGCCGAAGCTCATGCCGGAGATGTTCACGATCGAGGCCGGCCGAAACGCCTGGCGCCGACCACGCGCCGCGCCCAGGATCTTGCCGGCGGGCAGCGGATAGCCGGCCTGGTCGACGGCGTCGCCCGGATGGAACTGCGCCAGCGGAAAGGCGTGATGGCGGATGATCAGCGTCCCTTCGCTGTGTTCGAGGTCCTGATCGGTGCCGAAGGCGAACTGGTTGTTCTCGCGCTTGGCGGTGGCATAGACCCAGCGCCGCTGGTTGCGGCTGAAGGGGCGCTCCTCTTCGTTGCCGGTCACGATGTACTGGCGCAATTCGGGTCCGAAGCCCTCGAGCAGGTAGCGGAAATGGCCGATCACGGGATAGATGCGCAGGATGGCATGATGCCGCTGCAGGAGATCATGCACTGCGAGCGCGCCGAGTGCGGCGCCGGATCCCACGATGAACCAGAGAACAAGCGTCATTCCGGGCCTGCCTTATACGGTAAAGAATCGCCAATCGACGATGACGGAACGGGACTTTAGAAGGCCGATGTGACGGATAAGGTGCCGACGATGCGCGGCCCTCTCCCGCTCCACAGAGATGGGGCCTATCATACCCCCCTCGTGCCGATCGGCTGCCTGCCACACTCTTCCACGATGTTCCGGATGGGTCCATGAAGACGCCCCAGCTGCCGTCCCTGCCTGCCACCTTGTCGAAGTCTCCCGCGTGGACGCCGCTTGCGGCACTGGGCGTCGTCTATGGCGACATCGGCACCAGTCCGCTCTACGCGCTGCGGGAGTGCTTTTCGCCCCACTTCGGCGTCGAA
>DAOKZK010000066.1:0-11399 GCA_035325645.1 Candidatus Macondimonas sp. | reverse complement strand
TGACCGGGCCGCACGCCCGGGTGGCGAAATCGGTAGACGCAAGGGACTTAAAATCTGTTTTGTCAAGTCCTTTCTGTTCGCGGTGGCAATGCAAAGGTGTAGCGGTCACAATGACTTGCGCCTTGGCCAAGTGTTGTGAGTGGAGCCTGTCTGGCTGTTAGGTGCCAGGTAGGAGCCGAAGTAATTTATGGTACAGGTTTGACATCCGTGTCATGCCCGAGTGGCGAAATTGGTAGACGCAAGGGACTTGAAGCAATTTGAGCCCTCCGGGGGAAACCCCGGAGGTGACGCCCGTCAAAGTCGGCGAACGCCCTGGATGCTCTCAGCATCCGAGCCAACGCCGAGCCAAGCCCAAGCTCGAAGGAGTTGCGGGAAGGTGTAGAGAGCAGACGGCGGGCACCTACGGCCAAAAGGCTATGGTGAAGGCGTGCTCCAGACCACGAACAGCGCATGCGCTGGCGGCGAAAGCCGAAGTGGTAAGAAAATCCCTCGACCTCACGGTCATGCCGGTTCGATCCCGGCCTCGGGCACCAACATAAAGGCCGTCCTCGCTCAAGCGAGTGACGGCCTCTGTTTTTGAATGACGGATCGATTCGCAAGTTATGGCGTTCGATTTCCCGCCGGCAGCTTATGTGCTCCGGTCCTTTTGAACGCTCGATCGCGCGCCATGAATACTTCCAGCATGTGCGGGATCAGCGTCACAGCATCGACCGGCTCGCCGTAGGTCTGCGCGTGCAGCGCGGCGTAGCGGTCGAGGTCGGCCTTCAGGCTGGCCGGACACGCAAAGGTCAGCTTGACGGTCTCGCTCTTGGGCAGCGGTCCGAGCCGCAGCTTGTTCGTGCTCATTGCGATGATCCTCTCTGGAAGAACAGCGGCTGGTACGGCCGCAGCACCAGATCCCGGTTGACGATGACGCGCACCGGCAGGCCGGGGCGGCTGGTCAGCGTGGGCTGGATGTTCATGTTGCGCCGGGTCACTTCTTGGCCCACTTGATTGATCGTGTCCTGCGCGCTGTCGCGGCCGGCGATGATGACGCGGTTGCCGTCCTGGCGATTCTCGGGCGCGGCCAGTTCGGCGCCGACGCCGAGCAGCGTGGTCAGCAGCGCGCCGGCGAAAATGCGATCCCAATGCCAATCCACGCCGTCCTCCAAGCCCGCGTAGCCGGCCGGGTCGGTGCCGACCAGGTTGTCGAGCTGGAACGAAGATGTGTCCGGCAGGATCACGCGGTTCCACACCACCTGCACGCGAGTCTGCCCGTAGCTCACCTGGCTGTTGTAGCGGCCAAGGATGCGCGAGCCCTGCGGGATCAGCAGATGATTGCCGGTGGCCGTGTCGTAGACCGGCTCCGTCACCGTGGCGATCACGTCGCCCGGCAGGTCGGAGTTGATGCCTGTCACCAGCGCGGCGGCGATCACCGTGCCGGCCATCACCTGGTACGGCGAGGCAGGCAGTTGCAGGTTGCCGGAATTACGGGTTTCCGTGGAACCGGCTTGCAGAAAAGCCTCCTTCTGGTCCTGCCGGTTCTGCATGGCGGTGGGATCGAGCGGCTGCGCCGCCGTCGAAGCCGGCCCGGCGGCCAACGGATCGAAACCCGCCAGCCCGGTCAGTGGTGGCGTTCCCGCCAGGGTCTGAGCGGGAGCGGCCACGGCGGCGCGCTGTCCGCCCGAACTGAAGAACACGGACGAAGCCGCCGCTTCCTCGGCTTCCTTGAGTCGCGCCAGGCGCTCGGCCTCGGCCGGGTCATGGCCGGGCTGCGCGTAGCCCAGCGCCTGCTGCTCGGCGCGCAGCATCGGCCCGCCGAGGTCGCCGGGCAACGGCTCGCCCAGCACCGGCACCTCCGGCGGCAAGGGCGGTGGCAGTTGCGAATAGTCGGCGGGCAAGCGGGCCAGCCCTTCGGAGGGCGAGACGCGATCGACGTTGTACAGCTCGGCCGGCTCGCTCCCACCCCGGCGCTGCGGCGCTTGCAGCGACCAGAGCGTCGCGCCCAGCACGGCGATGGCCACGCCGCCGGCGAGCACCGCCAGCACGCGCCGATTCAGGCGCGTGACCGGGCGCGGCTGCGCGCGCAGCGCGACCTGTTCCGGCGCCACTTTGGGCGGGGCGTCGGGCGCCGGACGGCCGGAAGCGTTGTCCTGGTCCATGCTCAGTTCCTCCGTGTGCCGCCGGTCCGCTCGATGCGCACCACGTCGCCCCTGTCGCCGCCCAGGCGCAGTTCAGCCGCGCCGAACAGCCGGTCCACGATGTAGTACGGCGCGCGGAAGCGGTAATTCACCAGTTGGCCGTCGCCTTGCGCGCCGATCACGAACAGCGGCGGCAGCTCGCCTTGGGCGATGCCGGCCGGAAACTGGATGTAGACCTTTTCGGTGTCGTCGAAGACGCGCAGCGGCTTCCACGGTGGATTGCTGCCGCTGATCGCGTAGCGGAAGCGGATGTTCTCCAGCGTCAGGCCGGTATCGAGCGGCGCCGCCGTCTGTGCTGCCTGCGCCTGGCGCTGCAAGGCCAGCATGCGGTCACGGGGATAGTCCCAGGACACCGATGCCATCCACGCCCTTTCGGTCGAGGTCAGCTCAATGAGGTAGGTGCGGCGGCTGGTGGTGATGACCAGATTCGTCTTGAGGCCGGTGCGGATCGGCTTAACCAGCACGTTGACGCGCAGCTCGTCGCCGCCACCGCTCGACGTGTCGCCGACAATCCAGCGCACCGTATCGCCGGCGGCGACCGTCACCAGTTCCTCGCCGGGCTGGAGTGTAATCACTGTGACTCGCTCCGGACTCGTATAGACCTGGTACAGCGCGCCGTCGGTAAACGGCCAGACCTGAATCGCATTGATGTAGCCTTCGCGCGTGGGCGCCATGCGCGCTTCCTCGTTGGCGCGGGATACGCGCACGCGCTCGTCCTCCGGCTCGGGTGTCGCCTCCGTTTCCGCGAGTTCGGGCAGCGGCATCAACTGTCCCGGTAGCGGCAAGGGTTCCGGCATCGCAACCACCTCCATCGGCAGAGGCGGTTCGGGCAAGGGCTGCGCCTGCACCGGCTCGTCGAGCGTGATGCTCGGTGGCTTGCGCGGCGTGGCGCAGCCGGACACGGCGATGGCGACCAATGCAATAGTGAAAAAGTGGAAAGACGGTTTCATGGCCTGCCTCCTTCGGTTGAGTCGAGTTCACGGCTCCACGACAGGCCGTTGACGTAGATGCCCAATGGATTGCGGCGCAACCGTTCTTCGGTGCGCGGCGTTTGCAGCACGATGGAGACCACCGCCGTCCAGCGCTCCAGTCCCGCCGCCGCACCATTGACGTAGCGGCGCTCCGTCCACCGCACCTGGAACGACGCATCGCTCGCGCGCACGACGCTGTTGATTTCCACCGTCACCGTTTCCCGGCCGATCCGTGCGAAGGGGTCGTTGGCGCGTGCATGCTCGTTGAGCACCGCTGCGCCGCGGTCGGTGGTGTAGTCGTAAGCGTCCAGCCAGTTGTCCCGCACCACGATCGGGTCGATGGACAACGAGCGAACCATCGTGACGAAGCGCGCCAGGTGATGCGCGATCTGCGCATCGTTGGGCCGGTACGGCGTGGCCGCTTCGCCGACGGCGCGTACTTGCCCGCCGTGGTCCACCTCCACCACATAGGGCGTGACGATGGACTGCGCCGAACGCCAGACAAGGCCGGCGGCCATAAGCAGCGCCAGCACCAGACAGCCGAAGGCCATCAGCCGCCAGTTCTTGGCTTGTGTGCGCGCCGAGCCGATGCGCTCGTCCCATACCTGTTCGGCGGCCTGGTACGGCGTGGCCGGTTGCGGTGTGTCGGCGTAGCGCACCTGCGGTCGTTTGAATCGCATGGCAGGTTCTCCTTATGAGTTCGATGGATCGCGCAGGCTGGGGCCGCTGCCCGCGCCGCCGCCGTCGCCACCGCGCAGCGTGTGCGCGACGGTGGTGGCGGCATGGGAAATCTGCTGGCGGCGTTGCAGGCGCCTGGCCCACGCGGGTTGTCCGGTGTTGGCAGGCGCGCCTTCCGCGCCGCCCTGAGCGGCCGAGCCGGTAGCAGCGCTGCCCGTGGAAACATTGGGATTGATGGCGGCAGCGGCACGCGCTTGCAGCGAACGCGCACCGGCGGACACGCGCTGTCCGACCGACTGCGCGCCGGTCCGGGCGACGTTGCCCAGACCGGCCGCTGCGCCTCTGAGACCACCGCCGGCACCGGCGGAACCTGCCTGGAAAGCCGACCGCGCGCTGCTGGCGGTCGATGCCATCGAACGTGCGCCGCCGACAGCCATGCGGGCCGCTCCGGGCGCCATGCGCGCGCCGGCCGCGACGGCACCGCCGACGCCGGTGGCCGCCGCACCGACCGCAACCGCAGTACCGGCCGCGCCGAGCGTGGCACCTGCCATTGCCCCGGCGCCGAGCTGCGGCGAACCGGATACCAAGCCGGTAGCGATACCCGGCCCGAAGATCCCCAGGGCCAGCAGCGACAGCGACGCCAGCATGATGACCAGCGCGTGGTCGATGGACGGTTCGGCCGGCGTGACCTGAAACTCGGCGAACAAGCCGGTGCCGATGCCGACGATCACCGCCAGCACCAGCACTTTGACGCCCGAGGCCACGACATTCCCCAGCACCTTTTCGGCCAGGAACGCGGTCTTGTTCCACAAGGCGAACGGCACCAACACAAAGCCGGCGAGCGTGGTCAGCTTGAACTCGATCAGCGTGATGAAAAGCTGGATCGCCAGGATGAAGAAGCTGAGGATCACCACCAGCCAGGCGAGGAACAGCACGGTGATGACATCGAGGTTGGTGAACACGCCCGGAAAGCCGGTCATGTCTCCGATCTGTTCCATGATCGGCGCGGCGGCGTCGATGCCGGTCTTGGCCAACCGTCCCGGTTGCAGGAACTCGGCCTGCGTCAGCGTCGAGCCGGAAGCGGTCAGCCCCAGCCCCGCGAAGGAACGGAACACGATGCTGGCCAGCCAGTTGTAATTGCCGATGATGTAGGCGAACACGCCGACGTAGAGCACCTTGCGGATCAGCCGGGCGATCACGTCATCGCCCTGGCCGGTGGCGTGGCTCATCGCCCAGTACAGGCCCGCGATGGTGATGTCGATCACGATCAACGTGGCGGTGAGGAACGCGACCTCGCCACCCAGCAACCCGAAACCCGAGTCGATGTAGTTGGCGAAGACGATCAGGAAGCGGTCGATCACCGCCACGTCATTCATGGCCTGTTCCTCAGTCGCGGTAGAACGGCACGGTCTGCGGCGTGTACGGCGTGCCCTCGCCGAGGAAGCGCCGCCGCACTTCGCGGGATTGCTCGGTGGCCGCCGCCTGGCGCGCCAGTTCCAGCGACGCGGCGCGGTCCTGCGTCAACTGGAGCTGCTGCGCCTGGATCGCCTGCTTGGCCTGCAAGGCCAGCAACTGGTTGGTCGCCTGCATGGCTTGCAGCGCGCCGTTGGCCGACTGGCTCTGGCTGACCAGATCGGCGAGCACGCCTTCGTCTTCGCTGAGGTTCTGGTACACCTGCGCCTGCACGCGCATCGCGGTGTGCAGGCCGTCGAGCGTATGGCGCCAGCGCTCGCGCGCGTCCTGCGCCATGCGATCGCCGCTGACGGTAGCGGCGTACTCGTGCGGATACAGGCGGGCAAACTCCTGGTCCAGACTTTCCACCCGGTAGGCGAGTCCCTGCGCTTCGGCCATCAGGCGTTCGATGGTCGCCAGCGTCGAGCGCAGGCGGTTGACCGTGTTGTAATCCAGCCGCTCCAGATTGCGCGCCTGGTTGATGAGCATCTGCGCTTCGTTCTGGAGTTGCCGCACCTGGTTGTCGATCTGTTGCAGTGTGCGGATCGCGGTCAGCGTGTTTTGCACCAGATTGGTTGGATCAATCACGGCCCACTGCGCGTGCGCGACAGGCAGCGTGCAAAACAGCGCGGCGGCAACGGTCGCGAGCAGTGTCTTCTTCATGACGGGTTCTCCTGTGGTGGGTTGGAAGCGGCAGGCGCGGACGGCAGCAGGTCGGCCGCCCAGTCCAAACCGCAATGGCGCAGCCAGGCGGCTGCGAAGCTGGAAGACGGCGCCGCGGCCGTTACCGTGTCGATGTCGCGCTGGTCCTGCGGCGTCGAGGCGCCGGCGAAAGCCAGCGTGACCGGCCCCAGGTCGAGGTCGAACAGGCGATTGCCCAGCCGCGACTGGTAGTAGTAGTCGCGCTTGGGCTGCGCGGTGGCGACGATCTCGATCTGCCGGCTGTTCAGCCCGAAGCCTTCGTAGATCGTGCGAATCTGCGGTTCGGTGGCTTGCGGGTTCGGCAGGAAGATGCGGCTCGCGCAGCTCTCGATGATCGCGGGCGCGATGCTCGAATCCTTGATGTCGGCCAGCGACTGCGTGGCGAAGATGACGCTGACGTTTTTCTTGCGCAGCGTCTTCAGCCACTGGCGGATACGCGCGGCGAACACCGGGTCGTCGAGGAACAGCCAGGCTTCGTCGAGAATCAAGAGCGTGGGGGCGCCGTCGAAGCGCTCGTCGAAGCGGGCGAACAGATAAGCGAGCACCGCCATCACGGCGGCGCGGCTCGCCATCAGTTCTTCCATCTCGAAGCCCTGCACGTCGGCCATGCCGAGCCGGTCGTGGTCAGCATCGAGCAGACTGCCGTGGGCGCCGCCGAGCACATAGGGCGCGAGCGCCTGGCGCAGCGCGTTGTTCTGCAACAGCACGGAAAACCCGGTCAGCGTGCGCTGCTCCACCGGCGCACCGGCGAGGCTTTCCAGCGCCGACCAGATGGCTGCCTTCTCGTCCGGGCCGATGCTCACGCCCTCGTGCAGCATCCGGCTTTCCAACCATTCGGCGGCCCAGGCGCGGTAGCCTTCCTGGTCGATGCGCGCGAGCGGCTGGAACGCGATGTCGCCATCGGTGCCGAGGTCGTAGTGCTCGCCGTTCAGGCCGAGGATGGTGGCGCGCATCGAGCGCCCCATGTCGAAGGCGAAGATGCGCGAGCCGCGATAGCGGCGGAACTGCATCGCCAGCGTGGCGAGCAAGACCGACTTGCCCATGCCGGTCGGGCCGGCGACCAGCGTGTGGCCCACGTCGCCGATGTGCGTCACCAGCCGGAACGGCGTGGCGCCATCGGTGCGCGTGACGATCAAGGGCGGGCCGTCGAGGTGCGCATTCTTCTGCGGCCCGGCCCACACCGCCGACACCGGCATCAGGTGCGCCAAGTTCAGCGTCGAGACGATGGGTTGGCGCACGTTGGCGTAGGCGTTGCCCGGAATCGAGGACAACCACGCATCCACCGCATTCAAGGTCTCGGGAATGGTGACGAAGCCGCGTCCCTGGATGACGCGCTCGATCATGCGCAGCTTCTCGTCGGCGACATCGGCATCGGTGTCGAGCACGGTCACGGTGGCGGTGACGTAGCCGAAGGCGACCTGATCGCCACCCAGTTCCTGCAAGGCGGCATCCGCATCGGCCGCCTTGTTGCTGGCGTCGGTATCCACCAGCGGGCTTTCCTGCTGGAAGATGGTTTCGCGCAGCAGCGCGACGACGTTCTTGCGTTTGGCGAACCACTGGCGGCGCAGGCGGCCGAGTTCCTTTTCCGCCTCAGACTTGTCCATGCACAGGAAGCGCGTGCTCCAGCGGTAGGTGAAGCCTAGGCGGTTCAGGTCGTCGAGCAGCCCCGGCCAGGTCGAGGTCGGAAAGCCGCGCACCGTCGCCACGCGCAGATGCGCGTCTCCCAGCATCGGCGCCAGGCCGCCGGTCAGCGGGCAGTCGGTCAGCAGCGCATCGAGGTGGAACGTATGTTCCGGCACGGCCACGCGGTAGCGCCGTGTGGAAATGGTCGCGTGCAGATAGGTCAGTGTCTCGCCGTCATCGAGCCAGGCAATCTCCGGCATCACGCCATCGAGCAGGTCGAAGCAGCGATCCGTTTCCGCCAGAAAGGCCATCAGGCGCTCGGGCCAGTCCACGCCACGCTGCGACGTGTTCTCGTAGAGCAGCTTGGCGGCGCGTGCGCGGGATTCCTCCGGCGGCAGGTACACCAGCGTCAGGTGATAGGTACTCTCGAAGTGGCTCTGGTCTTCCTCGAACACCGCGCGGCGTTCCTCGTCCACCAGCCACGACAGCGGCTCAGGAAAGTCCGAGTGCGGATAGTCGGCGGCCGCAAGCCGCTCGGCTTCCACGAACAAGGCCCAGCCGGAACCCAGCCGGCGCAGCGCGTTGTTCAGGCGCGCCGATGTGGCGATCAGCTCGCCCTGCGTCGCACTGTCGAGGTCCGGCCCGCGAAAGCGCGCCGTGCGCTGAAACGAACCGTCTTTGTTGAGCACGACACCACGCGCCACCAGCCCGGCCCAGGGCAGCCAGTCGGCGAGCAGTGCGGGACGCTGGCGGTATTCGGTGAGGTTCAGCATGGCGGCGCCCTCATACATCCAGCAGCGGCTTGTGCTTGATGTGGCGTGCAAAGACCTGCATGAACTGCGGATCGACGCGCGCACCCCATACCGCCAGCGAGTGGCCGACGATCCACAGCACCAGCCCTGGAATCCACAGTTGCAGGCCGAGGCCCACGGCGGCGGCCAGCGTGCCGTTGGCGATCGCCACGGTGCGCGGCGCGCCGCCCAGCAGGATCGGCTCGGTCAGCGAGCGGCGCAACGGCACCTCGAAGCCAGTGGCGAAGTCGTCAGGCGCGCTCATACGACGGCCCCGCCGGAGAAGCTGAAGAACGACAGGAAGAACGAAGACGCGGCAAACGCGATCGAAAGACCGAACACGATCTGCACCAATTTGCGAAAGCCACCCGAGGTGTCGCCGAAGGCGAGCGCGAGGCCCGTGGCGATAATGATGATGACCGCGACGATGCGCGCCACCGGCCCCTGAATGGAGTCGAGGATCGCTTGCAGCGGCCCTTCCCAGGGCATGCTGGAACCCGCTGCGTGTGCCGTGCTGGCCGCCAGCAGGAACACCACGGCCAGCAGCAGCCCTTGCTGCGCCGGAGCGGTAAGGCAGCGCAGGCGCGCAAGACGGAAAAGCGGATTTACGGAAATGCGGAAAGCATGGGCAGGCGTCATGGCAGTTCTCCAGAGTGGGTTGAGGACGGGGATGGAAGCGGCGCGAGCGCGTCGTCGAGCTGGTAGCCGTTGCCGTCGAAACCGGTCACGCGGGCGACGGTCTGGACCTGGCGGGCACGGCCGCGTCCGGCGATGAAGACGATGACGTTCACCGCCTCGGCGATCAGCGCGCGCGGTGGGGTCATGGCGACTTCGAGGATCAGTTGTTCGAGGCGCAGCAGCGCACCGTGGGCGGAACTGGCGTGCAGCGTGGCGACCCCGCCCGGGTGCCCGGTCCCCCACACTTTGATGAGGTCCAGCGCTTCGCCGCCGCGCACCTCGCCGACGATCACGCGGTCGGGGCGCAGGCGCATCGTGGCGCGCACCAGCTCAGTCATCGACACCACGCCGGCGCGGGTGCGCAGCGGCACGTGGTCGCGCGCCGCGCACTGCAATTCCACGGTGTCTTCCAGCACCAGCACGCGGTCGTTGGTGGCCGCGATTTCGGCCAGCAGCGCATTGGCTAACGTGGTCTTGCCGGTACTGGTGCCGCCGGCGATCAGGACGTTCTGGCGCTCGCGCACCGCGTGGCGCAGGAACTCGGCTTGTTCCGCACTCAGAATGCCGTCGCTCACGTAGTCGGCTAGGCCGATCACGCCGCCCGCGCGCTTGCGCAGGGCGAAGGCCGGACCCGGCGCCGCCGGCGGCAGGATGCCCTCGAAGCGCTCGCCGGTCTCCGGCAGCTCGGCGGTCAGCAGCGGCTGGCCGCGATGCACCTCCATGCCGACATGGGCCGCGACCAGGCGGATGATGCGTTCGCCGTCGGCGGCGGACAGCGATTGGCCGGTGGCGGCACGGCCCGACGACAGCCGGTCGATCCACAGCGCGCCGTCCGGGTTCAGCATCACTTCCACCACGTCCGGGTCTTCCAGTGCGGCGGCGATCAGCGGTCCCATTGCGGTACGCAACATGCGGATGCGCCGATACAGAGAGGTGGCCAAGGACGATGGCTGCTGCGAAACGGCGCTCATGAGACCGTCTCCTGTGTCCGCTCCCGCGCTTCGGCGAGCGCGGCCGCATCGTCCAGCCGCTGCGTGTCGGGCTGGATCTCGTCGTAGACCTCGCGCACCAAGCTGCGCCCGCGTAGCAAGTGGCGGCCGAGCTGTTCGATGAACTGCTCGAAACGCGCCTTGCCCTGCGCCTTTGCGGCCTCCTGATGCGCTTCCGGCAGCGGCGTGCTGACGGTCAGGTAGTAGCGCACGAATAGCGCCAGCGTCTCGATCAGGATGTTCTGGTCGCGCTCCAGTTTTTCGGCCTGGCGCGACAGCCGATCCAGGCGCTTGGCCATTGCCGCTTCGCGCTGGTCGGCCGCGTCCGGCGACAGCCAGGACGCCAGCGCCGCCGCGACGATGGAGGACTTGGACACACCTTTCTTCGCGGCCAGTTCGTTCAAGCGCCTGGCGTGATCGCGTTCGATGAACAGGTTGAGGCGATGGCGGGAATGAAGCTGGCTCATAGTGGGATTCCGTCGTCGGGGTCGAGAGCGGTCAGCCGCGCCGCGCGCTGCAAGCGCGGATCAAGCTGGGACGGCAGAGGCAAAGGCGCGTCGTCTTCGTCATCGAGCAGCGCCAGATCGCTGGCCGCGTGTTCGGGTGCGAGGCTGTAGGCGACGGCTTCGGACAGCTCGGGCTGGCGACGTGGGCCGCCTTCGTCGGCTGCGGCGTCGGTGTTGGCGAAACCGGCAGAGGCCGGTGCGACAGGCGTGAAGGGAATCGCCAAGGTGCTCCAGTCATCCGGCCGCGCGCTCGGCGCATCGGCATAGCGGCCCGGTGCGAGCACAGGCGGCGGCAGCACGCGACGTTTGAAGTTGGCGTCGGCGTAGTAGCGCAGCTTCTTCGCCTTGATCGGCGCGACGCTGGACACCATCACCACGGCCTCGTCCTGCGGGAGCTGCATCACTTCACCGGGCGTGAGCAAGGGCCGCGCTGTTTCTTGGCGCGACACCATCAAGTGGCCCAGCCACGGCGCGAGCCGATGGCCCGCATAGTTGCGTTGCGCGCGCAGTTCGGTGGACGTGCCCAGCGTCTCGGAAATGCGCTTGGCCGTGCGCTCGTCGTTGGTCGCAAACGTCACGCGCACATGGCAGTTGTCGAGAATCGAATTGCTCTGCCCGTAAGCCTTGTCGATCTGGTTGAGTGACTGCGCGATCAAGAACGCGCGCAGGCCATAGCCGGCCATGAAGGCCAAGGCGCTCTCGAAGAAGTCGAGCCGGCCGAGCGCGGCAAACTCGTCCAGCATCAGCAGGAGGTCACGGCGACGGGGAATGCCATCGGAGCCGTCGAGCGATTCGGTGAGGCGCCGCCCGATCTGGTTGAGGATCAGGC
>DAOKZK010000065.1:0-11584 GCA_035325645.1 Candidatus Macondimonas sp. | reverse complement strand
GCCTGCTCGAAGCACGCGGCCTCAAGGTGGAGGAGGCCATCCTCACCGGCGAGTCCGTGCCGGTGGACAAGAGCGTCGCGCCCTGTCCGGAAGATGCCGCGCTCGGCGACCGCAGCGCGATGCTGTTCAGCGGCACCCTGATCGCCGCCGGCACCGGCCGTGCGGTGGTGGTGGCCACCGGAGCGCGCACCGAGATCGGCCGCATCAGCGGCATGCTGTCCCGCGTCGAGACGCTGACCACGCCGCTGGTGCAGCAGATGGATAGCTTCGCCCGCTGGCTGAGCGCGTTCATCCTGCTGGTGGCGGCCAGTCTGCTGCTGTACGGCTATTTCATCCGGCACCTGCCGTTCGGCGAGCTGTTCATGGTGGCGGTCGGCCTGTCGGTGGCGGCCATCCCCGAGGGTCTGCCGGCGGTGCTCACCATCACGCTCGCCGTGGGGGTGCAGGCGATGGCGCGGCGCAACGCCATCGTGCGCCGGCTGCCGGCCATCGAGACGCTCGGCTCGGTGTCGGTGATCTGCTCGGACAAGACCGGCACCCTGACCCGCAACGAGATGGTCGCCACCGCGCTGGCCGCTGCCGGCGAGGTCTATGCGGTGGAGGGCGACGGCTATGCGCCTGAAGGCACGGTGTGGCTGGGACAAGCCCCGGTGCGGGCAATTGAAGATCCCGTACTGATCGAGGCCGCCCGCGCCACGGCGCTGTGCAATGACGCGGCGCTGTATCAGGCCGGTGACGGCTGGCGCGCCGAGGGCGACCCAATGGAGGCCGCGCTGCTGGCCCTGGCCGGCAAACTGACCGGCGAGGGCCCTCAGCCGTGCGCCGAATGGACCCGCACCGACGCCATTCCCTTCGACAGCGCGCACCGCTACATGGCGGTGCTGGTGCACGACCATGAAGGCCATGCCCGCATCTACGTCAAGGGCGCTCCGGAGGCGGTGCTGGCGCTGTGCGCCGACCAGCTCGGTGCCGGCGCTGAGCCGGTGCCGCTCGATCCCGGCCATTGGCACGCGCAGGTCGAGCAGCTGGCCGGCGCCGGCCAGCGGGTGCTGGCGCTGGCGATGCGCGCCGTGCCGCAGGAACACACCGTGCTCAACACCGCCGACCTCGACGGCCGGCTGACGCTGATCGGCCTGGTCGGGCTGATCGACCCGCCGCGGCCGGAGGCCATCGAGGCGGTGGCCGAGTGCCACGCCGCCGGCATCCGCGTCAAGATGATCACCGGCGACCACGCCGCCACGGCGCGCGCCATCGCCGCCCAGATCGGCCTGCGCAACAGCGAGCGGGTGCTCACCGGCAACGACCTCGAAACCCTGGACGACGCCGCGCTCGCCGACGCCGCCGTCGAGACCGACGTGTTTGCCCGCACCTCGCCGGAACACAAGCTGCGCCTGGTCACCGCGCTCCAGTCTCAGGGTCTGACCGTGGCCATGACCGGCGACGGCGTCAACGACGCCCCGGCGCTCAAGCGCGCCGACGCCGGCATCGCCATGGGGCAGAAGGGCAGCGCCGCGGCCAAGGAGGCCGCCGAGTTGGTGCTGGCCGACGACAACTTCGCCTCCATCGCCGCCGCTGTGCGCGAAGGCCGGACGGTCTACGACAACATCAAAAAAGTGATCAGCTGGACGCTGCCCACCAACGGCGGCGAGGCGGGCACGCTGCTGCTGGCGCTGCTCGCCGGCTTGGCGCTGCCGATCACACCGCTGCAGATTCTGTGGGTCAACCTGATCACGGCGGTCACCCTGGGCTTGGCGCTGGCCTTCGAACCCACCGAACCCGGCACCATGCGCCGTCCGCCGCGACCGCGCCACGAGCCCCTGCTGACCGGGCAGCTGGTCTGGCAGATCGTGCTGACCACGGCGCTGGTCGTGGCCGCGGTGTTTGGCATCTACAGCTACGCCACCGACCGCGGCCATTCCGAGGCTCTGGCCCAGACCATGGCCCTCAACACCCTGGTGGTGCTGGAAATCTTTTACCTGTTCTTCATCCGCCGCATGCACAGCACTTCGCTGACCTGGGCGGCGGTGCGCGCCACGCCGGTGATGTGGGGCTGCCTGCTCGCGGTGACCGCGGCGCAGTTCGCCATCACCTACCTGGCGCCGTTGCAGGGTGTGTTCGGCACCACCGCGATCCCCTTCTGGGACGGCGTGCTGATCGTCGCGGTCGGGGCGGTGTTCTTCGCCCTCGTCGAAGTGGAAAAGCAGATGCGGCTGGCGCTGGGTGGCCGCAGTCAGCATGCGACGATCCCGTGATCGTCCTGTCGCTTGGCGGAACTGCGATCAACCCGTCCACGGGGGGCCTCCGCGGACGTGGAAGGCGGGCCATGCGGCACTTTATCGACCGCGCGATCTTCGTCTCCGTGATCCTGCCGCTTGGCAGGTCTCCTTGGCGGCGCGATCGATCGAACACGACAACCAAACGTGGAGCCGGCGCAGGCGGTCAGCACCAACGACTCGTTTGCCAGCGCCGCGGTGCCGGCCAATCGGGTGGCCACGCCGCGGGAACAGGAGAGCACTGGCGTCGACGACAGCTGTTGGTTCATCGACATCATCGCAGACAGGCGCCTGACGTTGCTGGCCGCCATCGGCGGAAACACCGATCGTTTTACGTGACGCAGGCAGAGCAGATGTATTCCCGTGGTTCGGAGCGATGCGTCAGATGCCAGCCGGCGAAAGGGATACCCCTGTCGGCCTTCGGCTCTTCATGGCTGTGAGCGCGGCGCCGATCGCGTTACCATCGGCCATCGGCCCGGCGCACCGCACGATGGCCGGCACCCATCCATTCACCGACCGGGAGCAGACGGGCTGGGCCCGCGACCGATGAGCATGCTGACTTACACCTTGCGGCGCTTTCTCGGCGCCTGGCCGACGCTGCTGGTGCTGGTCACGCTGTCGTTCTTCCTGGTGCGCGCCGCACCCGGCGGGCCCTTCGACGCGGAAAAAAACCTGCCGCCCGAGATCGAGGCCAACCTCGCCGCCAAATATCACCTCGACGAGCCGCTCTGGCAGCAGTACCTGCGTTATCTCGGCGATCTCGCCCGCGGCGATCTGGGGCCGTCGTTCAAATACGTCGACTACACGGTGAACGAGCTGATCGCCCAGGGCTTTCCGGTGTCCTTGCGCCTCGGGCTGGCCGCCATGGCCGTGGCCTTGCTCATCGGCCTGCCGGCGGGCATGCTCGCCGCCCTGCGCCAGAACCGCCCGCTCGATCACCTCACCATGGCGGCGGCGATGACCGGCATCTCGGTGCCGGGCTTCGTCGTGGCGCCGCTCCTGATCCTGGTGTTCGCGGTGCATCTCGGCTGGCTGCCGGCGGGCGGGCTCGACGGTGGCCTGCGCGCCTGGGTCCTGCCGGTGACAGCGCTGGCGCTGCCGCTCTTGGCCTACATCGCAAGGCTCACGCGCGCCAGCCTGATCGAGGTCTGGCGCAGCCCCTTCATCCGCACGGCGCGCGCCAAGGGCCTGCCCGTGTGGCTGATTCTGATCCGCCATGCGCTCAAACCGACCCTGCTGCCCGTCGTCTCTTTCCTCGGCCCGGCGCTGGCAGGCGTCATCACGGGCTCGGTGGTCATCGAGGCGATCTTCGGCATCCCCGGCCTGGGGCGCTATTTCGTGCAGGGCGCGCTCAACCGCGACTACACGCTGGTGATGGGTGTCGTGGTGTTCTATGGCGCGCTCATCATCGTCTTCAATTTCCTGGTGGACCTGCTCTACGCCCTGCTCGACCCGCGCGTGAGGTACGGCGCATGAGCGCGGCGGCGCCCAAGCTGGAATTGGCCCAACCTGCGGGGCGCGGACTGTGGAGCGATGCCTTGCGCCGGCTGCGGCGCAATCGCGCGGCCATGACCAGCCTGCTGCTCCTCGGCCTGCTCGTCGTGGCCGTGACCGTCGGGCCGCTCCTCAGTCCCAACGCCTTCGACAGCAGCGACTGGGACGCCATCCTGCTGGCCCCCACGCTTGCCGGCGGGCACTGGTTCGGCACCGATTTCCTCGGCCGCGATCTCTTGGTGCGAACGCTGCACGGCGGGCGCATCTCGCTCCTGGTCGGCCTGTCGGCGACGCTGGTCAGCCTGCTGATCGGGGTCGCCTGGGGCGCGACTGCGGGCTATGTCGGCGGCCGCGTCGACGCCTTCATGATGCGCGTGGTCGACATCCTCTACGCGCTGCCCTTCATGTTCTTCGTGATCCTGCTCATGGTGTTCTTCGGGCGCAACATCTTCCTGATCTTCATCGCCGTCGGGGCGGTGAACTGGCTGGACATGGCGCGCATCGTGCGCGGCCAGACCCTGTCGCTGCGCGAGCGCGAATTCGTCCTCGCCGCCAAGGCCTACGGCGCACCCGGCTGGCGCATCATCGCCAAGCACATCGTGCCCAACCTGCTCGGCGTCGTGGTGGTCTACGTCACGCTGACCATCCCGCAGGTGATCCTGGTCGAATCCTTCCTGAGCTTCCTCGGGCTGGGTGTGCAGGAACCCTTCACCAGCTGGGGCGCCTTGGTCAACGACGGCGCCCAGCAGATGGAGGCCGGTCCCTGGCTGCTGATCTTCCCGGGGCTGTTCCTGGCCCTGACGCTGTTCTGCTTCAACTTTCTCGGCGACGGTCTGCGCGATGCGCTGGACCCCAAGGACCGCTGATGCGACGCTGGCCATCACCCGTCCATCCGGGCCGCGAACGATGAACGCGGTCCCGGCGGCGCAAGCCGCGCCCTTGCTCGTGGTGCGCGATCTGGCCGTGCGCTTTGCGACCGACAGCGGGCCGGTGGAGGCGGTGCGCGAGGTCGGCTTCACGCTCGATCGCGGCGAGGCGCTGGCGCTGGTCGGTGAATCGGGTTCCGGCAAGACCCAGAGCGCCATGGCCCTGCTCGGCCTGCTCGCCGACAACGGCCGCGCCACGGGCACGGCGACACTCGCCGACGCGCCGCTGCTCGGCCAGCCTGAACACGCGATGCGCCGCATCCGGGGCGCGCGCATCGGCGTGGTGTTCCAGGACCCCATGACGGCGCTCAACCCCTACCTCACCATCGAGCGCCAGATGACCGAGACGCTCGCGGCGCACCGCGGGCAGTCGCGCCGGGAGGCGCGCGCGGAGGCGTTGCGCATGCTCGAGGCGGTGCGCATCACCGACGCCCGCCGACGGCTCGATCAGTATCCCCATGAACTGTCCGGCGGCATGCGCCAGCGGGTGATGATCGCCATGGCGCTGCTGCCGCGGCCCGAGATGCTGATCCTCGATGAACCCACCACGGCGCTCGACGTCACCGTCCAGGCGCAGATCCTCGATCTGCTCGCGGCGCTGCGACGCGATCTGGGCACGGCCATGCTGCTGATCACCCACGATCTGGGCGTGGTCGCCGCCATCTGCGATCGCATGCTGGTCATGTACGCCGGCGAAGGCGTCGAACAGGGGCCGGTGGCCGAGCTGCTCGCTCATCCGCGCCATCCCTACACGCAGGGGTTGCTCGAGTCCCTGCCCGCCCGCCAGCACGGCGCGCGCCTCGCCACGCTCGCCGGCCATCCGCCCGATCCGCGCGCCCTCCCGCCCGGCTGCGCATTCGCGCCGCGCTGTCGCCACGCCATGGCGGTGTGCACGGCGGTGCATCCGGCGTGGAAGGAGGAGTCCGCCGCGCGCGGCCGGCGCTGTCACTGGCAGCCGCCCGAGGCGGCCGCTGCGGTGGGAGACGCGCCATGAGCGCCGCGCGGCTGCTGGACGCGCAGGACGTGGCCGTGCACTACCGCATCGGCGGCGGTCTCTTGCATCGGGCGCGCGCGCTGCGGGCGGTGGAGGAGGTGAGCCTTATCCTCGAGGCCGGCGAAACGCTGGGCATCGTGGGCGAGTCGGGTTGCGGCAAGTCCACCCTCGGCCGCGCCCTGCTGGGTCTGACGCCCATCACCCGCGGCCGGGTGATGCTCGCCGGGGTCGATCTGACGAGCCTTTCCGCGCGGGCGCTGCGCGCCCACCGCCGCCATGCGCAGATGGTGTTCCAGGACCCGCTCGCCAGTCTCGATCCGCGCATGACCGTGGGCCAGATCCTCGCCGAGCCGATGCGCGTGCACGAGCCGTCCATGACGCCGCTTGCGGTGCGGGCCCGCGCCCTGTCGCTGCTGGAGCGCGTGGGTCTGGGCGCCGCCGCGATGGACGGCTATCCGCATGAGTTCTCAGGGGGTCAATGCCAGCGCATCGGCATCGCCCGCGCGCTCATGCTGCGGCCAAAGCTCCTGGTGTGCGATGAGCCGGTTTCGGCGCTGGATGTCTCCATCCAGGGCCAGATCGTCAATCTGCTGCAGGATCTGCAGGCCGAACAGGGGCTTGGGCTCGTGTTCATCGCTCATGATCTGGCCGTGGTCCGCCACATCAGCCACCGCGTGCAGGTCATGTACCTGGGCCGGACGGTGGAAACCGGGCCCACCGCCGCGATCTTCGCTGTGCCCGGGCATCCCTACACGCGCGGCCTGCTCGACGCCGTGCCCGAGCCGCGGCCCGGCGCGCCGCTGCGGGTGCCGGTCGCCGGCGATTTGCCCTCGCCGCTCGATCCACCGCCGGGCTGCGCCTTTCATCCGCGCTGCCCGCGCGCCCAGGAGCGCTGCCGCCTCGAGGCGCCGGCGCTGCGGCCGCTCGGCGCCGATCGCGCGGTGCGCTGCCATTTCCCGCTGGAAGATCCCGCGCAGGACTGAACGGCTCGACCGATTCTCTCCATATTCACAAGCCCAAGCCGGCCTGTAGCCTCGATATCGCGCATCGGCGTGGGCGTGAAAGCGTGACGTTCGGATCTGCCCTCACTGCGTCGTATGCCTCGAGGCCGTGGATAGCCGCCCGGCAAAGCTCGGGACGCCGTAAGCTTCCCCGGCCCGGATGGTGACTGCGGTTCAAAGCCGGTCGGGGCGATCGCACCATCCCTCGCCTTGAGGGGATTCGGGCCTTCGGGTCAGCGAAGGCAGGTGCGAACGGGGTCGCCAGCATGAGGCGACCGCTTGGTCACGCCGAAGCGGGTTCTCAAAGGACCCCGAGCGCTTGCAGGCACGCCTTGCCCAATGGCACGCGGATATCGGCGTCGCGTGTTGCACGCACGTCGAGATTCAAGGCAAAGGCATGGATGCGACCGTTTCGCTCGACCCAGCCGACCCACCACCCGATGCCCTGCTGCGGCGCATTTTCCCATCCCGTCTTGCCGTAAAGCGATCGGGAGCCCTGTTTTTCGAGCAGCAGGATGTCGCGAACCGATTCCTGCAGACGATCGTCCATCGGCAGAGACCCCTGCGCCAGTCCGGCCAGAAAAACGGTCTGTTCAATGGCGCTGATTTTGAGCGGGCCTTTCAGCCAAAACTGGTCGACCACGGTGCCGATCTGACGGTTTCCGTAATCCAGCCGATTGACCCCCTCCTGCATGCGGACAAGCCCGATCCGCCGCGCCAATTCCCGGTAGATCGCGACGTTGGAGACGCTGATCGCCTCCCGCAATCCCATGTCACGTTCCCACTGCGGCAGGAACTGAGGCTCGCCGCCATAAGGCAAAACTTCATCGACGCTCGCCACGCTCCCCGTCGAAAGCCCAATCAAGGTGTTGGCGATTTTGAACGTCGAGGCAGGTACGAACCGTGTCTCAGCTCGGCTGTGGTCATACCCGACGAACCGGTCTGCGTTGAGGTCATAGAGAACGAAGGTTCCCTGAACCTCGGCTTTCCGAAAGAGATCGGCCAGCTCAGGACGTTCCTCCCAGTCCTGGGCGGATGACATCTGACCGAAAACAATCAGGCACAGAACCATTACGACGCGCTTCAAGTTGGTGCCCCATTTCCACCGTTCCTGGCCCGCATCATGGTGAAACCGAACGTTCACTTGCCGATGCAGAAACTGCTGAAGATGCGGCCCAGGAGGTCGTCGCTGGTGAAGGCGCCGGTGATTTCGCCCAGAGCGTCCTGAACGAGGCGCAGTTCCTCGGCCGCCAGCTCGCCGGCGCGGTCGTGGTGCAGGCGGGTCTCGGCCAGCGCCAGATGCGCGCCCGCGCGGGCCAGCGCGTCGAGATGGCGACGACGGGCCGAAAAGACACCCGCGCCAGCGCTGTAGCCGGCGCAGGACTTGAGATGCGCACGCAGGACATCGAGCCCAGCGCCCGTCGCGACGGAAAGGCCGATGTGGGGAACATCGCCAGGCACATCCCATAACCCTGAGGGCCCACCGGTGAGGTCGATCTTGTTGTAGAGCAGGCTGACGGGAAGATCTGCCGGCAGGTCATGCGCCTGCAGCAACTCAGCAGCCACGGGAAGGGGGCCGGGCGGCAGCCGGCTGTGATCCTGCATCAGCAGTACCCGGTCGGCGCCGGCGACGGCCGCGCGCGCCCGGCGGATGCCTTCCTGTTCGACGCAGTCACCACTCGCACGAAGACCGGCGGTGTCGATCACATGCAGGGGCAGCCCGTCGATGACGATCTGGCTGCGCAGGACGTCGCGCGTGGTACCGGCCTGCGCGCTGACGATGGCGGTTTCCTCGCCGCTCAGGGCATTGAGCAGACTGGATTTGCCGGCGTTCGGGGGGCCGGCGATCACGACCGTGAAACCGTCGCGCAGCACCCGACCCTGCCCTGCATCGCGCTGCAGCGCCGCGAGTTGTTCCCGCAGCGCGGCGAGCCGAGCGCCGATGGTCGCATCGGCGAGGAAATCGACTTCTTCCTCGGGAAAATCGATCGCCGCCTCGACGTAGACGCGCAGAGCGATGACGGCCTCGGTCAAGGCCGCAACCTGCTCGGAGAAGACGCCCTGCAGGGAGGCCATGGCCGCCCGCGCGGCCGCAGCCGAACCGCTGGCGATGAGGTCGGCGACTGCCTCGGCCTGGGCCAGATCGAGCTTGCCGTTGAGAAAGGCGCGCTCGGAGAACTCCCCCGGGCGGGCCGGACGGGCGCCGAGCGCATAGCAGCGTGCCAGCACCAGATCCAGCACCACGGGGCCGCCATGGCCCTGCAGTTCCAGCACGTGCTCTCCGGTGAAGGAGTGGGGCGCCGGGAAGTAGAGCGCCAGACCTTCGTCGAGTACGGCGCCATCCGCGCCCCGAAAGCGGGCGTGGATCGCGTGTCGCGGAGTGGGCAGACGACCGAGCACAGCCATGGCTAAGGCGGGCACGGCCGGGCCCGAGAGTCGGACGATGCCAACGCCGCCGAAGCCCGGCGGCGTCGCGATGGCGGCAATGGTGTCCGGGGTCACGGTCTTGACCGCCTCAACGGCTCAGACCGCAGGCGCGTGCCGGGTCTTTTCTCTCTCCACTTTGCGGGTGATGTACCACTGCTGCAGGATGCCCAGGCTGTTGCTGACGACCCAGTACAGAACGAGACCCGAAGGAAACAGAGCAAAAAAGATCGTCATCAGGACCGGCATCATCATCATGACGCGCTCCTGCATGGGATCCATCGTGCCTTGCGCCGTGCTCAGCTTTTGCTGGATCAGCATGCTGACGCCGAACAACACCGGCAGCACGTAGTAGGGGTCCTTGGCCGACAGATCGTTGATCCAGAAAAAGAACGGTGCCTGACGCAGTTCCACGCTTTCCAGCAGCACCCAGTACAGCGCAATGAACACCGGCATCTGGACGAAGATGGGCAGGCAACCGCCGAGGGGGTTGAACTTCTCCTTGCGGTAGAGCTCCATCATCGCTTCGTTGAGCTTCTGCTTGTCTTCGCCGTAGCGGTCGCGCAAGGCCTGGATGCGCGGTGCGAACTCGCGCATCTTGGCCATGGACCGGTACTGAGCTTCGGACAGCTTGTAGAACCCCAGCTTGATCAGCACGGTGAGCGCAATGATGGCCAAGCCCCAGTTCTCGAAGAGAGCGGCGTGCAGCCACGACATGACCCAGAACAGCGGCTTGGCGATGATGGTCAAAAAGCCGTAATCGACGGTGCGCTCCAGCCCGGGCGCCACATCGGCCAGAATGTCCTGCTCCTTGGGCCCCAGAAACAGTTGCGTTTCGAGCGTGCGGGATTCGCCGGGCGCCAATTCGACCATTGGTTCGGTCAAGCCGACAATGGTCTGACCTCCCGGCAACAGCTTGCTGTAGTAGCGATTTTCAACGTCACCCTCGCCGAGCAAGGCGCCGAGAAAGTAGTGATCGACGAAGCCTGCCCAAGCGCCCTGCTGGCGCAGATCGACCGGCTCTGCAGCAAGCTTGTCGAAGGCGCGCTTGTGATAACGCTGTCCGTCGTAGTAACCGACACCACCGAAAGTATGCGGCATCAGGAAATTGCGTTTCGGTGCTGGGGGCGGAAGCTGCTGCAGTTGGCTGTAGAGACTGCCGCGCCACAGACTTTCCCCGCGGTTCTCGACGTCGAACGCAACCCGCACGACGTAGCTGCCGCGCTCGAACACATAGCGCTTGGTCACTGTCAGGCCGGATGGATCGCTCCAGGTGAGCGGCACTTCGAGGGTCGTTGCGCCGGACTCGAGGTTGTACTGATCCCGCTCGGTCTGATAAACGGCGCGGTGGTCGGGAGCGGGGCGGTCCGAAGACAGCAGGCCGTTCTGGGCAATGAAGAATTGTCCATCGCCATCGCCCAGCAGGCGCACCGGCGTGGCTGGATCATCTGTGGATAGCGGATATTTCAGGAGTTCCAACTGGCGCAGATCGCCGCCCATTGCGTCGATTTGACCGCGCAGGAGATCGGTTTGGAAGGCGATCCGATCGGCGCTGGCCATGACCGGTATCGGCTGCTGGGTCGCCCCCGGTGCGGGGGGCGCGAGCGTCGGTGCATCGAGAGCCGGGACATCAATGTCCGGTTTGGGCGCCTCCGCTGTGACCTGCGCCGGCGCATCGGGGGGCGGGGTCAGCTTCGCAACATCTTCGGTCCATGCCTGCCAAATCAAAAAGACGACGGCTGCGAGCACCGCATACAGGGTAAAGCGTATGTTTTCCATGACTGCCAGCCTAGAGGCGTTCAGGGGAAATAGAGACGGGCACTTTAGCCCGTGCGGCGATGCGTCGCCAGTGGCGATCCAACGCTTGCAGCAGGACAGCAGAGGTTTGTGTGGCAGCGCTCGACCGCGCCATCACCACGACGTCCCAGCCGACGAGATGATGTTGGGCCCGCCTGAAGCTTTCGCGACAGATGCGCTTGAGTCGATTGCGCGCGACGGCGTTGCCTGCAGCCTTGACCGAGATCGCCAAACCCAGCCGTGCGTGGGAAAGCGAATTGGGCAGACTCAGTACGACAAATTCTGGACCGCCGTGTCGCTGACCATGAGTGCGTATCGCGGCGTACTGGGCTGCCCGCGTCAACCGATGCGAACCGGGAAACGCGGCACAGTGGACGGCACGTGCGCTCAATCAGACCGTCAGGCGATGACGACCCTTGGCGCGGCGGGCCTTGATGACAAGCCGGCCGTTTTTCGTCGCCATACGGGCTCGGAAGCCATGAGTCCGTTTGCGGCGCAGTTCGCTGGGCTGGTAGGTTCGTTTCATGGCGGTCGACCGTCTTTCGACAAGTGGTTAAGCGTCCGAGGACGGACGCGAGGGCTGGAGATGCTACTTCGCCACCAGCGGCGCTGTCAACGGCTTGTATGCATCCACCACCTTTGGCACTCGGGTTGATGCTGGAGGAGGGATGATAG
>DAOKZK010000064.1:0-11715 GCA_035325645.1 Candidatus Macondimonas sp. | reverse complement strand
GCCTCACCTACGCCGCCATCCGCGAGCTGGTGCAGCGCCTCACCGACCCGCCGCGCTACCTCACCACCGCCACCGTCTGGCAGGCCTACCGCCGGCTCGACGCCGCCCGCGTGCGCGGCGCGCCGGTGGACGACCAGCTCACCGAAGTCGTCAGTCTGGTGCGCTACGCGCTCGGCCAGACCGAGACGCTGGAACCCTTCGGCGCCGTCGTCGAGCGGCGCTTCAACCTGTGGCTCGGCCGCGAGAAGAAGGCCGGCCGCGAATACACGGCGGAACAGGAACAGTGGCTGCGCGCCATCGCCGCCTACATCGCCGCCAATGCCGAAATCGCCCCGCGTGACTTTCAGGAAGCGCCCAGCCTCGCCGACCGCGGCGGCATCGTGCAGGCGCGCCGCGTACTCGGGCCGGGACTGAATGAATTGCTGGAAGACTTGCAAGGGGCGTTGGTGGCGTGAGGGGGGAATTTCCTGAATCGTGGTGTGTCGTTCCTTTGGCGGAAGTGGTGGATTTCAATCCCGGGATCGACAAAAGCAAATTTCGCGACGAGGACGAAATGCCTTTCGTGCCGATGCCAGCGGTGGAGGCCGAAACAGGCCGAATCGATACCAGCGCGCGGCGGCCTTTTGGTGAAGTGAAATCGGGCTTCACAGCGTTTGCGTCTGGCGATGTGCTGTTCGCCAAGATCACGCCCTGCATGGAAAACGGCAAGATGGCGGTGGCTCCCGCGCTTCCGCGTGGCGTCGGTTTCGGAACGACCGAGTTTCATGTCCTGCGGCCTACGCAGGCAGTTATCACCGAGTGGATTTACTACTTTGTTTCCTCAGCGGCGCTCCGGCACGAAGCCCAGCACCACATGACCGGGGCGGTCGGACAAAAGAGAGTGCCAAGGCGGTATCTGGAAACCAAAGCGTTTCCGCTGCCGCCACTCAACGAACAACGCCGCATCGTCGAGAAGATCGAAACACTGTTCGCCCGGCTGGACCAGGGCGAAGCCGCGCTGCGCCAGACGCAGCAACTGCTGGCCCGCTACCGCCAATCCGTGCTCAAGGCCGCCGTCACCGGAGCCCTCACCGCCGACTGGCGCGCCCAAAACGCCCACCGCCTCGAACACGGCCGCGACCTGCTCGCCCGCATCCTGCAAACCCGCCGCCAAACCTGGCAAGGCCGCGGCAAATACCAGGAACCCGCCGCCCCCGACACCACCAACCTTCCAGAACTCCCGGAGGGTTGGGTGTGGGCGACGCTCGAACAACTGTGCTCTCTTCACAACGGAGATCGAGGGAAGAACTACCCGTCAAAGGCGAATTTCGTCGCGAACGGAGTGCCTTTCGTGAACGCAGGGCATCTTCAGCGCCGTAAGATTAACCGAGCAAAGCTTGACTATATCTCAGAGGGGGATTTCGAGCTATTACGAGCTGGCTTTATTCAGAAGAATGACATTCTTTACTGTATTCGCGGATCACTCGGTAAATTCGCAATATCGGACATCGAAAGAGGCGCCATAGCGTCCTCTCTTGTGATACTTCGTCCGATTGAGCTTCGACTACTGGGATACCTGAGCGCATACCTCGAATGTCCCTTTGTTCGAGAAGAGATCAGCAAATACGATAACGGGACGGCACAACCCAACCTTTCCGCGCGCGACTTGGCTAAATTTGTGGTTCCATTGCCGGGGATTCTGGAGGTAGACGCTATCGGACAAGTTGTGAGCGACTCCTTGCGAGAGTCGGAAATAGTCGCCTTACATTGCCAAACCGAACTCACCCGCTCCGCCGCCCTGCGCCAATCCATCCTCAAGGACGCCTTCGCCGGCAAACTGGTCCCGCAAGACCCGACCGACGAACCCGCCGCCGACCTGCTCGCCCGCCTCCGCGCCACCTCGCGCGCCGGTCGCGTGAGCTAACCGACGCGCCCAACGGGCACCGCCACGCTGCAAACCAGAGCCGGACTTGGTTTGTTCCTAACAGAGATGAGCTCTCAGCAGGTCACCGGTGCCGATGCGCCTTGACCGGCTCTTGGGATGCGACACGCTTTAGCATCAACTTCGCCATGCGTGGCGGTACTTTGCCGTGGAGCAGCATAAGATCGGCGCGGTGGCAGTATCGCAGCCGTTTTCTGCTACCACATGGGCATAGCCAGTGCCCCTTGGGCCAGTCTTGGGACAGCAGGCGTAAGTAATAGATCAGCTCCATTTTCTGCGGCCGGATGCCAAGCACGTCAGTATAGGCTTCAATAAGTCCCTCCTGACCGTGAGGCCGTTCGCCGAAGGGCCACGTTCCGGTCTTTTCATACCAGTACTGTCCGAGGAAGAATTCATTGACGGGGCCGTTCAGGTAGGCCGCAAACGAGCGGTCTCTGGCAGTCAGCAGCCAGTGCTCCCAGACCGTAACGCAACAATCACCGTCCGGATTGATATGGCGGTCCGGTTCGCGCGGGATGAGTCCGCCAACCTCAAAGATTCTGGGCTCGCAACGGGGATAACGGGCCGAAAGAACTATCTCGATATCGAATTCGGAGATAGGACCGGCGGGGTTGGCAACCACCCCATTCTCGAACACGAGGTAGGTGCCCTGAACGCGAATATCCGCCCCGTTTGCAGTGGCATGCAGCTTGGGCTGGTTGAACGCGATGGCCGCCTGGACCTCTTCCAGCGTCAGCAAGCCCGGCTTGCCTACGACTTCGCCCATGGCTTCGACTGCGATCCCCTCCGCTGTATATCGCTGATGGCGGCCGCGACGCGCCCGTCGCTATCGTCCGTAGCAGCGCCCTTGACGATTGCCGGCCCCGCAGGCCCGGCTACCGCAGGGGGGATCACAGCCGCCAGCGTCCGTTCGACCAAGTCGGCGCCAAGATGCTCCTTAAGCTCGTCGGGCATGGCGTCGAACCGGCTGACCCGCAGATAGAGCGCGAAATCCCGTCGGGCCTGCTCCAGCCAGCGCTGGAAGCTCTCGCGCTTGACCGGCGCTTCGGCCCACTTGTCGGCGAAGTTCTCGGCTGGATTCACAGGGTTGGCCACCCAAGCCTCACCGCCACGGTATTCGATGAAAGCCGCCATGCCGGTCAGGATGCTTTGCAGCGTTTCCGAGATCGTCGCCTCCTCGTTGTAGGCGTGCGCTGCAAGCGTAGTGATAATGATGGAGATCGGCTTGTGTTCGCCATCATCGGCGAACATGCAGTCGCGGTGGCGCTTGAGAAGCTGGATTGCCCGTTGCAGCGGAGTCTTGACCTTATAGTCAGGAATTTCATCAACACTGGCCTTGATGCGCTCCCGCTTCGCAAAAGCCATCTTGCGTTCGGTCAATTGCACGGTCATCCGCCCCCGGAACCAGGCCGCGTAACCCATCGGGTTACTCTGCGGCCAGTCGTCGGTCACCTGAGTGTATTGCGGCAGCGTCCGATCCGTGATGGCGATCGCCTGGCTGGTCAGCGCCGGGTCACTGGCGAGGGTGCCGTAGCCGTGTGCCTTGAGGACAACCTGGTAGCGGCTGGCGTCAGGCAGTGCCGGCAGGATGTCCATGTGGAACTGGGCACCATCAGCATAGTGCAGGGTCCAGCAACGACGTCCTTCCTCAGGCGGGTTTTTCATGTTCTGCGCGCGGGCGTAGAGGCCAACCTCGTGGCCTACAGCTTCTTTCAGGCTCTTTTGGGTGAACTCAGTCTTCGAGGCTTTCAGCAGGCAGACCAGGTCAACGTCATACTCCTCCGTCTCGGTCAGCGGCCGCGTAACCGTGCCGAGCAGAAAGGAGCCCTGTGGCGAAATTGCGGGATCGTAGGCGGCCAAGCTCGACTCATCGCGGTCGAGCCAGTCGCCGATCGCTTCATAGCGGCGCTTCGCCTCCTCGAACTTGGAAGGCGGAATATCGAGTGCGTCGGCGATCTCGTCCAGAACATCGTCATGGGTCTGCGCAATCTTGCGGTCGTTTGTTGCCATTTGATCACCTGTATGCGGGTACGAATTCTTCAGTCGGGTGGGTGAAGAATTCAGAGTGGAGAATGGGCTTCTGGATGCGCGCCTCCGCAAAGGCCAGGTCTTTCAGGCTGCGGATACGCCTAGTGTCGTCAAGGCTGTAGAAACCGTCGGGGACGGGCTGGGAAATCCGGTGGATCGCCTTCCGCTCGTGGGGATCGCCGGTCAGGATATGGGCGATGCCGAGCGAGCCTTGCGACTGACCGGCCATGAACAGGCTGGCGAGCTGCGGGGCCAAGCGCGCCGCGCCATAGGCTTCGCGCACGACCTTGACGTCTTCAAGGCAACCGATGCTCAGCACCTTGAGATCATCGGCCGGCCAGCCGAGCGTGGCTATAGCCTCGACGACGGCGATACCGGCAGGGTTGTTGGCCCAAAGCCCGCCATCGGCAAGGCCGACATCGTTGGCGGTAACGTGCTGCGCGAAATAGCTCGGCGCCGCGGCCGTCGCCATGGCGGCATCGACCGCCAGCTCCTTGTAATCGGTCTTGAGCCGCGGGTGGTGGGCCGTCTTGAAGATGTAGACGCCCTGCGTCTGGGGGTGCCAAGCCGGGATCAGCAGCCGTGTTTGCGCTTCACCGAGCCGCCGATCTTGAAGGACCCCATGCAGCGCGTCGCGCAGGGGTTCAGCGCTGTATTTTGGTCCCCAGAACATCCAGCGACCCCAACGGAAGCGTCGGGCAAGCCAGCCCGGCAGGCCGCCGAGGGTCTGGGCGAAGATGGCTGGCCCTTTGTCTTCGTACAGCTTGAGGATGTCCGCCGCGCTCAGGCCGAGCGCAAGGCCGATGGCGATGATCCCGCCAGTGGAGGTGCCGGCCATCAGGTCGAAATACCGGCCGATCGGTTCGTCCAGGTCCTCCTCGAGATTGGCCAGAAACGCGGCCGGAAAGGTGCCCCGGATGCCACCACCGTCAATCGTCAGTATCCGTCTCACCGGCCGCCCCCTATCACCCTTTCGGCGGGTAGGGATCACCGCCATGGCTGTCACTGCCAGCGATGCGCCCATCCTTGTTTTGGATGCGCAGTTCCGTTCCCTGCGCCCGGCTGACCTTGCGTCCGGCATCCACGGCCTCGCGCTTCGTCTCATGATGGCTGGTGGCTCGTTCGCCGCCCCCACGCTTCAAGTCCCAGCCACCCTTGGGGTTGGGGACAATGTGATGGGTCGCTGGGCCTCGTTTCATATTCATCAAGCACCTCTGCGTGTTGCTAAACAAAATATATCGCTACTCCGAACTTAGGCTAACAGCATGTCTTTCGGCCGTCAAGCACTTCCTGTATCGTTAGTCCGAACGCAGGAGGACTGAAGTGACTACGCCACTAGGGAAGAAGATAAGGGACTTGCGGAAGCAGAAGGGCTACACGCTAGAGAAACTGGCGGCGTTGACCGACTCGAGCAAGAGTTATATTTGGGAATTAGAGAACAAAAATCCGCCCCGCCCATCGGCGGAAAAGGTGGCAAAAATCGCTAGTGTTCTCGGCGTGACGACGGACTATCTCGTCAGCCAGACAGAAGCTGCCCCCGGCGAGGATGTTCTTGACCAAGTATTTTTTCGTGAATATCAGAATCTAGACGAGTCGACCAAGGACAAGCTACGGGAGCTTGTGAAGTTATGGGGCAAGAAAGAGTGATAAAGGTGCGGTCACCGACGCGCTGGGCGACAGACATTTCTGCTGTCCTCAACACCGTTTACGGCCCAAATCACTTTCCGATTTCTGTTCCTGAGATCGCCGTTGATCTCTCCAAGCAATGGTTTCCTGAAGACCCCTTATCTGTGATTCAGGGTGAAAAGCTCCCTGGTTTCGATGCGGCACTTCTGCCTGCGCCGGTCGGCAAGAAGGGCTGGGGAATCCTTTACAACAACGGTATTACGTCAAGGGGTCGAATCAACTTCACCCTCGCCCACGAGTTCGGTCACTACCTCATTCACCGCTGCGCATTTCCCAATGGGATGCGCTGCAGCCAGCAGGACATGGTTCGTTGGGATTCGGAATACAAGCAAGTCGAGCGCGAAGCAAACACCTTCGCTGCATACCTGCTGATGCCGCTGGATGACTACCGCCGCCAGCTCGACCCACGGGCGACCGCTACCTTCGAGTTGCTGAGTCACTGCGCCGAGCGCTACGAAGTCTCACTGATCGCGGCAACCTTGCGCTGGCTGCTCTACACCGAAAGGCGAGCCGTGTTAGTAGTTTCCCGCGACGGCTTCATTCTGTGGGCGCGATCAAGCAAAGCAGCATTCAAGTCGGGTGTCTATATCAAGACCGCTCAAAGCGCGGTGCCAGTGCCTGACAAGTCAGTTGCTGCTCACCCCGAAACCTTCACGTTCGCGCGCTTGGGCGTCAACCATCCGCCCGGTATCTGGTTTCCCGAGCCTTGCCAGGAAATGAGCATCGTGTCCGAGAACTACGATTTCACTGTTTCCTTACTCCAGCTCCCGCCCGACAGCGATCATCGCAGTTTCGCCGCGGATGAGGAGGAAGAAACCGAAACGTTGGGAGATCGGATTAGGCGCACTCACAATATTTAACTGATGCCGGATGGGTCTGCTTGATAGTTCAGTTTTTGATAACTATAGTTCACCAATGATGAACCATGCCGCCCACCCCCTCGAACAGGCGCCGGCTCTCGCCGCTGCGCTGTTCACCACTACCCAGCAACGCCTGCTGGCGCTGCTGTATGGCGAGCCGGAGCGCAGCTTTTACTTCAAGGAACTGCTGCGCAAAACCGGCCTGGGCGTGGCGACCGTCAAGCGCGAGCTGGACCGCATGGTCGAGTCTGGCCTGCTCACGCGCACGGTGCGGGGCAACCAGCACCACTATCAGGCGAACCCGGCCTGCCCGATTCATGACGAGATGGCCGCCATCGTGCGCAAGACCCTGGGGATTCCCCAGGCCATCCGCGAGGCGCTGGAGCCGCTGACGAATCGCATCGCGCAGGCGTTCATTTTCGGCTCCTTCGCCGCCGGTACCGATCGACCCGGCAGCGACATCGATCTGCTGGTAGTCGGTGACGTGACGCTCGCCGAGCTGGCGCGCGTGCTCTATCCGCCGCAAGAGACGCTGGCGCGCGAAATCAACCCGAAGCTCTACCGGCCGATGGAATGGCAACGGATGGTGGCCGATGACGACGCTTTTGCCCGCGAGCTGCTGCGCAAGCCGCGCATCGCGCTGATCGGGGAGGCGGCATGACGCTGGAGAATCTCGTCGGCCGTACGCTGGAGCGCATCGAGCCGGACCCGGCGGCCATCGTGCGGCTGCTGCGCGCCGCAGAGCGCAATCTGGCGGATGCGCAGGTCGATCGGATCAGCGCCGAAAACCGCTTCGACGCCGCCTACAAGGCGATCATGCAGCTCGCCAACGCGGCCTTGCAGGCCAACGGCTACCGCACCCTGACCAGCCGCCCGGGCCACCACATGACCATGATCCAGACGCTGGGCCGCACCATCGGGCTGGACGCGGACCGCATCATCACCCTCGACGCCCTGCGCAAGCAGCGCAACGTGGCCGATTACTCGGGCGACGTGGTGCCGGAAAGCGCGGTGGAGCAGTGCATTGCCAGCGCGCGCGATCTGCTGGATGAAATTCGAGTTTGGCTGAAGCGCCATCGGCCGGCGCTGCTGAACGAGTGGCAACGCAGCGGCAGATGATGGCGGACGGGCCGCAAGCTCGACGCTCCGCGTGGGCACGGCCTTCGGCCTTTGCCCACCCTACATCTACTACATCGACATCGTCGGCAGCTTCGCTCTCGTAGGGTGGGCAAAGCGCAGCGTGCCCACCAGAACAAATCGCGATTCAGAGACAGGAAACACCCCGCATGACCAACGAACAGCTCGTCTCCAAGGTGTGGAACTACGCGCATGTGCTGCGCGACCAGGGCATCTCCTACGGCGATTACGTGGAGCAGATCACCTACCTGCTGTTCCTGAAGATGGACGCCGAGCGCGAGGAGCTGCTGGGCGAGGCATCGGCGTTGCCGCCGCAGTGGCGCTGGACGCAGCTCGCCGCGGCCGATGGCGACGCGCTGGAGTTGCAGTACCGCCACACGCTCGAAGCCCTGGGCCGCGAGGATGGCCTGATCGGCACCATCTTTCACAAGGCGCAGAACAAGCTCTCCGACCCCGCCAAGCTCAAGCGGCTGGTGAGCCTGATCGACCGTGAAGGGCCGTGGATCGGTCTCGGTGTGGACGTGAAGGGCGAGATCTACGAGGGGCTGCTGGAGAAGAACGCGTCCGAGGTCAAATCCGGCGCGGGGCAGTACTTCACGCCGCGGCCGGTGATCGAGGCCATCGTGCAGTGTGTCGACCCCAAGGTGGGCGAGACGGTGTGCGACCCGGCCTGCGGCACCGGCGGCTTTCTGCTCGCCGCCTACGACCACATGAAGACGCAGACCCAGGATCGGCAAAGGCTGCACGCGCTGCGGCACACGGCGTTCAAGGGCGTGGACATCGTCGACGAGGTGGTGCGCCTGTGCGCGATGAACCTCTACCTGCACGGCATCGGCAACGGCGGCAGCCCGGTGGTGCAGGGCGATGCGCTGGCCGGCGACGATGGCCGGCGCTTCGACGTGGTGCTGACCAATCCGCCGTTCGGCAAGAAGTCGAGCTACAAGGTGGTGGGCGAGGACGGCGCGGTGACCACCGAGCGCGAGCACTACGAGCGCGAAGACTTCAAGTTCACTACGTCCAACAAGCAGTTCAACTTCCTGCAGCACATCATGACCATCCTCGATACCCACGGTCGCGCCGGCGTGGTGCTGCCGGACAACGTGCTGTTCGAGGCCGGCCGCGCCGGCGAGGGCATCCGCCGGCGGCTGCTGGAGAGCTTCGACTTCCACACCTTGCTGCGGCTGCCGACCGGCATCTGGTACAGCCCCGGCGTGAAGGCGAATGTGCTGTTCTTCGACAAGCGCCCGGCGGCGCGCGAGGCGCAGACGACGGCGCTCTGGGTGTACGACTACCGCACCAATGTGCACAAGACGCTCAAGACCAAACGATTGGAGCGGGGCGATTTCGACGACTTCATCCGCTGCTACCGCGAGCGGCAGGAGACCGAGCGCTTTCGGCGGTTTGCTTACGAAGAACTCATCCAGCGCGACAAGCTGAACCTGGATATTTTCTGGCTGAAGGACGACAGCCTTGAGGACATCGACAGCCTGCCCGAGCCGGACGTGCTGGCGGCCGAGATCGTCGAGAACCTGGAGGCGGCGCTCGAGCAGTTCCGCAGCGTGAGTCTGGATCTGGCGGGGGAGGGAGACGACTGAGCGGGAATCCGTGCGCGACCGCGACGCCCGCTGCGACAAACGCGCGGGCCGGCCGTGTCGATTGGGCTTCTGGGCGTCGCGTGTCGGACAGGGGTCGCGTGTGCGGTGCGGCCCGAAGCCCGGCATCGATCACGGCCGTCAGCACCGCGGGCTTGGGGGTAAAGAGTCTGCTTTGCCGGGGCTTGGGCTCCTTCCTGACCATGGCGGGTCGCGATTCCGGATGAATTCAGGAGGTTGCATGCGGGAAATTGGCGCGACGATCGGTTTGCTTTGCCTGAGCAACGTGTTCATGACGTTTGCCTGGTATGCCCATCTCAAGACACTCCCGTCCAAGCCCTGGATCATCGCGGCTCTGGCGAGTTGGGGGATCGCGTTGTTCGAATATCTGTTGCAGGTGCCGGCCAATCGCATCGGCTACACCGTGCTCTCGCTGGGGCAGCTCAAGATTCTGCAGGAAGTGATCACGCTCAGCGTGTTCGTACCCTTTGCGGTCTTCTACATGAAAGAGCCGCTCAGGCTGGATTATCTCTGGGCGGGCCTGTGCATCCTGGGCGCGGTGTATTTCATTTTCCGCGCCAAGGGGCTCGCGGCTTGAGGCTGGCTCCGGCGGTCGGCCGGCTCGCCGCCGCCGCTTGCCGGCGTGTCGACTGTCCTGCACGACGCCGGATCGCTGTGGAATAGAAGAATAGGGGACAGACCACGGTTTCCCATTCTTGATCAGGCCAACTTACCCGATTCACGCTCCTGTTCCGACGCCCGATGCGCATGCAGGCTTCCGGGGAAAGGGCCGTTGATTTGTTTATGGCTCCATCTTCTCAGGCGCTGGACCATCTTCAAAACCCGGGGCGGCTCAATTCGTCCGGCTCGCCATCGTCAAGGATGCTGTTCAGCAGTTCCAACGCATAGCGGGGTCATTGGTGAAATCCTCGGCCATCGCGTCGTCATGTAGGCGTGCGAGCACGTGGTCAACTTCCAAGGCTTCACATGCCGGCCACTCGCGGCCAACGGCCGGCGAGTCCACTCTTCGGGCGGTTGTGGCTGCGAATAGCCGGCTGCGGGCAGCAGATCATCAAGCGTGTAGCGCACACGATCAGCCGTGACAGTGCGGCGATCTGCAATCGCTCCCCGGTTTCCTTCTCACCCATGCCGTGCTTTCACTCATCGCGCCGGGGGCCACTGGCGCACGGTATGCACCAGGGTCAGCACCCAAACCGTGCCACCGTCGATCTCATACACCAGCCTATAATTTTGGTGCTACTCAAAGGCGAGGGATGTCGCAGTCGCGTCAAGCAGGGAGCGGCAGGCGTGCCACGCTGTCCAGGAAATGCGCAAAGAGCGTGCCGAGCAGGGCCATCTGGCCGGTGAGGGCGTGATCGTCGTCGAGAACGAACAACTCGGCTCGGTGTTCGCGGGCGAAGCGGATGCCGACTTCCACCGGCACCACCGTGTCACGCCAGCCGTGCACCACGGCGCGACAGGGCGCCTGTACCGGCGCCGCCAGCGTGTAGCCCGCGAAGTAAAGCGCTGGCGCCATCAGGAACAGGCCGCTGGCGCGCAGGGCATTGCTGGCGGCAGCGCTGACATAGCCGCCCATGCTGCTGCCGACCAGGACCAGATGCCCCGTCGGTCGCGGCGCCAAGGCCAGCAACTGGGAGAGGCGCGCCTGCGGATCGGTCGTGTGGGTGTAGTCCGGGCTCAGGACCGCCCAGCCGGCCGCGCGGGCGATCTCGGCCAACGCCGTGATCTTGGTTCCCCACGGCCCGCTGTCGCGGCCATGGGCGAAAACGACTTGATGTTGCGTCATGGACGGCTCCGGTAAGGCAACGAGAGGCGGTGCGACACTTTGACGCATGTCCATGCGCCGCCACTTTCCGTATAGTTCAACAGTCGGTCTGGATAATGGCTTACAGACTTTTCAGATATTGAACGATTGTTAAATCAAAAGGTCGAAAGCTCCGGATCGATAAGAGCCTTCAATAACGAATCACGACGCGAGGAGAGCGCCATGAATGCGCTGCAAGCCACTTGGAAATACGGCCGATTTTTTCTTTTTCCGGCGATGTCCCTGATTGCATTGGGTTTGTTCTTCGTGGGCGGCCCTGTGATCACCGCCTTTGGCGTGTTCATGGCCGCTTTCATCTTTTTGGGTGACCTCTTCTTTGGCAAGGACGAGGGGACCTACACCTACGAGCAAGCCTGGGTTTTCTACCCGCTGCAATACGCATCGCAAATCGTCTGCGCCCTGACGGTCATGATGTTCGCCTGGCTGCTCGGCTATTACGCCACAGGGGCTGATCCCTTCGGTTTCGGCGGTTTCGTGCAATCGCTGACCGGCTATGACCTCTTGGCTGCAAACGCCGGCAACACGGCCTGGGAAATGCTGGCTGCCCTAGGGCTGGCGGCCATCGCGGCGACCAATGCCTCGATCATCGTCGGCCACGAGTTGACCCATCGTACCGAAAACCCGGTGGCGGTGTTCATGGGCCGT
>DAOKZK010000063.1:10348-12174 GCA_035325645.1 Candidatus Macondimonas sp. | reverse complement strand
ACATAGATCAGCACATTGTGGAAATGCGCCAGGAAGCGCAACAGCGGATGGCGCCTGGGGGCTTCCGGCAGGCGGTTGGGGCCGTAGTGCTCGCGCCGCCGCGCGGCTTCGGTCTGGCTGAGGCCGGCGGCGGTTGCCTCAAGCCGGTCGAGTACCTGCGCGGTGGTCAGCGCGTGGAACGGTGGGCTGTCATCAGGGCTGGTCATCGCCTGCTCCTCGGTCGCTGGTTGATCGGGCCCTGCGCGGCCGGTGGTGTTCAGGGCGTCGGCCGCTGCTCGGTTTCGATCGCCGGAATCTCGATGCGTTCACTCTGGCCGGCCCCGGCGAGCAGCTCGACGGCGCGGTCGGCGGCGTCCTGGAAGGGCTCGAGCACCAGATCCGCGCCCATCGCGCACAGAGCTTCGGTGTCCTCGACGCGATGGGAGGTAACCGCGATGCGACCGCCGAAGCCGGCAGTCCGTGCCAGCTGGATCAGCGCGGCGCGCGGGTCGTCATGGGTGACGCCAGTGACGTGGCTGGGCGTGGTCGACACCAGCCAGCGGGCGCCGGCCAGCGGCAGCTCGGCGATGAACTCCGGATCCGTGGCATCACCATACTGGGTAGCGATGCCGAGATCGTGGCAGCGCCGCACGGCCTGGGGGTTGAAATCCACCCCCAGCACCCGCACCCCGCGCCGCTGCAGGCGCACGGCGATCGCGGTACCGAAACGTCCCAGCCCGAACAGGATCACCGCCGGACGTCCGCTGATCAGACCCTCTTGCGTGCCGCTCTCCCGCGGGGTGCCGCGGCGCTCGAAGATGCCCAGCAGCGGCTCGCACCAAGCGTAGAGCTGGTGCGAGTAGGTGATCATGTAGGTGGACAGGGCGATGGTCACCAGGCCGACCAGGGTCACCAGGCCCAGCGCCTCCGGTTCGACATGGCCGAGGGCGACCCCCATGGCGATGAAGATCAGCGAGAACTCGCTGATCTGCGCCACGGTGAGCCCGGCCAGAAAGCCGGTGCGCTTGCGGTAGCCCATGGCGCCCATGATGGCAAGCACGATCAGCGGATTGCCGATCAGCACGAACAGCGAAAACACCAGGGCGGCGGGCAGGTTGGCGCCGAGCAGGGACAGATCGAGGGCCGTGCCCAGGGCGATGAAAAAGAACAGCAGCAGGAAATCCCGCAGCGGCGCCAGCCGTGCCGCGATGGCCTCGCGATACGGTGTCGAGGCCAGGGAGATGCCCGCCAGCAGGCCGCCCACTTCCTTGCCGAGCCCGATCAAATCGCCAATCGCCGCGAACAGGGCGGCCTGGGCGACGGCGAAGATCACCAGCAGCTCCGGCGCCCGCGCCAGGCGCTCGGTCAGCGGCGTGGCCGCGTAGCGCACGAACAGCATCACCAGCGCCACCAGCCCCAGGCCCGAGGCCAGTACGCCGAGGATGTCCCCTCCGCCATGGCCTTCGGCGGTGCCGATGCCGATCGCCGACAGCACGATCATCGCCAGCACCACCACCAGGTCCTGCACGATCAGAAATCCGAGCGCAATCTGGCCGTGCAGGGCGTCGATCTCCCGTTTGTCGGAGAGCAGCTTGACGATGATGATGGTGGAGGAAAAGGTCAGCGCCACCGCCACGTACAGACTGGTGACCGGGCTCAGTCCGAGGGCGAGGCCGAGCAGATAGCCGAAGATCGAGGTGAAGGCCACCTGGCCCAGTCCGGTCGCCAGCGCCACCGGCCCCAGGGACCGGATCAGCTTCACGTCGAGCTTGATGCCCACCAGAAACAGCAGCACCGCGATGCCGAGCTCGGCCAGCAGGTCGATCTGGTCGTTCGAGCGCACCACG
>DAOKZK010000063.1:0-10248 GCA_035325645.1 Candidatus Macondimonas sp. | reverse complement strand
CACCGCGATGCCGAGCTCGGCCAGCAGGTCGATCTGGTCGTTCGAGCGCACCACGGTGCCCAGCAGCCCGACGCCGGCAGCGAGCACCAGCAGCACGGCGATCTCGCCGAAGGCAGTATGGATGACATCTCCCATGGGACCTCCTGGCTTGGGAAACGGCGCTTCTTTGGCAGCCTCATTTTGAACGCCTTAGAGGCACTGCATCCGCTTGCTTTGTGTGATCGTCTGATATATCGCTGACCGCTGGCGGTGAACTTGGACCCACTGGTGATCGGGGGTGATCGTCGATCTGAGCCCGGTTTTCGGTACAGTGATCGGCCACTTCAAATCTGTGGGTCAGGCGCTGAAGCGCTGTGCGCGTACAAGGCGGTGCGCATGGGCTCCATCTGCCGCTGGCCGGATGCGCATCGTGCGTGAACCATGGGGTCAGTGCGCCCGAAATGAGCCAATCGGCGGCGCAAGCGAAAACCGATGCGAGCTGGCCCGTAAAACACCTTTGGTGAACACTTTTCAACGGCCTTCCGGGCGCCAGTGGATTTGTGTAAGGAATCCCGGAAAACTCCCTAACAGCGGCTTACAGGAGGGCTAAAGCATGCCGGCACCGCTGAAACTCATGGTCGCAACGGATTTCTCGGAGCGGTCCGACCGTGCGCTGCGGCGCGCCACACTGATTGCACGGGAAGTCGATGCAGTGATATCCCTGATCCATGTGGTCGATGAAGATCAGCCGCGCCGGATCATCGAAGCCGAACGGAACAACGCCTTGGCCATATTGCACGAGCAGATCTCGACCTTGCGTGAAATCGACGGGATTTCCGCGACAAGTCGCGTTGTCATCGGAACCGTTTTTGGGGGGATCGTTCAAGTGACGCGCGAGGAGTCGCCGGCTGCGTTGATCATCGGTCCCCACCGACGACAGGCGTTACGGGATCTGTTCATGGGTACCACCGCGGAACGGACCATCCGCGAGGTTTCCTGTCCCGTGCTGATGGTCAATGGCCCTCCGGTTGCGCCGTATCGAAAATGCGTGATGACCACCGATTGCTCCGATGGTTCGCGGCGAGCGCTCGAAATTACCGATTCACTCGGCATTGCCCCGCGCGCCATTTCATCCTTGCTGTTTGTATTCGACGCACCGGTTTTGCGGCTAGCCATGAGCTATACATTGTCTGAGAATGAAAAGGCGGACTATCTTGAGGATGAGCGTAGGGAAGCGATGCTCCATTTGAGTGAATTCTCTGCAAAACTATCGATCAAGCAACCCCATCTAATCGTGCGTCAAAACAAAACCACTCCGGCGTACGAGATTCTGGCGGCCGCCGAGGAGCTGTCCGCGGATCTGATCGTGGTAGGCACTCGGGGCGCCAGCGGGTTCACCCGGCTCATCTTGGGCAGCGTGGCCGAGGAGGTTCTGCGCCGTGCCCACTGCGATGTGCTGGCGGTGCCACCCGGAAGCCTTCATGGTTGAGCTGCCGTCGCAGTAGACAAAATTCTCGATTCAATCAAGCATTGTGGTTGCGAATTTCCGAGACGCTCATGCAACTGCTTCAGACGGTGATGGCCTGTGTCTCCGTCTGTCCGGGGCGGTTCAACGCGTCGATACCAAGCTCACTCTTTACGGTCAATGAGGTGCGAGATTCATGCTCGAAGATGGTGGCGAGATGTCGTGCATGACAGGAACGCGCCGTGCGCCAGAATGAGGTGCCGCTTCGCCTTTTTGCCGTCCTGAACCCCGTGGGCGGCAGTTGCGATCCGGCGCACGTCCGCGAGGTGCTGGACGCCCATTGCGCTCGGAGCGGTCAGCGCTGCGAGATCTACGAGACGACCGGCGATGCCGATGAGGACGTGCCGGGGCGCGTGCGCGAGGCGGTGGCGAGCGGAGCGGAGCTGGTCATCGCCATCGGGGGGGACGGCACGGTGTCCGAGGCGGCCCAGGCGCTGGCCGGCGGCACGACGCCGCTGGCCGTCATTCCGACCGGCACGGCAAACGTGTTTGCCCGCGTCATGGGCATCCCGCTCGAGCTGGATGCGGCCTGCGCGCTGCTGGCGGACTTTCGCGTGCGCACCGTCGATGCCCTGCAGTCGGGGGGGCGGCTCTATGTGTTGCATCTGGGCGCAGGGCTGTCCTCGCTCATGATTCGCGACACCGACCGCGCGGCGAAGCGCCGCTTCGGCCGGCTGGCTTATGTGTGGACTGCGTTGCGCACCTTGAGCGGCCTGCAACCCCATCGCTTCGAGATCGTCGTGGATGGTGCGCGTCACCGCCTGCGGGCCAAGCAGGTCTTCATCGCCAATGGCGGTGTCTGGGGCATCGACGCCGTGCGCATCGGTCCGGACATCGAACCCGACGATGGCGTCATCGACCTGTGCATCCTGAACGGCCGGACCTTTCTCGATTTCGCCGGCATCGGCTGGGATTTCCTGACCGGCCAGCACCATCGCAACCGCAAGGTCCGCTACCTGAAGGCGCGCCGCTCCATCGCGCTCGACAGCCGCCCCGGGCTGCCCGTGCAGGGGGATGGCGAGATCGTCGGCCGGACACCGATCGAGATCGACATCCGGCCGGCGGCCGTTCCCGTCGCCGTGCCGCTCGGCGCCGCGGACGACTGACGGGCCTCGCGCTCAGAGCGGCGGTGAGGTGATCTCGAGTCGCGGCGGATTATCCATGTTCTGGATGAAGCGTTCCGGGCCGGCCGCCCCGACGGTCACGGGAAACCACAGGATGGCCGTCAGGTCGATGTCGAGCTTGCCGACCGGGATCTTGGTGACCTGAAAGCCGAAGCGCGGCAGGGCATCGGGGAAGCTTTCATAGGCGTAGGACTGCTCCGGCTTCTTCGCGTCGACGTAGGTGCCGCGCCCTTCGACCGGCCAATCTGGCGGAATCGCGAACTTCATCACCACGTCCCAGCCGCGGCCGCTCTCCAGCCACAGCCAGGTCGCGTCCGGGATGCGGATGTCGAGTTGCTTCTCCTCGGCCGTCAGGATCCCATCGACCTTGTGGTACTTGCCGCTGGGGTTGACCGCCGACACGAAGCGCCCGCCTGCGAGTTCGTTCATATCCAGACCGATGTCGATGATGGGCTTGTTGAGCACCCGCGTCAGGATCTCGCCGCCCGGGATGTGCAGCTTCACGGGCAGGGTGATGCCCTGGTCGTAGACCGTCATGTCGGTCAGGACCCGAAACACCGGGATCCCGGCAATGACCACCCAGATCTTGAGCTTGAGCACCTCGCGCACAGGCCCGTGCTTCACGCCCACCAGTTCGGCCTGCAGGTTGTTGATGTCGACCTTGACGCGCGGCCAGGGCGTGACCACGCCCGTCGCAATCTCCAGGATCAAGGTGTCGAGCACGCGATGGGTCGGCGTGGGACCCGCGTTGGCGCGGAAGTCCTCGAACATGAGGATGTTCTTGGGATTGTTCCTGAAGTTGTAGAATGTCGCGTCCAGCGTCCATTTCTTTTGGTCATACTGCACATAGTCACTGGGATCGCGCAGGCTGGAGCCTTCGGCCACATAGGCATGACGGGTCTTGCCGTTGTAGGTGAAGACCAGTTCCTGGACGATGCGCCCCTCGCTCAGGCGGTGGGTCGCCGGGTCGAGCCGTTCGCTCCCCGTGTCGCGGTACATGAATACCAGCTCGTCGTCCCCATCGAACACGCCCTCAATGCCGCTCACCTTGCCAGAGATGCCGGGCGCATGGATCCAGCCGTCGACGTCCCGCTCGTCGATCTGGAAGGGGATCGGCACCAGCTTGCCCGAGCGCACCGCCAGCACGGACAGCGTGTCGATGCGCTTGCCTGCGAGCTGCGGACTCTGGCTTGCCTTGACCGTGGGCGCATAGACCCAAGCGTAATGATCGAGATCCATTGCTTGAACCAGCTCGTTCCATTGCGGCGTGCTGAGCCGGAACGACAGCGTCCGGTCCTGCGCCATCAGGCTGGGTTCGGCCTTCAGACGTGTGACGAGTTGATCGAATGCCTCGCCCTTCAGGCTGTCATAGGTCGCAGGCGCCGCGCTCCAGCCCGTGCCGGCCCACGCCATCAGGACTGCGAGCACCCATCCACGGACATTCCGTTCCTTGTGATGCATGACTGTCTCCTCCTAAGGATTCTTATGGTCGGCCGCCAGGGACGGCCGCAGGGGTGATCGCCCCCAGGAGATTCAAGCGCATGCGTGGCGGAACGCAAATGTCCATCAGATGTTTTTGAGCGCGTCAAGTGCGGAGGTCAAGCGGCAGCATGCGCAAAGCGAAGGAAATCGGCGAGTCGATTCGATTCGGCGTTTTCATCGTGCGGCACCAGCAGATAGCGCCACGGCTTGCCGCCGACGCGCGCTGAATAATCCGTGGCCTGCCGGCACCAGCGCGCGGCGGCGCCCGCCTTGGCCTGCATCTCTGGCGTGTCGAGGTCCGATCGCGCCTTGGCATCGACCATCAAGATCGCGACAGCGGTCTCGGCGACGAAGTCGGGTATGTACTCCGGCTGTTCGGTGCCGAGCTTGTAGTAGATCCGGAACTGCCCCTTGGCGGGCTTGAACCACTTGCTGGCGTCGCGCTCCAGGATGACGGCGAAGCGGCGTTCGGTGTCCGAGTCGAACTTCTGCAGCGGGTACAGGCACTTGGTGAACCCGACGAACAGCATCTGCTTGATGCGGCCCACGTCCTGCACCGTTTCGCGGAAATGGCGCGGGGCTTGTCCCGCTGTGGCGGTGTCGTTGCAGGGTTTCAGTTCCGTGAAGCCGCGACTGACCTGCACCTCAAACGCGGTCGCCTCCTCGAAGAAGTGCGCCATCAGCTGAGCGTGGATCCTTTGCGATGGTCTTGCGCTGCCCATTCAGTACGTTGACCGCCTCGGATTCCGAGAGGTAGCTCTGCAGGTGCCTCACCATCTGGCCGGCGAGGTCGTAGAGCAGGTCAGCGTGGGTGAAGTAGTCGATGTCGTCGAAGTCCACCAGCGCGTGGACGATGTAGTCCTCCGGGCGCTGATCCTTCAGGCCGATTTCCGCCGCCAGCGTGAACTGCTCGTGGGTGCGCAGCATCTGGCCGACGATCTCGCGCTCGCCCGGTTGCAGGCGAAGCTGGCTCACGTCCAGCGAGAAGGGGCGAAAGCCGGTCGTGACCTCGCCCTTGACGCCGCGCGACAGCGGGTTGCGGCAGGCGAAGAGGGCAGCATCGACCTGATGCGGGTTGAGGTCAATCTCCGCATCGACCAGCGTCGAGGCCAGAGACTCAACCGAATCACTGGCTGCACGGCGCGTGAGCAACCATGCGAAGTACTGGGCCTGATGCGGCGTGAGTGGGTGTGGTGTCATCACGGCGATTTCCCTTGGAAATCGAATCGACTTTTCGTCAGAGGGGCGGCCTTTTCATGGTCAGGCTCGGTGAATGCAGGGTCCCGTGCGGCTGTTTAAGGCCGCCTCGACGCAGAGACTTCCCCCGGCATGGTAGCGGAAAGATGGCGTTGGAAGGCTTGTCAATGCCTCGAGGGGAACGGTCGGAGGTGCGTTGAGTCGCGATGCCCCGGCGCGAGGCCGGAGGCATCTGGGGCAGGGGCGTGGTTTTACTCTTCGGCCGGCGGCGCGTGGCGTTCGACCTGGCTGACGTCGCGCACGGCGCCGAAGGCGGCGGAGGTGGTCATGGCGGCGTAGGCGCGCAGGGCGGCGGACACCCGGCGCGCGCGCGGGGCGGCGGGTTTCCAGGCATCGGCGCCCCGGGCGGCCATCGCGGCGCGGCGGCGCGCCAGTTCGTCCTCGGCGACGCGCAGGTGGATGCGCCGCTCGGGAATGTCGATGTCGATGAGATCGCCTTCCTCGACCAGACCGATCGTGCCGCCTTCGGCCGCCTCGGGCGAGACATGTCCGATAGACAGCCCCGAGGTGCCGCCGGAGAAGCGCCCGTCGGTGACGAGGGCGCAGAGCTTGCCGAGCCCCTTGGATTTGAGGTAGCTGGTGGGATAGAGCATTTCCTGCATGCCCGGTCCGCCGCGCGGGCCTTCGTAGCGGATCACCACCACATCGCCGGGCCCGATGCGGTCGCCGAGAATGGCGTCCACCGCCGCATCCTGCGATTCGAACACGCGCGCCGGCCCGGAAAACTTGAGGATGTGCGCGTCCACGCCCGCGGTCTTGACGATACAGCCGTCCTTCGCGAGGTTGCCGTACAGCACGGCGAGGCCGCCGTCCTGCGAATAGGCGTGCGCGATGTCGCGGATACAGCCGCCGGCGCGGTCGGTGTCCAGCTCGGCGAAGCGCCGGTCCTGCGAGAAGGCAACCTGGGTCGGTACGCCGCCGGGCGCGGCGCGGAAGTAATGATGGACTGTCTCGTCCCGCGTGCGGCGGATGTCCCAGGCATCGATCTGCTCCCCGAGGCTCGCGTGCAGCACTGTCGGCACGTCGCGATGGATCAGCCCGCCCCGCTCCAGTTCGCCCAGGATGGCCGTCACGCCGCCGGCGCGGTGCACGTCTTCCATGTGATAGGTCTGGATGGAGGGGGCGACCTTGGCCAGATGCGGCACGCGGCGCGACATGCGGTCGATGTCGGCCATGGTGAAATCGACGCCGGCCTCAAAGGCGGCGGCCAAGAGATGCAGCACGGTGTTGGTCGAGCCGCCCATGGCGATGTCGAGGGCGATGGCGTTCTCGAAGGCGGCAAAGGTCGCGATGCTGCGCGGCAGCACGGCCGCGTCGTTGTCCTCGTAATAGCGGCGGGTATTGGCGACGATCAGCCGCGCCGCGCGCCGGAACAGCCCTTCGCGGTCGGCATGGGTGGCGAGCAGCGAGCCGTTGCCCGGCAGCGACAGGCCCAGCGCCTCGGTCAGGCAGTTCATGGAGTTGGCGGTGAACATGCCCGAGCACGAGCCGCAGGTCGGACAGGCCGAGCGCTCGAGCTGCCCGACGCGTTCGTCGCTGACCTTGGCATCGGCCGCCGACACCATCGCATCGACCAGATCGAGCTTGAGGATCTGGTCGTCCCAGACCACCTTGCCGGCTTCCATCGGGCCGCCGGAAACGAACACGGTGGGGATGTTCAGGCGCAGCGCGGCCATGAGCATGCCCGGGGTGATCTTGTCGCAGTTGGAGATGCACACCAGCGCATCGGCGCAATGCGCGTTCACCATGTACTCGACCGAGTCGGCGATGAGGTCGCGCGAGGGCAGCGAATAGAGCATGCCGTCGTGGCCCATGGCGATGCCGTCGTCGACCGCGATGGTGTTGAATTCCTTGGCCACGGCGCCGGCGGCCTCGATCTCACGCGCGACGAGCTGGCCCATGTCCTTCAGGTGCACATGGCCGGGCACGAACTGGGTGAAGGAATTGGCGACCGCGATGATGGGCTTGGCGAAATCGTCATCCTTCATGCCGGTGGCGCGCCACAGGGCGCGGGCGCCGGCCATGTTGCGGCCGCGGGTGGTGGTCCAGGAGCGATAGTCAGGCATGTCAGTCACTCGCGCGTCGATCGTGAGCCGGTCATTGTACCCCGCCGGGGGTTTCACGAGGATCGCGCCGGCCTCGGTGCGAGCGCGGCGATGCTGCTGACCGTCACCAGCCCTAGCACGATGGCCGCCCCGGCCGGCAGGTCCAGCAGCGCCGAGGCGAGCAGGCCCACGGCGTAGCCGGCGCCGCCGATGGTGTAGGCCCGCCCCGGCCGCTCGCCGGCCGCCAGCGCCGGCACGATCAGGCTGGCGAACACCAGGTAGACGCCCACCACCTGCACCGAAGCGGTGACGGTGACCGCGAACAGCAGGTAGAAGCCGAGCGGCGAATGCTTCAGCCGCAGTCCGTACCAGGCGGCCAGCACCGCCGCTGTCACCAGCGCCAGCGGCCAGAGGTCGGCCCAGGTGGTCCACAGGATCTGCCCGACCAGGAGCTCCTGCAGGTGTTCGCCGGCGTGCGGGTCGTGACTCATCAGCACGATGGCGGCGCAGGCGGCGGTGACGAAGCCGACGCCGATCAGCGCCTCCAGCCGCTGCGGCGCGCGCCGCTCCAGCACGCGCATCAGCAGCGCGCCGGCCAGTGCCGCCAGCACCGCGGCGAGCTGCATGCGCCAGCCGCCCACCTCGAAACCGAGCGCGCTGGCGACGACGATGCCGAGTCCGGCGAACTGGGCAATGGCCAGATCGATGAAGATGATGCCGCGCCGCAGCACCTCGCCACCCAGCGGCACGTGGGTCGCCAGCACCAGCAGGCCGGCCGCGAAGGCCGGCAACAGCAGGCCGGGCTCGACCGCGCCGAGGTTCAAGGCGCCGCCGCCAGCAGGCGGGCGAGCGTCACGTCGAACAGCCCGAACAGGTCGTCCGTGCCGGGCACGCCGCCGACGGTGTAGGGCAGCTCCACGGCGGGAATGCCGGCTTTCTGCGACAGCCACTGCGACGGCTGGGCTGACTGGTAGGCGGCGCGCAGGACCATCCGCGCCGGCTGGGTCCGCAGCCTCTCCAGCAGCCCGGCCAGATGCGCCGCCGAGGGCTCGACGCCCGGTTTGGGTTCGAGATCAGCCACCACCGCCAGCCCCAGCCAGTCGGCCAGATAGCTGAAGCTCTTGTGGTGCACCACCACCGGAGCGCCCTTCAGTGGCGCACCCTGCGCTTGCCAGTGGGTGATGGCCGCCTGCCAGCGGGCCTGAAAGTCGGCGTTGCGCTCGGCATAGCGGCTGGCGTTGGTGGGGTCGAGCTGCGCCAGACGCGCCGCGAGCGCATCGGCGATGGTGGCCATGAGGCGCGGGTCGAGCTGCACGTGCGGGTTGCCGGCGGCGTGCACGTCGCCTTGCGCCCGGTCGAGCCGGGTCGGCCGCTCGAGCAGCGGGACCTGCGCGCTCGCCTCGAAGTAGCCCGGCTGACCGGGCTGGATGCGGCCGTTGCCGGCCTCGCGCTGCAACAGCGGCAGCCAGCCCGCCTCCAGTTCGGCGCCGGTGCAGACCAAGAGATCCGCGCGCCGCGCCTTGGCCAGCAGCGAGGGCCGCGCCTCGATGCGGTGCGGGTCCTGCAGGGCGGTGGTGGCGGAGTCGACCTGCGCCAGATCACCGGCCAGCTCGCGGGTCAGCGCCGCCCATTCGGGCTCGCAGGCGAGCACGCGCAGCGCGGCCTGCGCCGGGGCGATCAGCAAGAAACTCAACAAAGCAGATACGAACAGGCTTCTCATGGCGATCTCCTCAGAAGCGGTGGGCGCCATGCGGTCCGAGGCTCATGATGTACTGCAGGATGACCTGATCGTCGGCGTCACCCACCAGCGCCTCGTCGCGGTTGTATTGCACGCGAAAGCGCGAGAACTCCGACGGCGAGAAGTCGGTCATCAGGCTCCAGCGTTCCGGATGCAGATCGGCGGCTTGCAGGCTGGCGGCGTTCAGTCCCAGCTCGGGCCTCCCGCTCGACAACCGGCTGTAGCGGCTGCCGACGCGCCAGCGAGGCATGAACTGGTACACCGCCTGGGCGTACCAGCCGGACTGGTCGCTGTCGTAGCGGTCGGTCAGGTCGAGACAGGCGCCGCCCGCGATACTGTTGTCGGTGCAGGTCAGCTCGCCGTTCTCATCACGCTGGAAGTACTCGGCGGCGAAGGTGAAATTGCGCTCGCGCGGGTTGCCGTTCGGCGCCCATTTCCAGACGACATCCGCCAGCCAGGTTTTGGAGTCGCCCGAGAAGCGCGTCAGCGCCTCCACGTCGTTCAGGTCATCCACCCAGCCCTCGCGCTCGCGCGGCCGCGCCTTGAGATACGAAAGACCGCTGCGCCAGCTGTGCGAGGCGCCGACATCGCCGCCCAGGTGCGCGAAGGCCGCCCAACTGCCGGCACCGTTCTTGTCGCCGCCGGCGTCGGAGCCCGGAAAGAACTGCCCCTTGGCCACCTCGGCGCCCAGCTCGAAGAAGAGCTCGGTGGGTGCCAGCCAGCGCAGTTGCAGGCCGTCCTGCAGCAGTCCCTCGCCGAACAGCGCCTCATAGACCAGGTTGTTGTCGGCGAAATCCCAGGCGTGCGGGTGCTTCTCGTTCTGGTAGCCGACGCCGGCGCGAAAGCGCCCGCCCTTCACCGTGAAACCGTGGCCGAGCTGCAGGCTCTGGAACCAGGCCTCCTCGACCTCCACCTCCTCGTCCAGAAACGCGAGATTCAGATAGCCGCGCAGATAGGGATCGACGTTGGCGCTCATGACCAGTTCGGTGTGATCCAGCGTGAAGCCGCGCTCGCTGTGGGCATGCTCGCCCGCCGGTAGAAAGCCGCTGATCGGCCGCTCGCCGCCGGCACGATCGATATAGGCACCCTGCAGGATCA
>DAOKZK010000062.1:0-13968 GCA_035325645.1 Candidatus Macondimonas sp. | reverse complement strand
CGAGCGACCACATCCACTTCGACAAATTCCTCGACAAGAGCCACCTCGCCAAGGCACACATCACCGAGCCCGCTTCGCATCTCGGCAGCAAAGCCTGAGCATCCGCGCGCGCCGGAATCCGTCGGCTTCGCGATCAACGCCCGCAATGCCAAGGCCAACGATGACTCGAATCCTGGGCTGTGGATCTTCTCGTCGGGACACCCGGATGCGTAGCGCGTCCATATGCCTGTACGCTCATCGTGACGCCGATCCGCGCCAGATCGTTGTAACGCTGGATCTGCGCCGATCCTGCAGCATGCAGGACTTGGGGTGCACCTGAGTCGAGCGCCCATGCCGGGCATCGGGTCGAAGTCGATATCGGTTGCCGAAGATCAGTAACCGGCCGCCCCGCTGCGTGTGCGGCCATCGGTCATGCTGGGCCTGCGCCGGGTCCTGACGGGCGCCAAGGGCTTGGGTTTGCAACGTTGAACGGCCGGAGCGTCAGCGACGAAATGGGCCCTTACTTGGGCCCATTTACGGGCGCTGGTGCCTATCATGGACGGGATGCACGCCTGCAGCGCAGCCATTTCACAGAAAGGAAACCACATGCCCCGTTCCATGTTGATTACAGGTGCGAGCTCCGGGATCGGCGCTGCCGTGGCGCGGGAACTGGCCCGGCACGGATGGAACCTCGCCTTGTCGGCCCGGCGTGGACACGAACTCGAGACCCTGGCGGCTGAGCTGCGCGCGCAGTATCCCGCGCTGCGTGTCCATGTCGCGGTGCACGATGTGACGGATTTTGCCGCCAGTGACGCGCTGATCGCTTCGGCGGCCGCGGCGCTGGGCGGGCTCGAGGCCGTGTTCGTGAATGCCGGCATCGGTTTGGGTGGACGCATCGGCGGCAAATCCTTCGACAAACAGCGGCGCACGATCGAAACCAATCTGCTCGGTGCCATGGCCGTGACCGACGCGGCCGTGCGTCGTTTCCGCGCCCAGGGCGGCGGACACGTCATCGGCACCTGCTCGGTGGCGGCCTTCCGGGCGGTCCCGGGAAACGTGGCCTATTCCGTATCCAAGATCGGCTTCGCCAGTTATCTGGAAGGGCTGCGCGCCGAAGCGGGCCGCGACGGGATTCGGGTTACCGTGCTCTACCCGGGATTCGTCAAGACGCCCATCGTGGAAGGCGTGGCGCGCACCCCGTTCGCCATCGAGGCGGATGCGGCTGCACGGCTGATCGTGCGCGCCATCGAGCGGAAGGTGGCGCGCGCCATCGTGCCGCGCTGGCCGTGGACCCTGATGCGTTGGGTGATGCCGTGGATCCCCGCCCGGTTGATGGCGCGGGCGGGATTCTGACGCGACTGCTGTCGCCTCAAGGCCGATCAGCAGCGCCCGAGCTCACAGGCACTTGTAGACGCCGAAGGTTTGCCGGCCATTGACGACGCCGGTCAGTGCGGCAATGGTATCGCCGCCCATGTCGACGGCGTTGTTCTTGGCCACGCGTTGCAGATCCAGATCGACCGAAGCTGCGCGCCGCGCGACGAACCCGATCCGGTCCAGCACCTGAACCTTGGTCTGGCCCACTTCCGTGCAGGACTTGACCCGCTCGAGCGGCAGCAACAGCACCCGATCGGCGCCGGGACTCTTGGGGATGAAGGAGCAGGCCGCGAGCAGAGCGGGCAGGCAGGCGACGGCAATCAGTTTGTGTTTCATGGACGATCGGGCTCCTCACGGGGCGGGATGGACGGCGCAGTCTCGCTGGGCGGCGTGCGGGTCTGGGCGGACCGTTGGAAAAAGGCCTGCATGGCCGCTCGCGATTCCGGCGATTGTAGCTGACGGCCGAAGGCTTGTATCTCGGCGGTGAGCGCAGTCTGGGTGGCGGTCCGATGCGGCGCACGCAGCAAGGCCTTGGTTTGCTGCAGGGCTTGTGGCGGCAACGCGGCCAGTCGTTCGGCCTGGGTCCGCACATGCGCCTGCAGCGCATGGGTGTCGACGACGCCATTGATCAACCCGAGCCGGGCTGCGGCCGCGGCGTCGAGCGCCTCACCGGCCAAGAGCATGGCACTGGCCTGTTTGGCGCCCACCGCCAAAGGAAGCAGGTAGGAGGCGGCCCCCTCGGGAACGAGCGCAAGGCGCGCAAACGGCAGTTCGAAGCGTGCCTCGGGGGCGGCCCAGGCCAGATCGCAATGCAGCAGCAGCGTGGTACCGATGCCGACGGCCACGCCCGGGACGGCGGCCAGCAAGGGCTTCGGGAAATCGACGATGGCGCGCAGGAAGCGCACCACGGGGCTGTCGGGTCCGGTGGGCGGCGTGCGCAGGAAGTCCTGCAGGTCGTTGCCGGCGGTGAAGCAGCCCCCCGAGCCGGTCAGGATCACGGCGCGCACCTGCGAATCGGTGCGGGCGGCGTCCAGCGCGTCGACCAGTGTCGTGTACATGGCATGCGTCAGTGCGTTGCGCTTCTCCGCTCGGTTGAAGCTGAGCGTCCAAACCGGGCCGGCGCGGTCAATGAGGATGTCCGTGCTCATCGAGCACCTCTCGTTGTGGGTCAGGGGGAGAGCGCTGCGCTCGAGCGTGCGGCGGCGCGCGCCGCGCCGGATCGTAAGGCATGCGGCGCAAGGTCCACGCCTGGGGCTCGGGTTGCAGAGTGACGTGATGGATGTCGAAACGCTCGGACAACAGGTGGCGCAGCCGACCCAGCAAGCCGGACCATTCCTCCAGCGTATCGAGATCGACATGTGCAGAAAGTGCGATGTGACCGCTGGAGAGGGTCCAGATGTGCAGGTCGTGGATGCCGCGCACGCCAGGCGTCGAGGCGAGTGCCCGGCCGACGGTGTCCAGATCCAGGTGACACGGCACACCTTCCATCACCACATGCAGCCCTTCGCGCAGCACGCGCACGCTGCCCACGAGCAGCAGACCGCAGATGACCAGCGTCAACAGCGGATCGATGCGCATCCAGCCCGTGGCGAGGATGATGGCGCCCGAGGTCAGCGCCGCGATCGAACCCAGTGCGTCGCCCAGCACGTGCAGGATGGCGGCGCGGATGTTGAGGGTCTGCTGGCCGCGCAGCAGCAATGCCAACACCACGAGATTGAACGCCAGACCCACGGCGGCGACGGTGAGCACCGCCCCACCCTGCACCGGGGCGGGATGCTGCAGCCGTTGCACCGCGCCTGCGAGCAACGCCAAGGCAAGCACCAGCATGATGAGCGAGTTGGCCAGCGCAGCGACGACCTCGGCGCGGCCGAACCCGTAGGAATGCTGCACGCTGGCGGGACGACGCGCCACATGAGCCGCCAGGGTGGCCAGAATCAGCGCGCCGGCGTCGGTGACCATGTGGCCGGCGTCGCCCAGCAAGGCCAGGGAGTTACTCCAGTAGCCGACGCCGGCTTCGACGGCTGCGAAGGCCAGCGTGAGCCCCGTCGCCCAGTTCAGGTGATGGGCATGCCCCTGGTCATGAGCATGGCCGTGATGCGCGTGGGAATGGCTCGTCACGCTCTCACTCCGCGCGCCAGTCGCCCGAGGCGCCCCCGCTCTTTTCGAGCAGGCGTATGCCCTCGATGACCATGCCCCGCTCCAGGTTCTTGCACATGTCGTAAACCGTGAGCAGCGCGACCTGTACCGCCGTGAGCGCTTCCATTTCGACACCGGTGGGTGCGCTGGTCTGCGTCACGGCCTCGCAGTGCAGGCCCGTGTCATCCATTTCCAGACGGACCGCGACATGAGTCAACGGCACGGGATGGCAGAGCGGAATGAGGTCGGCGGTGCGTTTGGCAGCCATGATGCCGGCGAGTTGGGCGATGGCCAGCACGTCGCCCTTGGCCGTCGTTCCCTCGGCGAGCGCGGCGCGCGTGGCGGCCTTCAGGCGGATATGGCCCTCGGCCACGGCCCGACGCAGCGTGACGGGCTTGTGGCCCACGTCCACCATGTGGGCGTTGCCATGGGCATCGAAGTGGCTGGAGCGGGTCATGGAATCAGTGACCTTGGCTATTTTCTCAGGCGGGCGCCGATGTGGGTTTACCATAGCATGGCCGGCAGAGGGGATAGCGGCGCGGAGGATGCGATGATCACAGTGCGATTCTTTGCCGGGCTGCGTGAGCAACTGGGGCGCGACACGCTGGAGCTGCCCGCGACGGACACTTGCGTGCGCGAGGTATGGGAGCGTGCCACGGATGGGATGCCGATGCCGACGCATTTGCTGGCCTCAGTCAACCTGGAATACGCCGATTTCGATGCGCCCGTGGCCGATGGCGATGAGGTGGCGTTCTTTCCGCCGGTGACGGGAGGCGCGGCATGATCGTGGGCTTACGCGAGGCAGCCTTCGAGCCTTGGCCGCTCCTCGCCGAGGCCGCTCAGACTATGGGCGCCGACGAACGCGCGGGCTGCGGCGCCAGCGATGTGTTCGTGGGCACCATGCGCGCCGGGACCGGATCGACCCGCATCGTGCGCCTACAGCTCGAACATTATCCCGGAATGACCGAGCGCACGCTGGCGCGGATCGCCGCGGACACCTGCGCGCGCTGGCCGATTCGGCAGCTGGTGCTGGTGCACCGGGTGGGCGAGGCGTTGCCGGGCGAGACCCTGATCGTGGCGGCGGTCTGGTCGGCGCATCGCGACGCGGTCTTTGCGGCCTGCCGGCATCTGGTGGAGGCGGTCAAGCACCAAGCGCCGTTCTGGAAGCGGGAATTCCGGGCCGACGGCACGGCGGCGTGGGTCGCTGCGAATACGCCGGCCCGGATGTAACGCCTGCTTGCTTGGACTCAGTCCTTGGCGTTCGCGCGTTCGATGCCGGCCAGGATCTCGGCTTCGGCGGCCTTCAGGTCCTGCCAGCCCTCGACCTTCACCCACTTGCCCTTCTCCAGGTCCTTGTAGTGCTCGAAGAAATGGGCGATCTGCCGCAGGGTCAGCTCGGGCAGATCATCCGTGCTCTGGATCTGGCTGTAGAGGCCGCCCGAGGTCTTGTCGACCGGCACAGCCAACACCTTCTGGTCCTGGCCGGCTTCATCGCTCATGCTCAGCATGCCGAGCGGGCGGCATTTGATTACGCAACCCGCCACCAGCGGGAAGGGCGTGATCACCAGCACGTCGACCGGGTCGCCATCGTCGGCCAGGGTGTGCGGAATGTAGCCGTAATTGCAGGGATAGTGCATGGCGGTGGACATGAGCCGGTCGACGAACAGCGCGCCGCTGTCCTTGTCGACTTCATACTTGACCGGATCGCCCCGCATGGGGATCTCGATGATGACATTGACCGATTGAGGGACGTTGTCGCCGGCCGGGATGCGATCCAGATTCATGAGAGAGCAACTCCGTTGGATGGAAAGGGCCGCGCATCAGACGCAAGCCCAGTGGGGGTCGGCCATTATATACCCGGGCAGGGCTGAGGCATGGTCCGGTCGCATTGACGCAAACCGCGCGGGGCGGGTAATTTACCTCCTTTTGGCAACAGGGACGCTGCCGGACGGTCGGCGTTCACGAGAGGACGGACATGCGCATTGTGCTCTTGGGGGCGCCCGGTTCTGGCAAAGGCACCCAGGCCAAACTCCTGATGGAACGGTTCGGCGTTCCCCAGATTTCCACCGGCGATTTGCTGCGGGCAGCGGTTGCGGCAAAGAGCCCCCTGGGACTCAAGGCCAAAGCGGCGATGGATGCCGGGGAACTGGTCAGCGACGAGATTGTCCTCGGGATGATCCGCGAGCGGCTCGCAGAAGCCGACGCCAAGGCCGGCTTCATTCTCGACGGCTTTCCCCGCAACGGGGCGCAGGCGGCTGCACTCGATGCCCTGCTCAGTGAACTGGGGCAGGACATCGACCGGGCGGTGCACATCCAGGTTTCATTCGATGAGCTGCTCAAGCGCCTTACGGGCCGGCGGACCTGCACGCAATGCGGCGCGCTCTACAACGTCTATTTCTCGCCGCCGCGTCAGGAAGGGGTGTGCGACCGCTGTGGCGGTGCCCTCATGCACCGCGACGACGACAATGAGCAGACCATTTCCCGGCGCCTGCGTGTCTATGAAGAGCAGACCCAGCCGCTGATCGACTACTACCAGGCGCAGAGCAAGCTCGCCACCGTCTCGGGCAGCGGAGAGGTCACGGAGATCCTGCGTCGCGTCAGTGAGGCACTGGCGCCCTGACGGGCTTCCTGCACGAACCACCACCCCGGGGAGTCGGCGCCGCGCACCCCTAATCGGCCAGTGCGGCGAGCAGTGCCTCGCCGATGATCTCCCTTCGCCAGCCCCGCAGGACTTGCGTATCGCGGGCGCCGAGCACCAAGGCTTCCAGTTCCCGGCGGGGGGCCAGCACGGCCGCGTCCAGCCCGAGTTCCTCCGCGCGTGACCGCACCAGCCGACCCAAGTGCTTGAGGCGTTGCTCCAGCGCCGGCGGAAGCGGGTAAGGCGCCGGCAATGACGCGGGCGGATCTGCGGCGCCCTCCCGTATGGCGACGAGCCATTCGTCCGCATGACGCTGCAGCAAGGCGGGCGAGACCGTGATCCCGTCCGTCAGGCCGGCCGTGCTGTCCGGTCGGTGCTCGGCCCAATGCAGCAGGACATCGTCCTTCAGCAGCCATTGGCGCGGCAGGTCGCGTGCCTCCGCCGCCCGCTCGCGCCAGGCGGCCAGCGCCCGCAACGCGCCTTGGGCCTCGGGCGCGAGCATGCGGCCGGCGCCGATGCGCAGCCAGGCCCGATCCGGATCGATGCGATAACGCGCCGGGTCGGCCAGTGCCGCGTGTTCGGCCTCGGCCCATGACAGACGGCCTTGCCGCTGCAGATCCGCGGTCAGCCGATCGTGCAAGGTGGCCAGGTGGCGCACGTCGTCAGCGGCATAAGCCAGTTCCGCGTCGCTCAAGGGGCGCCTGGACCAGTCGCTGCGGGTGTGCAGCTTGGGCAGCGTGATGCCGAGCGTTTTTTGCACCAGGGCGCCGTAACCGCTCTGGGGCGGATGACCCAGCAGGGCCGCGGCGATCTGCGTATCGAACAGCGGCGCCGGCAGTCGCCCTGGACGGGCCTGATGCAGGAGTTCCAGGTCCTGGCCGGCCGCGTGCAGGATCTTGACGCTGCCCGGATCATCCAGCAGCGCAAACAGCGCAGTCCAGTCGCGCAGCGCGATGGGGTCCACCACCGCCACGCCTTTCGGCCCGGCGAGTTGGATCAGGCACAGCCGGGCGTAATAGGTCCGTTCGCGCACGAATTCGGTGTCGAGGCCGATCCAGGGCGCGCCAGCCCAGTCGGCGACGAGGTCATTCAGGGCCTCTGGATGGTCGATGAAACGAAATGCAGACATGAGCGGCGACGTGCAGGACCCGGAGCGGGCTTTGCTATGATGCCATGGCCGTGACGGCGGACGGGGGATCAGGCGCGGTGCATCTGCACATCTTGGGGATTTGCGGCACGTTCATGGGCGGCATCGCGGCCTTGGCGCAGGCGGCCGGCCACCGGGTCACCGGTTCGGATCAGCACGTCTATCCGCCGATGAGCGATCGGCTCGCGGCACTGGGCATCGCAATTGGCGAGGGCTACGATCCGGCGCATCTGGATCCCGAGCCCGATTGCGTGGTCGTGGGCAATGTGATCAGCCGCGGCAACCCCCTGCTCGAGGCCGTACTGAATCGTGGCCTGCCTTATCTGTCAGGCCCCGAATGGCTGGCGCGCCATGTGCTGCAGGACCGCTGGGTGCTGGCGGTGGCCGGCACGCACGGCAAGACCACCACCAGCAGCCTGCTCGCCCACATCCTGGAACAGGCGGGTCTGGCGCCGGGCTTTCTCATCGGCGGCGTGCCGACCAATTTCGGCGAGACCGCGCGCCTGGGGCGCACGCCGTTCTTCGTCGTCGAGGCCGATGAGTACGACACGGCGTTCTTCGACAAGCGCGCCAAGTTCGTCCATTACCGGCCGCGCACGCTGATCCTGAACAACCTCGAATACGACCATGCCGACATCTACCCGGATCTCGCGGCCATCGAACGGCAGTTTCACCACCTGATCCGCACCGTGCCGGGTCAGGGAGCGCTCATCGTCAACGGACAGGACGCCGCGCTCGAGCGGACCCTGGGCCTGGGTTGCTGGACGCCCGTTACGTTTTTCGGCCGGCCTTCCGGCTGGCATGCGCGTCTGCTGGCCGAGGACGGCAGCCGTTTCGAGGTCTGGGATGGCGCAGCGCGTCAGGGCGTCGTCGAGTGGTCGCTGTTCGGCAAGCACAACGTCGACAACGCGCTCGCCGCACTGCTGGCCGCTCGGCATGCGGGCGTGCCGCTGGAGGTGGGCTGCGTGGCGCTGGCTTCCTTCGCCGGGGTGCGCCGGCGGCTGGAGCGGCGCGGGGAGGTCGCAGGGGTCACGGTCTATGACGATTTCGCCCATCACCCGACCGCGATTGCAGCGACGCTCGAGGCGATGCGACGCCGGGTCGGCTCCGCCCGCCTGATCGCCGTGACCGAGCTGCGCTCCAACACCATGCGTCTGGGGACGCACCGCGCCGCGCTGGCGGGCGCCCTCGCGGCGGCCGATGAGAGCTGGGTGGCGGCGCCGGGTGCCGATTGGGATGTAGCCGGTAGCCTGGCGCGACTTGGGGGCCGCGCGCAGGTGATGGCCGATACCGATGCGCTGCTGGCCGCCTTGCCACCCCGGCTGCGGCCCGGCGATCAGGTGGTGGTGATGAGCAATGGCGGTTTCGACGGCTTTCATGCCCGCCTCATGACGGCGCTGGTCGAGGGGTCATGACGGCGGGCAGCCGCGCGCCCGTTGCCTTGGCCTGGACCGGCGCGTCCGGCGCCGCCTATGGGGTGCGCTTGCTCGAGTGCCTGCTGGGAGCGGGCGAGCGTGTGTATCTGATGGTTTCGCGTCCCGGTCTCCTGGTGATCAACGGGGAGACCGATCTCGGGCTGCCGGGGCGGGCGACGGACGTCGAACGGCAACTCGCCGCGCACTTTCACGCCGCGCCCGGTCAGTTGCGCGTGTTTGGTCAGGACGAGTGGACCGCGCCGGTGGCCAGCGGTTCGGCCCGCTTCCGGGCCATGGTGGTCTGTCCGTGCAGCATGGCGACGCTGGCCGCGATTGCCGGCGGCGCGAGCCGCAGCCTGATCGAGCGGGCGGCCGATGTGACGCTGAAAGAACAGCGCCGGCTGATCCTCGTGCCGCGGGAGACGCCTTTTTCGGCCGTGCATCTCGAGAACATGCTGGCGTTGGCCCGGCTCGGAGTCATCATCGCGGCGGCCAATCCCGGCTTCTACCATCGGCCTCTGCAGGCCTCGGATCTGGTCGACTACATGGTGGCCCGCATCCTCGATTTGCTCGATGTGCCTCATCAGCTGCTGCCGCGCTGGGGCGAATCCGACTAGCGCCGACCCGGCCCGCGCAGGGCGACTCTTTACCGACGGATGTTCCCATGCCGACGAACCCCGAGCGCCGCAGCGCGCTGATCGCCTGGTCGCTGTACGACTGGGCCACCAGCGCCTATGCGGCCCTGATCCAGACGTTTCTTTTTCCCGCCTACTTTGCCCGCGCCATCGCGCCCGATGCGGCCACCGGCACGGTCTGGTGGGGGAATGCCATGGGGCTCGCCGGGCTCGCCATTGCGGTACTGGCGCCGATCCTGGGCGCGCTGGCCGATCGCGGCGGCCACCGCCGGCTGTTTCTTGCACTGCTCACGCTGATCAACGTGCTCGCCACCGCGGCGCTGTGGACCGTGCGGCCGGACGCGGACTTTGCTCTGCGCGCGCTGGTGCTGGCGGGGGTGGGAACGGTCGCGCTCGAACTGGCGTTCGTGTTCTACAACGCGCAGCTGGCCGATCTGGCCGCTCCCGAACGCATCGGGCGCTGGTCGGGCTGGGCCTGGGGATTGGGCTATGTCGGCGGGCTGGCCTGTCTCGTTCTCGCTCTGCTGGGATTCGTTCAGGCCACGCCGCCGCCCTTCGGCCTCGACCCGGTGGCGGCCGAACCCGTGCGCGCCACCTTTCTGCTGGCCGCTGTCTGGACCGCCGTTTTTGCGCTGCCATTGCTGCTGATGGTGCCCGATCCGGCACGCGCCCGAAGCGATGCGCCTGCCGGGCGTGTGTTGCGTATGGCTTTTACCGATCTGGCTCGTTCCCTGCGCGGGCTGCTCCACGACGCCTCGATGCTGCGGTTTTTTGCCGGGCGCCTGCTGCTGATCGACGGGCTGACCACGGTGTTTGCCTTTGGCGGCCTGTTCGCTGCGGGAACTTTCGGATTCGATGAGCGGGCGGTGCTGCTGTTCGCCATCGTGCTGAATCTCACCTCGGCGGTGGGTGCGGTGGCGTTTGCCTGGCTCGACGACCGGCTGGGCGCCCGCTCGGCCATGCTCTGGAGCCTGGTCGGGCTCTTGATCACCGGCACGGCGTTGCTGCTCGCGCCGGGCGCGGGCGCATTCTGGGTCTGGGGCGCCTTGCTGGGCGTCTTCGTGGGTCCCGCCCAAGCGGCCAGCCGCTCGTATCTGGCGCGCATGGCGCCTGCGGCGCAGCGCAATGAACTGTTCGGGCTCATGGCCTTTTCCGGCAAGGCCACGACCTTTCTGGGGCCTTTTCTGGTGGCGGCGCTCACGACGGCGAGCGGCAGCCAGCGGATGGGGCTCAGCGTCGTGCTGGTGATGTTTGCGGGGGCGCTGCTGTTGACGGTCGGCGTCGCGTCCGACCGCAGAGCGCCGCAAGAACGCTAGACTCAGCGAAGCAATCTCCAGGGAGGGAGCGGTCATGAACATCACTGAAGCGCGCCCCGCGGCCACCGTCGTCCTGTTGCGGGACAGTCCGCAGGGCCCGGAAGTCTTCATGGTGCGACGTCACCACCAGATCGATTTTGCGGGCGGCGCCTTGGTCTTTCCCGGGGGCAAGGTGGCGCCCGAGGACATCCATCTGGCGCAGGCCCATGTTCCGGATGATCCGCTTGGCGCGTTTCGCCTCGCAGCCATTCGCGAATTGTTCGAGGAAGCCGGCTTTCTGCTGGCTGAATCGACCACGGGTCAAACGGGCGCAAGTGCTGAACCGACGGATCGATTGCGTACGGAACTGGTACAGGCCGGCATCGATTTTCCCGCCTTTCTGGAGCGCTTGGGCATGCGCCCGACGCCCGGGGCCCTTCTGCCGTTCGCGCACTGGATCACGCCGGAGATGGTGCCCAAGCGTTTCGATACCCATTTCTTTCTGGCGCGCATGAGCGGCGAGGCGGTCTTGTCTCACGACGGCGGCGAGACGGTGGACTCGCTGTGGATCACCCCGCGCGAAGCACTGACTGCAGCGCAGGCAGGTCGCCACACCATCATCTGGCCGACGCGGATGAATCTGCAGAAACTGGCGCAGCATGAGACCGTGGATGCGCTATGGGCTGCGACGTGCGCGACGCCGGTCGTGACCGTCCTGCCGCGGATGGTGCAGACACCGCAGGGGCAGCGCATGTGCATCCCTGAGGAGGCCGGTTATCCGGAATGGGAGGTCGATCTGGCGACGCTGATGGGGGCTGCACGCTAGCCGGTGTGGCCGGAGCGAACGGGTTCGCTCCGGTCGACGGTCCGCATTCTTATTCGAAGCGAACCTGCGGGGTCGGGGTTAGGGACAGCAGCGGGGCAATGACCATGCCGACGCCGGGCACCGTTGCGACACCGGCGATCACCGTCGTCTTTCCTGCCACCAGCGCGGTATTCGTGGTGGTGACCACGCTCTTGCGAGCGAGGCCGGTGAGGAGCGGGTAATCGGATTCGATGTCGTGGGCCTTGCCGCTGACATCGATCGGACCGAGCGCCAGATTGCGTTCGGTCAGATCGGCGATGGGTGCCTCAATGCGGCCGAATGTCACGACATAGGCCTGTCCAGAGACCGTGGACAACTCGGCCTCCGTCATTTCTGACAAGGCAGCGGAAACCGAAAAAGGCACGGTCAGAAAGCCGGCCAGAGACAACAGTGCAGAACGAGGGTTCATCATTTTCTCCTGTCACAGGACTTTGTGAGAAGATCCGCCGTCGCGGCGGATGCGTTGATTCGCGGCTTCCTGATAAGCACTTTTCGAGCCAAGCAGGATGGCGAGGGCAGCATAGCGCCCGGCCGTGATGAAGCAATGACAGCCGGCCAGCCACCGATGTGGGATGATCCGGCGCCCACCCGACAAGGAGGCGGCGAGAGCGTCTCATGCAAGCAAGTCCAACTGCGCCGAGCGACGCCCCGATCGGCGTCCTGCTGACCAATCTGGGCAGTCCGGAGGCGCCGACACCGGTCGCCGTCCGGCGATATTTGGCGGAATTTCTGAGCGATTCTCGCGTCATCGAGGCGCCTCGCTGGATTTGGCGGCCCGTTCTCCACGGCGTGATCTTGCGCATCCGGCCACGTCGCAGCGCGGCGGCCTACGCCAGCGTATGGCTGCCGGAAGGTTCACCGCTCTTGGTGTATTCCCGGCGGCAGGCGGATGCCCTGCAGCAGGACCTGGACCTGCGTTTTCCGGCGCAATACCGGGTGGCGCTGGCCATGCGCTACGGTCAGCCCTCGGTCGCCTCGGGACTGGAGTGCCTGCGCGCGGCCGGGTGTGGGCGCATCCTGATCCTGCCGCTCTATCCGCAATATTCGGCCACGACGACCGCTTCGGTCATCGACACGGTTGGAAGCTGGCTGGGTACGCAGCGGGTCATTCCGGAACTGCAGTGGGTCAACGAGTATGCCGAGGCGCCCGGCTATATCGCTGCGCTCGCTGCTCGTGTACACGCGTACTGGGCGTCGAACGGCCGGGGCGATCGACTGCTCATGTCCTTTCATGGCCTTCCGCAGCGCTATGCCGATCTGGGGGATCCCTATCCCGCGCAGTGCCGCGCCACGGCCCGGGCCCTGGCGAGGGCGCTCGATTTGCCCGACGACCGGTGGGCCATGGCGTTCCAATCCCGCTTCGGGCCGAGTCGCTGGCTGGAGCCCTATACCGACGAGGTCCTTTCCCGATGGGCTGGCAACGGCGTTCGAACCGTCGATGCCGTCTGTCCCGGATTCGCGGCAGACTGCCTCGAAACCCTGGAAGAGGTTGCCCTGCGCTACGCCGAGGGATACGCGCAGCAGGGAGGCACGCTGCGCTACATCCCGGCGCTCAACGACGCGCCGGAACACATCGCGTTTCTGGCTGATTTGGTCATCGGCCGGACGCGTGGCTGGAGCGATTGAAGGATCTCAATCGGCGACGATGTGTGCGATGCGCGCGTGCAAGGGGCTGGAGCGGGGGAAATGGCTGCGCAAAAAAGCCATCTGGTCGGCCAGCACGCGCCGCCCCTGCAGGTAGATGTACTCGGCGTGCGTGGGCGAGAATGGCACCGCGAGCAGTTGCATACCGGCCTGCTCAGGGGTGCGCCCGGCCTTGTGGTTGTTGCACCGCTTGCAGGCCGCGACCACGTTGGTCCAGAGATCCTTGCCGCCCTGACTGATCGGCGTCACATGGTCGCGCGACAGCTCGGCCGCAGGGAACGAGCCGCCACAATAGAGGCACAGGTGTCCGTCGCGGCGGAACAGGGTGCGATTGCCCAGGGGAGGTGTATAACGGTCCCGCAGCTCGTGCAGCATGTGGTTGTGGCCGAACGTCGCCAGGATCGACTGGACCTCGATGACACTGCGCCGTCCGCTGCGCGCATTGATCCCGCCGCGAATCCGGTAGAGTGGCGCTCCCAGGGAGTAGGCCACTTCGCCGAGATGATGCAGCCGGGCGGCTTGCTGGTAGTCGATCCATTCCAGCGGCATGCCGCCCGCGTCGGTGCGAAGGACGTGCTGATTCAAGTTGTGCATGGGGTGCCCCGAACGGTTGACCCTTACTCTTCCTGAAGCCTGCCTCTGTATGTCAGATCGGCATCGAAAATGCAAGGGCGCGATTCCGGGTGCGGAGGGAGGCCACACCGCGGTGAATCCCATGCAGTCCCGCACTGCAGCCGCTCGGCCGTCGTATGCTGCTTTGCCGACCAAGCGCCTTTCGCAAGGATGTGGTGCCCGGGGCCGGACTCGAACCGGCATGGGACAGGCCCGAGGGATTTTAAG
>DAOKZK010000061.1:0-14603 GCA_035325645.1 Candidatus Macondimonas sp. | reverse complement strand
CGGAAAAGAAGCGCATCGAGAGGATGTTGAGAGCGACTTCGACGCCGCCCGCCCGATCGGCCATCGACAACAGCAGATCCCGGAGCAGTGCACCTGGCAATCGATCCGTGCGCTGACCGTCTGCCAGACATCGATAGCTTTCAATCGGGATGTCGGCATTCCGGAGCCAGGCTCGCAGGCGCTCAATGGCTCGCTCGTCCAGTTCGACCGCGCACTGCAATGCCGGAAACAGCGCACAGAGCGTGGGGTTATCCAGCGCCTCATGGAGCAAATTGTGGACGAGTTTCTGGTCTCGTTCCCAAAGTCCGGACAAAAAGCCTTCGAGGACATCGGTGCGGGGCGTCGATTGATGCCGGCCGAATGTGTTGATGAGTTCGTTCCAAGCCCTGCGAGCGTCGGGAACCGTGTGAGCAAGGCCGCGACCGAACAAGCGAAACCCGTAGGACCCTTCACCGAAGCACTCGGGCAGGAAATCGGCCCATGCCGATGCATCGGTCGCGACCGCCCGACCCAGTTTGACCACTTCCGCGTCGAAACGACGCTCGTATGGCGGGTCGGATTCATCACTCTGTATTCGGTGCAGGCGACGAATCTCCCAGTAACCCAGCACTTTGGCCCGGCATTGATCGGCCAGCGTGACAGGACGGAGACCGGTTTCCAGTTCCTGCAATCGGGCCAGGGCATCCGGCGGGCAGGTGTTCTGATTGAATTTCAGCGCTTTTCGGCAGGCTATCCAGCCCTCGCGCCAGAAGCCGTGAGCCGCGAACCGGCGGCACAATGCGTCGAGTTCAGCGTGCATGCCGGTTTTCCACAATCCGCGCAGGTGCTGCGCGAGCAAACGGCGCAGTTCGTCAGGACATACGGACTCTTCGAGCGCCAGACGCTCGATCAACGCCAGCGACGCACGATACCAATGGGTTTTCTCTGCCTGAGTTTTTGGCCAGTAACCGAGATCTCTCGATCGGGCGCCGAATTCGAACGAGTGGACCGACGAGAAACGATCCGTCCGCAGCATTTGGCCCAAGGCTTCCAAGCCGAGTCCCTGCGTGTCGGGCGATTTGAGCAGACTTTCGATCACGGCAAGCCGCTGCTCGACGGTCGCATGTGTGCCGGACAGCACGATGGTGAACAGGGATGTGAAAAGCGCCGCCGTCTCTTTGGATTCATGACTTTTCAGCCGAGATTGCGTCACGATCCGGATGAGCGCCTGCGCGCATCGATCGAACAATGAAGCGTCGTATGCAATCGATCGCAGCAACCGCGAAAATGCCCGAAGTCGAGAATGTTCCGCCGTGGCCGCAAGTGCCGGTCCGAGCGTCTGTTCGATGTCGGCGAAAGCTGCCGCGGGACGCACAGGTGCGCGTTCGATGGCGGCAAGCGCCGATTCAGGCAGTACCGGCGCTGCGTTCTCGAACATCTCCCATTTCGTGTCATCACGCATCCACGCATCACCCAGCAGGCCACCGGGGGACAACCATTGCCGAACGATGGCTTGGGCCTTCGGCTGATCGTGCAGGTAGGACAGACGCCGCGAGAAAGACCGGGCGAGGCGGTCCGGCGCTTGCCCGATCAGTACATCCCGGATGAACTTGGGAGGAATGCCTTCAAGCGCTCGCGCGGCCAGCCGATTGGCGAGGGCGTGGGGCAGCACCGCGCGCCAGAGGCCCCGCTGCTGGACGAGATCGCGCCGGAGTAACTCGCTGATATGGCGATACATCTCACCCGGGGTTTGATCCGCGAGCGAGGCCAGTCGGGACAGCTCATCGGCAACCGCTCCGTCGGGCGTCTCAGCCTCAAAGGAGTACACCAGCGCGCATGCCTGCGCGGCGCGAAGTAGGGCGGAGTCGGGGGAAGGCGTATGCCGCTGCCAGAAAAGCCGCTGGAACAAGTCCTCATCCGACAGGCCGCTCAGGCTGTCCCCGCGCTGCACCGTCTCGGCGAGGGCAATGGCCATGCGGGCGTTTCCACCCGAAAATCGGGCGATCGTTCGTGCGTCGATCTGCGAAAGCTGCGAGTAGCGTCGCTCGAGCAGTTGTTCGATCAGCTCGGGTGAAGCGGTGTCCATTCGCACGACTTCCGTGCCCTCGGGCTGATCGTCCCGGATGTCGTATTCGATGGTCAGAACGCTCACGGTGCTATCCGGAGCTTTGCAACGATTTGAAAGCGTGCGGTGCAGATCCGCAGGGCAGTTGTCCACGATCACCACCGCGGGCTTTTGGTTGGCGATCAGGTTGGTGACCATCTCTGTCGGTTGAGGATCCGGGTCATCGGAGAGATTCGTATACACCGCAAGGGACGGCGCCAATGGGCATGCGCCGATGTCCGCTTCGAACAAGGCCTGGACGAGGCGCGTCTTGCCGACCCCCGACAAGCCGACGAGGCGCACACACCCCTTCGGCTGCGCCAGCCAGGCGCGGAGCTGATCGATGGCCTGGACGACCCTCACCGGTTCGGGCGCATGCTTGGCGCCCAGATGAATGCGAAGTTTCTCGTCTAGCAGGAAAAGGCCCGCCGTACCTTCGGCGGGGCTGCTCCACGGACCGTATGGACGCCAGCCGCGCACGGCGCTTCCGAGCCGTTCTTTGACCCAAAGACCGACCCCAGGATGCTGACGCACCCAGGTCGCCAAGCGTTTGCGGTCATAAAAGTCCACATGGATCCGGTCTGCATCGGGCATCTCGGCCAAGGCGCCGCGCATCGCCTTGCGGCGCGCCCTCAGGACGCCATCCGCGACCGATCCCCGCGAACTGACGATGATGTAGGCGCCGGCTTCGGCAACAAGCGCTTGAATCACAGGGCGAACTGATCCTGCCGGCCGCATCTCCCGCTCGATCGCTGCCCGGGGCATGTCTTGCGCCTTGACCTGAAAGCCAGTGGCCGGTCGCGGAACGAAGCTGTCGTCCCCAAGCGCATTCGACGGCGCCGCGCTCAATGCCACGCGGACATCGATTCCCCCGTCTGCGGCGTTCTGATGGCCGCCGTAGGTTACTGCCGCCGATGAAAGCCCGTGACGGTGAAGCTCGGCCTCGCACAGGCGGCCAACCAGGTCCCGCAGGTCGGTGTCATTGAGCCGGCTGATGTCATCGGGGGTCACGTCGAACATGGTGGCCGGTTCATGGCGCCCGTCAGTCGTGGCGGCGGGCGCTGGTGATGTTGGGGAAGCGGCTGATGCGCGCGAGCACGCTGCTGAGCTGGGCGATGCCGGTGATCTCGAGGATGAGATCCATCACGGCGTGGCCTGATTCCTTGTCGGTGTGGGTGTTGGCGCCGAGCACGTTGATGCGCTGGCTGGCCAGCAGCATGGTGATGTCGCGCAGCAATCCGGGGCGGTCGTAGGCTTCCACGCGGATGGTGACGGGGTAGGTCTGGGCCGTGGTGTCGCCCCAGCTCACCTCGACCATGCGCCCGGCCGCGCCGCTTTCCAGACGCAGGGCGTTGCGGCAGTCGCGGCGGTGCACGGTGATGCCGCGGCCCTTGGTGATGTAGCCGATGATGGGTTCGGGCGGCACCGGGCTGCAGCAACGCGCCAGGGTGGTGAGCATGCGGCCGACGCCATGGACGTGGATGCCGCTGCCCTCGGCCGCGGGCCGCTCCCGGCCGGTGGCGGGCGGCGTGGCGAGTTCCTTGGGCGCGATCGGCTGCAGCCGTCCCGCGATCTGGGCGGTGGTGATGTCGCCGGCGCCGATGGCCGCAAGGAAGTCGTTGACCTTACTGAAATTGAACTGGGCGGCGAGCGCGTCGTAGGGTTCATCGCCCATGCTCAGACGGCCAAGCTCACGTTCCAGGAGGTCGCGCCCGGTGGCGACGTTCTGGTTGTAGTCCTCGTGCTTGAACCACTGGCGCACCTTGGCCCGCGCGCGGCTGGTGGTCAGGTAGCCGAATTGCCGAATGAGCCAGTCGCGGCTGGGGTGCGGTTCCTTGGCGGTGAGGATCTCCACCCGGTCGCCGTTCTGCAAAGGCCGCGTGAGCGGCGCGATGGCGCCGTTGATGCGCGCGCCGCGGCAACGGTGGCCCACATCGGTGTGGACCGCATAGGCGAAGTCGAGCGCGGTGGCGCCGGCCGGCAGGTCCTGGATGTCGCCGCGGGGCGTGATGACGTAGACCCGCTCCTCACCGATTTCGGCACGAAAGCGATCCATGAATTCTTCTGCGTCGCCGTCCTCGCCGCTGCTTTCGAGCAGCTTGCGCAGCCAGTTGATGCGGCGCTCCAGACCGGCGTCCGGGGAGACGCCGCTTTCCTTGTAGCGCCAGTGCGCGGCCACGCCCAGTTCGGCCTGTTCGTGCATGCGGTGCGTGCGGATCTGGACTTCCAGCGTCTTGCCGGCTGGGCCGATCACGGCGGTATGCAGCGACTGATAGTTGTTTTCCTTGGGGGAGGCGATGTAGTCGTCGAATTGTCCCGGAATCGGCTGCCAGCGGCCGTGGATCAGGCCCAGCACGGCGTAGCAGGCGGGGATGTCGTCCACCAGCACCCGGATCGCGCGCGCATCGAACAGGCCGCTGAAGCTCATGCCCTTGCGCTCCAGCTTGCGCCAGATGCTGTAGAGGTGCTTGGGGCGGCCCGTGACCGTGGCCCGGATGTGATGGCGCTCCAGTTCGGTCTGGACGGCAGCGATCGTGTCGCGGATGTAGCGTTCGCGATCGGCACGCCGCTCATCCAGCCAGCGGGCGATCTTGTGGTACGCGTCGGGGTGCAGGTAGCGCAGCGACCAGTCCTCGAGCTGCCATTTGATCTGCCAGATGCCCAGCCGGTTGGCCAGCGGCGCAAAGAGGTCGAGCGTCTGCTGGGCGAGGCGCCGTTGTTCCTCGGCCGGCAGTGACTTGGCAGACTCCAGCGTGTGCAGCCGATAGCAGAGCTTGATGACGACGATCCGGGCGTCCTCGACCATGGCCAGCAGCATCTTGCGCAGCCGCTCGAGCTGGACGTCGGGCGCCACGCCGGCCTGACGGGGCGCGAGGTCATCCATCATGCGCAGTCGGTCCAGTCCCTTGAGCAGAGGCCACGGCAGATCAGGATGCGGCGGCTCGATCCACGCCTGGGGCAGGGTTCCTGCCTCGAGCAACGGATAGACCATGGCCGCGACGACGGCGTCCTGCCCGAGACCCAGCTCCTGCACCATGCGGCCGGCCTGCAGCGCACGGGCGGCTTGCGCCGGGAACTGGGCGAGATAGGCCTCGGCGGCAGCGACCGTGGTCGGCGGCGAAAGGGGAGATGCCGTCATCGTGCCTGCGCCTTCGGATGTGGGCGGGTGTTCAATCCGGGTATGATAAACGGCAATTGGCGGTTTGGCCTGCGGGTCGTCCGCGCTGCTCGTGAAGGAAAGGAGTGTTTTCATGCGGTTGTTTTCGCGTTCCATATGGATCGGCCTGCTGGCCCCCATGGCGGTCTCGGCCCATACCGTCGATCTGTCGGTTGGCGAAGATGCCTTTCGCGCCGCCTATGAGGGCGATGTGGCGCCCGCAGCGGGCGGTATGCTGCGGGCCGATGTCGGCGTGCTGCACAATTCGGACGAAGGGGATCTGATTCATCTCGGACTGAAAGTTCGCGGCGACGCCGGCGGTTACACGACGGGCGTGGAAGTCGCGCTGGGCGCGACACTGTACGGCGCTTCCGTGGATGACCCGGACGAGGACGTGAGCGCGGTTGCGTTGACGGGCGAGCTTTACGTAACGCCGCAGGACTTCAACCGCGCCCGCCTGGCATTTGCCGTCAGCTACGCGCCGGAAGTGCTCACCTTCGGCGAGGGTAAATCGCTGCTCGATACCGCTGCTCGCATCGAATACGAGGTCCTGAACGAGACGCGCGTCTACATCGGCTATCGCCTGACCCGGGTCGAGTTGGAGGATGCGGGCGATCAGGATCTCCAGAAAGGCGCCCAACTCGGGCTGAACATCACGTTCTGAGGTCGCCCGGGGTCGCTCGGTGTGCCCCGGAGAGTGTTTTGACGACAACAGTGGTCGATCGATGGCAGGACATAGCAAATGGGCCAACATCCAGCATCGCAAGAATGCTCAGGATGCGCGGCGCGGCAAACTTTTCACCAAGCTGATTCGGGAAATCACCATCGCGGCCCGGGCGGGCGGGGCGGATGCGGCCAGCAATCCCCGGCTGCGTCTGGCCATGGACAAGGCCTTCACGGCCAACATGACGCGCGACACCGTGGAGCGTGCCATCAAGCGCGGCAGCGGCGATCTGGAAGGGGTGGCCCTGGAGGAGGTGCGGTATGAAGGCTATGGTCCCGGCGGTGTCGCGGTGCTGGTCGAGTGCATGACCGACAACCGCAACCGCACCGTCGCCGAGGTCCGGCACGCGTTCACCAAGCATGGCGGCAATCTCGGCGCCGACGGTTCGGTCGGCTATCTGTTCACCCGCACCGGTGTGATCACCTACGCGCCCGGCACGGACGATGACGCGCTGATGGAAGCGGCGCTCGAGGCCGGCGCCGACGACATCGTGCGCAACGCCGACGATTCGGTGGACGTGCTGGTGGCGCCCGAAGGCTTCGAGGCGGCTCTGTCGAGCCTGCGGGCAGCCGGCTTCGAACCGGCAGCGGCGGAAGTCACGGAGCGGGCGGCCACGCTGGTCAGCCTGGAAGGCGAGGCCGCAATGAGCGTGCTCAAGCTGCTCGAGCGGCTGGAAGATCTGGACGATGTCCAGAACGTCTATTCCAACGCGGACCTCCCCGAGGAGCTGCTGGCCTGAATGCCGTTGCCGGCGCTGCGCCGCTGCGCATCCTGGGGATCGATCCCGGGTCGCGCGTCACGGGGTTCGGGATGCTGGAATGGCAGGCCGGCGGCCGGCTGAGCTATGTGGACAGCGGCTGCATCCGCTTGGGCAAGGCCGACATGGCGGCGCGTCTGGCCGAACTCGACGACGCGCTGGCGCAGCTGATCGCGCAGTGGCGGCCTCAGGAGGTCAGCCTGGAACGGGTGTTCGTGATGCGCAACGTCGACAGCGCGCTGAAGCTGGGGCAGGCGCGCGGCGTGATCCTGTGCGCGATCGGCCGGGCGGCGCTGCCGCTGGCCGAGTATGCGCCGCGCCTGGTGAAACAGACCGTCACGGGGACTGGAGCGGCGACCAAGGAGCAGATCCAGCACATGGTGCGTCAATTACTGAATCTGGGTGGCATGCCAGCGGCCGATGCGGCGGACGCGCTGGCGTTGGCGATCTGCCATGCCCATCAACGCAGCCGATTCGCCGCCGGGCCGGCGGGCGGAGGCTGGGGATGATCGGCTGTCTGCGCGGCGAGGTGATCGAGGTGGCGCCGCCGTTTCTGGTGATCGACGTCGCCGGTGTCGGCTACGAGGTCGAAGTGCCCGCTGGACTGCTGGAGGTGGTGGAATCCGGACAGGCAGCCCTCTTGTGGACGCACCTGATTTCGCGCGAGGACGCCCTGCAGCTCTATGGCTTCGGGCACCGGGCCGAGCGGACGTTGTTCCGCGCGCTGCTGCGCGTGAACGGCGTGGGGGCCAAATTGGCCTTGGCGTTGCTGTCGGCCATGCCGGCCGCGCAGCTGCAGGACTGCCTGATGCGCGGCGATGTTGCGGCGCTGACCCGGGTTTCCGGCGTGGGCCGCAAGACGGCCGAGCGGCTGGTGGTGGAACTGCGCGACCGCATGGGCGCCTTGCCGGTGGTCGCGCCCGCGGGCGCCTCGGGCACAGTCGCCCCGCCGCCCGGAGCCTTCGAGGAGGCCTATGCCGCGCTCGTGGCCTTGGGTTATCGCACCAATGAGGCGCGCGATCTCCTGCAATCGCTCGACCCCGCGATCACCGACAGCGAGACGCTGATCCGTCTCGCGCTGCGCTCGGCCTTTCAGTAAAGCGCCATGCCGATTGAGCGCGATCGTCTGGTGACGCCGGCGCCGCAGGGCGGCGAGGAGTCGATCGATCGCGCCCTGCGCCCGCGTCAGCTCGCCGATTACGTCGGCCAGGCGGCCGTGCGCAGCCAGATGGAAATCTTCATTGCCGCGGCCCGGGGGCGCGGCGAGGCATTGGATCATGTGCTGCTGTTCGGTCCGCCGGGATTGGGCAAGACCACGCTGGCGCACATCATCGCCCACGAGATGGGCGCCCGGCTGCGTCAGACCGCGGGTCCCGTGCTGGAACGGCCGGGCGATCTGGCGGCGCTGCTCACCCATCTGGAAGCAGGCGATGTGCTGTTCGTCGATGAAATCCACCGTCTGCCGGTGGCCGTGGAGGAGATCCTCTATCCCGCGCTGGAGGATTATCAGCTCGACATCGTCATCGGCGAGGGGCCGGCCGCGCGTTCGATCAAGCTCGATCTGCCGCCGTTCACGCTCGTCGGCGCAACCACGCGGGCGGGCCTGCTGAGCGCGCCGCTGCGCGATCGCTTCGGCATCGTGCAGCGGCTCGAATACTACAACGCCGAGGATCTGACCCGCATCGTGATGCGCTCGGCGCAGCTCTCCGGCGTCCAGGTCCTGCCCGAGGGCGCCGCTGAAATCGCGCGTCGTTCCCGCGGCACTCCGCGCATCGCCAACCGGCTGCTGCGGCGGGTGCGCGATTACGCCCAGGTGCGGGGCGACGGGACGGTGGATCTGGCCAGCGCGCGGGGGGCGCTCGACATGCTCGCGGTCGATGCCCACGGCCTGGACGTGCAGGATCGCAAACTTTTGGGCTGCCTGATCGAGCGCTACGACGGCGGGCCGGTCGGCATCGAGAGCCTGGCGGCCGCCTTGGGCGAGGATAAGGGCACGCTCGAGGAGGTCATCGAGCCCTACCTCATCCAGGAAGGGTTCCTGCAGCGTACCGCCCGCGGGCGCGTCGCCGCTCCCCGCGCCTTGCGACACTGGGGCAGGCCTGCCGAACTCGGAAGCGTCGAATTGCCGTTCGGGGCGCCGGGCGACGACCCGTGAGACGCCGGTTTTTCTACCAGCCGCGCTCCATCCTCCGGCTGATCCTGATCAGTTATGTCGTCGTCCTGATTCCGCCGATCCTCGCCATATTTATCGCGATCGGATCGCTCGAGTTGCTTTTCGCGCAAGGACGCACTGCGGTTCTGGATTCAGTTCGTGCTGCGCAGAACGGTCGCGCGCTGATCGAACAGGTGGCGGTCATGGAGCGTGGCGCCCTGCAGTTTCTCGCCGTCGGCGATCCGGTGTTCATGCAGTCCTATCGCCGCACCCGCGAGGCCCTTCTGGCAAGTGCCGATGCGCTGGCGCCGCTGACGAGGTCTCCTGAATTCGCCTCACGGCTGGCGGCATTTCAGGCCCATGAGATCGAGGTCGCCGCGCGCCTGCAGTCGCCGGAGGCGTCGGCCGCCGACATCGCTGCCATCGCCCATGAATTCGACGTGTTGCAGGACGCCGCGCAAGACATCCTCGACCAGAGCAGTGCCGTCATCAATGATGAATTGCTGTCGATTCAGCGAAGCAGCGAACGGGCGCGATGGACGATCATCGGCATCGCGGCCATTCAGCTTCCGCTGGCCATTCTGGCGGCGATCGTATTCACGTTACTCATCGGCCACCCACTGCGCGCGCTGCGTCGGGCGATCGAGGGGCTGGGTGACGGCTTGTTCACGCGCCCGATCCGCTTGCGCGGTCCTCGCGACATTTCCATGGTGGGACAACGTCTCGACTGGCTGCGGCAGCGGCTCATCGACCTGGAAGAGCAGAAGGCCCAGTTCCTGCGTCAGGTGTCCCATGAACTGAAGACACCGCTCAGCGCGATCCGCGAGGGGGCACAGTTGCTGTCGGACGATGTCGCCGGACCGCTGAACCCTGCCCAGCAGGAGATCCTCGAGATCCTGTCGCGCAACGCCATCCAGTTGCAGCAATTGATCGAGGACATGCTCAATTTCAACATGTCGCAGAGTCACCGCCCGGCTCTGAATCCGCGCCGGGTCGACTTGGCGCTTCTCATCACGTCGCTGCTGCAGGATCACAAACCGGCGCTGCTCAGCAAGGCGTTGGCGTTGGAGACGCGGATCGAGGCGGTCAGTGTGGTGGCCGACGAAGGCAAGTTGAGAACCATCCTCGACAACATGCTGTCGAACGCCGCGAAATTTTCGCCGCGCACAGGGCGTCTGTTCGTGAGCTGTGGCCTGCACGCCAATGAAGTCTGGGTCGATGTGCGCGACGAAGGACCGGGAATCCCTATGGAAGAGCGGGAGCGAATCTTCGAGGCATTTTTCCAGGGCAAGGCCGCGATCCCGGGAGGCAGCGTGGTGAAAGGCTCCGGCATCGGTCTTGCGATCGCGCGCGAGTTCGCGCGGGCTCACGGCGGCGACATCGAGGTGTTGCCGGCCGAGCGCGGCGCGTGGGTCAGGCTGCGCCTGCCCGGAGGAACGCGGGCATGAGGGGGTGGATGCTTCGGAGCGGATGGCTGGTGTTGATGGCGGCCGTGGCGGGTTGCACGGCGGTGTCGCGAAACGATTACGCCGAGCCGATCGTCGTGCCGGTGGTCGTGGGGGGCGCCCAGAAGTCCATGCGCGCGTGGGTCGAGCGCTATGCCGAATTGACCTCGATGCCCTTGCGGGATGCGCGCCAGCAATACAAGCAGCGGCGCAAGGAACTCGAGACCTATGAATGTGGCGAGGGAGCGATCGAAATCCTGATGTTGCTGACGCGGCCAGATTTTGCCGGTGATTCTGAATTCGCCGAGAACGATAGTCTGCTCAGCGGGTGCGATGCCAAGCCCGGCTGGGCCGGATCGGATACAGCGGTTTTGGCCCCTTTATTGCTTAAGCAGGCTGCCCTGCTCAAGCGACAAAGCGCCCGCGAACGCGCGAACAACCAGGAGTTGACGGAACTGCGTCGGCAGGTTCAGGCACTCAAGGAGGTCGAGCGCTCTCTCCAACGCTGAACTTTCCCGGGATTTTCCCGACCGGATACAGGACCCTGAAGCCCATGTCTTCATCTGCCCGAATCTTGCTCGTCGACGACGACCTGAGTCTCCTGCGGTTGCTGTCCCTGCGTCTCGAAGCCGCCGGTTTCGAGGTGCTGCCGGTCGAAAGCGGGCAGCTTGCAATGGATCGACTGCCGGGATTCCGGCCGGATCTGCTGATCACCGATCTGCGCATGGACGGCATGGACGGCATGGCCTTGTTCGAGCAGGTCCATCGTCGCCATCCCTTTCTCCCGACCATCATCCTCACGGCGCACGGCACCATTCCCGATGCCGTGCATGCCACCAAGCAGGGGGTGTTCAGCTTTCTGACCAAGCCGTTCGAGAGTCGCGATCTGTTGGAGCAGATCCGCCAGGCGCTGGATCAGTCGCGCTTGAGCGAGGCTTTGTCGGGTTCCGGCGACGATTCTCGGTGGCGTGCCGAAATCATCACCCGCAACGCGGCGATGGAGGAGTTGCTGAGCCGCGCCTATCGTGTGGCTGGAGGCGATGCGAGCGTATTCATCGAAGGGGAAAGCGGCACAGGCAAAGAACTGCTGGCCAAGGCGATCCATCGCGCCAGCCGGCGGGCACAGGCGCCGTTCATTGCGGTGAACTGCGGCGCCATCCCTGAGAACCTGCTCGAATCCGAGCTCTTCGGACATCGGCGCGGCGCCTTCACGGGCGCCATTCAGGACCATCAGGGATTGTTCGTCTCGGCCAGCGGAGGGACCCTGTTCCTCGATGAAATCGGCGATATGCCGCCGCCTTTGCAGGTCAAGTTGCTGCGGGTGCTGCAGGAGCGGGAGGTGCGTCCCGTCGGGGCGACCCGGTCGGTGCCGGTCGACGTGCGCGTGATCTCGGCGACTCACCGCGACCTCGAAGAGGAAATGAAAGCGGGCCGGTTCCGGGAGGATCTGTTCTACCGCCTCAATGTCGTCACCCTGTCCTTGCCGCCGCTGAACCAGCGCCGGGACGACATTCCCCTGCTTGCGGAATACTTCCGGGCCGAACTGGCGCAGCGGTACCAGAAGCCGGTCGCGGCATTCTCCCGGAGCGCGATGGAACTGCTGATGGCTGCCGACTGGACCGGCAATGTCCGTCAGCTCTACAACGTGGTGGAGCAGGCGGTTGCCTTGAGCGCGGGGCCGCAGATCCAGGCAAGCGTCTTGCAGGATGCCATCAAGGACCGCGTCGAAGACATCGTCCCCTTTGCCGATGCCCGGCGGCAGTTCGAATTCGATTATCTGATCGGTCTGCTGCAGATGACCCGCGGCAATGTCACCCAGGCAGCTCGTCTCGCCGGTCGCAATCGCACCGAATTCTACAAGCTCCTGCATCGGCACTCGCTCGACCCCGCCCAGTTCAAGGACTAGAGCCTGTCGTCACTTAGAGACATACAGTTTTTATTCTTTATCAAAGGCTTGGATTGCTACTGGTTGCTATCTTGTCGCAAGGCGACGACACGACGCTTGCCCGAATGCTTCCTGTTGACGACCCAGGATGCTTTATTTCGCATAAGTCCTTGATAATGAGAACGGGAGGGAGGTTGGCCCGATTCTTGTCCGACCCTGTTCGGTGCCCGAGCGCCGTAAAGTCCTCGGTCATCGCCGATCCTGCTATTGGTTTGCCAAAGCGGGTTTTTTCAGACTCCCCCTTAATTGGCCCTCGTTCGCGGGGGCTTTTTTTTGTCGAGAAGTCAGCGTTCACGTTCATGAAACGATGACAAATGGCTTGATTCTGTTTATATTTGCCCCGTTTTCAGCGTCGTGGCTCGGCGGCAAACGGATGGGACATTTGATCGAGTTTGCATGGCCGATCCGCGTGTATTACGAGGACACCGACGCGGGCGGCGTGGTGTACCACGCGCGCTACCTGCATTTTCTCGAGCGGGCGCGGACTGAGTGGCTGCGGACCTTCGGCGTCGAGCAGGATCGGATGATCGCCGAACAGGGATTGATTTTTCTCGTCGCCCGGCTGGCCATTGATTACCTGCGTCCCGCCCGGTTCAATCAAGAACTTCGCGCCACCGTGACCGCCTCGGCAGCGGGCGGGGTCCGGTTGCCCTTGCGTCAGGAGATCCGCGATCTCTCCGGAACCGTCTACTGTCGTGCCGAAGTGATCATCGTTTGCGCTCGCGCATCCGATCTGAAACCCGTTCGCTTGCCCCGCTTCCTGACTGAGGAATGGTCCCATGGACACCCCTAGCCCAGACATGTCGATCGTTTCGTTGATCCTGCAAGCCAGCCTGCTGGTCCAGGCGATCATGGGAATCCTGTTGTTGGCGTCGGTTTTCTCCTGGTATGTGATCTTCCAGAAGCGGGCGCAGCTGGCCAATGCGCGCAAGATGAGCCGCAACTTCGAGGATCGATTCTGGTCTGGCATGGAACTCGGCGAGCTGTTCCGTCAAGCCAGCCGTGATCGCATTCGCGAAGGTCTGGCAAGCGTCTTCGTCGCAGGATTCGGAGAATACGTGCGCTTGCGCCAGCAGCCCAATCCCAGCCCGGAGGAGTGTGTCGAGGCGGCCAACCGGGCCATGCGGGCGGCACAACTGCGAGAAACCGAGCGCCTCGAAGAGCACCTGCCCACGCTGGCGACCATCGGATCGGTGACGCCCTATGTGGGCCTGTTCGGCACCGTGTGGGGCATCATGCATTCCTTTCAGGGTCTGGCGAAGGTACAGCAGGCCACCCTGAGCATGGTGGCGCCGGGCATTTCGGAGGCCCTCATCGCCACCGCGATGGGGCTTTTCGCCGCCATCCCCGCGGTGATCGCCTACAACCGCTACGCATCGCAGATCGCGGTCCTCGTCACCCAGATGGACGGGTTCCGGGACGAGTTTTCGAACATCCTGCAGCGCAACGTCTTTTCAGGCAGCGGCGAGGCCGGTCGCAAGATGGCCGCCGCCGACATGCCCTGACCCTGCTTCACGCGGAGATCGCTCATGGCGCAAGTTACGGGTAAGCGTGGGCTCATCGGCGAAATGAACGTCGTTCCCTACATCGACGTCATGCTGGTCTTGCTGATCATTTTCATGGCAACCACGCCGCTGCTGTCGCGCGGCGTGCAGGTCGACCTGCCCAAGGCCGATGCCAAGCCGCTGACACTGGAGGATCTGGAAGACAAGAAACCTGTCATCCTGAGCGTCGATGCCCAAGGGCGGATGTACCTCAACCTGGTGGACGGCGGCGACCGCGAAGTCGATGAGGGCACGATCCTGAGCGAGGTCGGCGCGGTGCTGGCGCAGCGGAAGGACAACCCCGTGCTCGTGCAGGGCGACCACACCGTCGACTATGGGCGCGTGGTCCAGGCAATGGTGATCCTGCAACAGGCCGGCGCGCCCAACGTGGGTCTCATGACCGACCCTCCCCCCGACTCGGATCGTCGGCGGCGCTGATGGCGGACAACGACGCTTCCCGGCCGATCGAGCAGTCCTCCCGCGCGCGCTACCTGGGATTTTCCATCGGCCTGCATCTCGCGCTCGTGCTGATCCTCGCGCTGGCGACCTTGTGGCCCCGGTCGCGTCCGGTTCAGCCCAGCGCCGGCACCATCATCCAGGCCAATCTGGTCGATACACGCGAAGCCAATCGCCAGGCCGAGCGCAAGCGCGAGCAAATGCTTGCTGAGCGCAGACGGCAGGAAGCGGAGCGCGAGCGCGCCGAGCAGGAGCGCGAGGCGCGCCTGCGAGCGGAAGCAGCGGCAGAAGCCGAAGCGGCTGCGGAGGCCAAACGGCAGGCCGAGGCAGAAGCGAAGGC
>DAOKZK010000060.1:0-14891 GCA_035325645.1 Candidatus Macondimonas sp. | reverse complement strand
CGAAATCACCACGAAATCACACGGGTTCGGGAGTTGTTCAGACTTTCCCTAGTGCTCCCGCGGCATATTCCGCGATTGCGACCTATGATAATGTTGAGTTCAAATCAAGTGTGACAAGAGCCACAGCCACGGATGCCGACCGCAAAGACGGCATCTGGCTTCAGGTGCTCATCCCCCAAACTCAAGGGCAAAGCATGAATTTCAAAGGACGCAGTGGGTGGTTCCTCCTGTTGGGCCTGTTGCTGGGCGTGAGCCTCAGCGTGGGACAGGTCGTATTCGCCGATCGGGCCAAGGCTCCTAAAGTCCCGCTAGACGAGATTCGCAACTTTGTCGAGATCCTGGAGCGCGTCAAGCAGGACTATGTCGAGCCGGTCGAGGAAGACACCCTGATGAAGAACGCCGCTCGGGGCATGCTGTCCGGTCTCGATCCGCATTCGGCCTATCTCGACGCCAGCGAATTCAAGGAAATGCAGATCAACACCAGTGGCCGCTTCGGCGGACTGGGCATCGAAGTTCAGATGGAGGACGGCTTCGTCAAAGTGGTCGCGCCCATCGACGACACGCCGGCCGCGAAAGCCGGCCTGCAGCCCGGCGATTTGATCATCAAACTGGACGACGCCCAAGTCAAAGGCATGACCCTGACCGAGGCGGTCAACCGCATGCGGGGAGAGCCTGGCACGCCCATCCGCTTGACGATACTGCGCGAAAAGCAGGACGCTCCGTTTGTCGTCACCATCAACCGGGCCATCATCAATGTCCAGAGCATCAAGCGTCGCTTGCTCGAGCCCGGATATGGCTATATCCGCGTCACGCAATTCCGCAATGACGCAGGCAAGGATCTCGAGGATGCGCTCGCCAAGCTGGTGACCGAGAACAAGGCACCACTGCGTGGTCTCGTGCTGGATCTGCGCAACAATCCCGGAGGCCTCCTGACTGCTGCCGTGGAGGTCGCCGACGTATTCCAGAGCTCAGGGCTCGTGGTCTACACGCAAGGTCGAGACAAATCCAGCCGCCAGGATTTCCCGGCGACCCCGGGTGACAGCCTGCGTGGCGCGCCCATGGTCGTGCTGATCAACGGCGGCTCTGCTTCGGCCTCCGAGATCGTTGCGGGCGCCTTGCAGGACAACAAGCGAGCGCTGATCATGGGTGCCCGCAGCTTCGGCAAGGGATCGGTACAGACCGTGCTGCCCTTGCCCAACGGCGATGCGGTCAAACTGACCACCGCCCGCTACTACACCCCCAGCGGACGCTCGATCCAGGCCCAGGGCATCGAACCGGACATCCCGCTTCAATCAGTCAAGGTGAGCAAGGTCGAAACGCCATCCGGAATGGTTCGCGAGTCCGAACTCAGCGGACGCTTGGCGCCCGAAGCCAAGCCCGGCGCAACGCCCGAGCCAACGGACACGATGAATGGCGACCTCGTAGCTTCCGACTACCAGCTGTATGAAGCGCTCAACCTGCTCAAGGGGATGACGCTGCTGCAGACGCGGCGATGACGAGCCGGATGGCCACTGCAGCACCCCCCCGCGCGCTGGTGCCCTTGGCAACGGGGTGCGAAGAACTCGAGGCCGTGACGATCATCGATGTGTTGCGCCGCGCCGGAATCGACGTGACAGCGGCAGGACTCGAGGCAGGGCCCGTGACGGCGAGCCGCAAGGTCCGTCTGCTGCCGGATACGGATCTCGGCTCGGTCAGCGCAGAGACCTTCGATCTGATCGTGTTACCGGGCGGCGCCGAGGGCACTCGCCGATTGACTGAAGACAGCCGAGTGGCGAAGTTGCTCCGCCGCCAGGTCGGCGAAGGCCGGCTGGTCGCGGCCATCTGCGCCGCACCGACCGTTCTGGCACATCTGGGATTGCTGGATCATCGCCGGGCGGTTGCTTACCCGGGATTCCTCGAGCCACTCGACGTACCGGGGCTGGTCCTCGAGCCGGCCGCCACGGTGATCATCGACGGGCCCGTCATCACATCGCGCGGGCCCGGCACCGCCATGGATTTCGCGCTGTACCTCGTCGAACGCCTGACCGACCGGGCGACACGCGACAAGGTCGAAGACGCCCTGCAGCGGCCACCGGCGCATCGGCAGGAACGTCCGGACGCCCGATGAGATCAGCCTGCGGCCTTTCGCCGCAACCGGTCGTTCCGACGCTCCCCCTATAATTTGCCCATGATCGCCACCCAACGCCTTTCGGGTTCGCCACGTGTTCCGGCCAACAACCTGCGCCGCCTGGTGCTCCTGCGTACCACGGCGATCGGCGGACTGGCCCTCGTGGTGGGAATCACCCAGTGGCTGCTGGGGCTCGGTATTCCGCTGGGCCTGCCGCTGTTCATCCTGGCGGTGATGGCGCTGGACAACCTCGACGCGTGGCGGCTGACGCGGCACGCGGCGCCCGTGACCCGCGCCCGGTTCCTGCGTCACCTGCTCGTGGACATCGCAGGCCTCACCGCTTTGCTGTATGTCACGGGCGGTCATGCCAATCCCTTTGCGTCGCTCTATCTGCTGCCCTTGGCTGTGGCCGCCTCAACCCTGCCGGCACGGGACACCGGCACCCTCGCACTGGCCAGTGTCGCCTGTTACACGGCCTTGATGTTCTGGAATATCCCGCTGTCTCATCCGGCGGGTATGGGACATGACAACTTCAGCCTGCATCTGGTCGGCATGTGGGGAAGTTTCGTCCTGGCGGCCAGCGTCATGGCTTTTTTCGTCGCCGCCATGGCCGATGAGCTGCGCGAACGCGAAGAAGGACTGGCGCGCGCGCGCGAGGCCGCGCTGCGGGATCAGCAGGTGGTGGCGTTAGGCGCACTGGCTGCCGGCGCGGCACACGAACTGGGCACGCCACTGTCGACCATGACGTTGCTGGTCGACGAACTGCGGGAAAGATGTCCGGCGGACGTCGACGTTCAGGACGATCTGAATCTGCTCAAATCCCAGATCCTCCGTTGCCGCGAAAACCTGACGCGGATCCTGGCCGCTGGCGGTGAATTGCGGGGTGAGGGCGCGAGCGCAGGCCCCGTCGATCGATTGATCACGCAGACCCTCGACCGCTTTGCCGCGTTGCGACCCGATCATGCGGTGGCACAGAAATGGGAAAAACCCGCCCCCGGTCCCGAATTGGTCATCGAGGAGACGCTGATCCAGTCGCTGGTCAGCCTGCTCAACAATGCCGCCGACGCCAGCCCGCAACCCATCGGCCTGACGATCGATTGGGATGCGCAGTGGCTACACCTGTCGATTCGGGATGAGGGTGCAGGGGTTTCGGCTGAGCTTGTGCCGCGTCTGGGCCAGATAGGGGCAAGTAACAAAGCCAGTGGCTATGGCTTGGGGCTGTTTTTGGCGCAGAGTGTGATCCAGCGTATGGGCGGCAAAATGACGCTTGAGTTTGCACCGGGGCAAGGAAGCTGCGCGCGAGTCATATTGCCCATTTTTTCTCAAAACTCTGTCAGAGAATTCAAGAATGCCGTTTCAGAAAGCCGCTGAACACAGTTTGCTGCTGGTCGATGATGATGAGGTGTTCGGGCCCGTCATGGCGCGCGCTCTGGACCGCCGGGGCTATGCCGTGCATTGGGCGCAGACCGGAACGCAGGCCCTGCAGTTGGCGCGACAGCACCGGCCCTCCCATGCTGTGCTCGATCTGCGCCTGATGGAAGGCGAATCGGGGCTGGACCTGATCGAGCCACTGCGCGACATCGATCCGGGCATGCGCATCGTGGTCCTGACGGGATACGCCAGCATCGCCACGGCCATCGACGCCATCAAGCTGGGGGCGGCCTACTATCTGCCGAAGCCGGTCGATGCGGATGCCATCGTGCGCGCCTTCGGCCATGCGCCGGGCGAAGCAGCCGCACCCCTGCTCCCAACCGAATCCGAACCGCTGTCGGTCCGGCGGCTGGAGTGGGAGCACATCCAGCGCGTGCTGGCCGAGCACGGCGGCAACATTTCCGCCGCCGCGCGCAGCCTGAACATGCACCGCCGCACCTTGCAGCGCAAACTGAGCAAGCGCGCCGTCAACCGCTGAGCGGCGCCTCCTGAATCGCCAGCTCGGTGCGATAGCGCTTGGCGTTGTGCACGTAGTGCTGCGCGCTAAGCGCCAGCATCTGGATCTCGGGCGGCGTGAGCGGGCGCACCACCTTGCCCGGCGAACCCATCACCATGGAACCGTCGGGGATCTGCTTGTTTTCGGTGATCAGCGTGTTGGCCCCGATCAGGCAGTTCTTGCCGATCACGGCGCGGTTGAGGATCACCGCATTGATGCCGATCAGGCTGTTGTCGCCGATGGTGCAGCCGTGCAGCATGACCTTGTGGCCCACTGTCACGTTGCGGCCGATGGTGAGCTTGATACCCGGATCGGTGTGCAGCACAGCGCCGTCCTGGACGTTGCTGTTCTCACCGACCGTGATGACCTCGTTGTCGCCGCGCAGCACGGCGTTGAACCAGACGCTGGCATTCTTCTCCAGCACCACCGAGCCGATCAGGACGGCCGTGTCGGCGATGTAGTTCTCGCCGTGGCAGACCACCTCGCGCGTTCCGATGCGATAAAGCATGTCTCACCTCTCCCTCGTGAATGATCCGGGGCCGGCGGCCGCGGCGGTTTGCCCAGCATAGTCACGGCTGCGGCTCCGGTAAAATGCGGACATGCCGATGAGCTCGTTTCCCCCGGCTGCGCAACGCACGCTCGATGTCCATCCACCCGGCGGGCTGACCCTCGCCCATGACGCCGACGGCTGGTCGTTGCAGGATCATCAAGGCGCGCTCGGGCCCTTGCGCGTGGATTTCACGTCGGGCGCACTCACCTATCGTCGCGCCCGCGGAAAAGACCGCCAGCAAGGCTTGGGGCGAGCGGCTGGCCGGCCCGTTCCGGGAGATGTGCCCACACTGATCGATGCTACGGCCGGGCTGGGCAAGGACGCCTTCGTGCTGGCGCATCTCGGGTGGCAGGTGACGCTGCTGGAGCGTTCACCCGTCCTGGTGACCCTGCTTGCCGATGGGGTGGCGCGCGGACGGCGCGTCGCCGGGGTGAGCGACATCTGTCAGCGCATGCGGGTCTTGCATCGAGAGGCGCGGGCGTTTCTGGAGGCGCTCACCTTCCACGAACGTCCACAAGTGGTTTATCTGGACCCCATGTACCCGGCAGATCCCCGCAGCGCGCTGCCGGGGCGCGAGATGCAGTATCTGCGCCGCCTGCTGGGCGACACGCCGCCCGATCCGGAGCTGCTGCCGGCCGCATGCCGCGCCGCACGTCAGCGTGTCGTGGTCAAGCGTCCGGCAGCCGCCCCGCCGCTGTCGGCCATGGCGCCCAGCCATGCGATCCGCATGGGCGGGACGCGCTTCGATGTCTATCTGACGCGATCCTGATCCGATGCTCGCGGCGACATCCCGGCTTTCCGTGTTATCAGAAGATCCGCCCCAGGCTCAGGGTGTAGATGTAAGGATCAGCCTCGACCTTGACCCGTGCGTTCGAGCCCTGCACGTTTCCCACCACGCCACCGTCGGTCACGACGTTGGTGATGCGATTGTCGAAGTCCAGATCGACACGCATGACATCGAGGCCCAGGAACCATTTCTTGGTGAGGTCGATGTCGATGCCGGCCTGCAGGATGCTGCCCCATTCATCGCTGACCTTCAGTTCCGGCGCTGTACTCGGGTCGGTGCGGCTCGTCCATAGGCTCGGATCGACCAGGCGCTCGTTGTAGGTGATGGTGTAGGTCGCTCCAGCGCCGAGATAGGGGCGCACCCGCCGGTCCGGCAGAAACTGATAGATCAACTTGGCGTTCAGCGGCGCGGCCGTCACGTCGGCGATCTTGCCGTCGAGGGGGCCCACCTGCACGTTGCTCAGGCGCGGGATGCGCACCCGTACCAGGGGATCTTCCTCGAGACTGCCCTTGCCCACGTTGTCGAACTTGAGCGTCGGCAGACCGAGGGCCGTCTCGATGGCCCAATGGCGCGTGAGCAGATAGCCGATCGTGATCGTGGCGATCTCATCGGTCGCGACGCCGATCCCCGAATCCGCGACCGGCCCGGCTGGCAGGACGGTGCCGAGGATGGGCACGTTCGTATCCGTGTCGAAGGTCAATGGGCCCGAGCTCGAACTCGGATCGAAGCGGCTGATGCCGAACTTGGCGTAGACGCTGCCCTTTTCCAGAGGATTGAGGGCCGGCCCGGTAAGCCAGTTTTGCGCCTGCGCGGACAACGGCAAGGCCATGAACAGGGCAAGCCCGGCAACACGGGCGATGGAAGCAAAGGCGTGGGTCGAGGTCATGGGCGAGCTCCCGTTTGAAATCGCATCGTTTCGTATCGGTTTGATTCTTCCATCTTCATCGAGGCGACAGGAAGGGGTCCAGACCGACACCTCTGATCGGCCGAGGGCGGTTCATTCGACGGTCACCGATTTGGCGAGATTGCGTGGCCGGTCCACATCGGTCCCCTTGAGCACCGCCACATGATAGGCCAGAAGCTGCAAGGGAAGGGTGAAGAGCACCGGCGACAGCGTCGACAGCACGACCGGCAACTCAAGCACCGTCACGCCTTCGGCTGGAGCCACACCCGACCCGATGCCTGCAAAGACCAGCAATTCGCCACCGCGCGCCCGCACTTCGTGCAAGTTGGAAAGCAGCTTTTCGAGCAGTGCGTTGTTGGGTGCCACCGCAATCACCGGCACGGCTTCGCTCACCAGCGCCAGCGGTCCATGCTTGAGCTCGCCGGCGGCGTAAGCCTCGGCGTGGATGTAGGAGATTTCCTTGAGCTTGAGCGCCCCTTCCATGGCAATCGGGTATTCCACGCCGCGCCCCAGGAACAACGCATGCTCGCGATGGACCAGGCGCACGGCCAGCGCGGCCACCTCCTCTTCCATCGCCAGAACCTGTTCGACTTGAAGCGGCAGGGCACGCAACTCGGCAACGATGCGCGCCACTTCCTCCGGCGCCAGACCGTGGGCTTGACCCAGGCACAAGGTCAGCAGCATCAGCGCCACCAGTTGGGTGGTGAACGCCTTGGTCGACGCCACGCCGATCTCGGTGCCTGCCCGGGTCATCAAGACCCGGTCGGATTCACGCACCAGCGAGCTTTCCGGGACGTTGCAGATGGCAAGGCGGCACAGATAGGGCAGCTCGCGACTCATGCGCAGCGCCGCGAGGGTATCGGCGGTCTCGCCGGACTGGGACAGGGTGACCAGCAGGGTCCCGGCCGGTACGGCTGGACGACGGTAGCGGAATTCGCTGGCGATCTCCGCTGTGGCCGGCAGGCCGGTCAAGGCCTCGATCCAGTAGCGCGCGACCAGCGCGGCGTGATAGCTGGTGCCGCAGGCGACCAGATGCACGGCGCGTACTTGGGTAAACAGTCCTTGGGCGTCCGGGCCGAACATGTCGGGAAGCACCCGGTCCCTACTCATCCGCCCTTCCAGGGTCTCCGCGAGCATGCGCGGCTGATCGTGGATTTCCTTGAGCATGAAATGCCGGTAAGGGCCGCGCTCGAGATTCTCCTGGACCAGGCGCGACTGATGAACCGGTCGCTCGACGGGGTTCCCGGCCTGATCCACGATGCGCACGCCGCTGCTGCGTATCTCGGCCACATCACCTTCGGCCAAGTAGCGGAACTGCTGCGTTACCGGCAAGAGTGCGGCACTATCGGAGGCGACGAAGTGCTCCTCGATCCCGACACCGATCACCAACGGACTACCGGCGCGTGCGACCACCAGCCGGTCCGGCGCGGCCCGATCGATGACGGCGATGGCGTAGGCGCCCCGCAAGCGGCCGAGGCAGGCGCGCACCGCGGCCATCAGGTCGGAATGATCCCTGAGCGCGCGATGGATCAGGTGCGCAATGAGTTCCGTGTCGGTATCGGACTCGATCACCTCGCCGCGGGCGAGGAGTTCGGCGCGCAGCTCGGCATGGTTTTCGATGATGCCGTTGTGCACCACGGCCACGCGGCCGCCGGCGATATGTGGATGCGCATTGCGTTCGCTCGGTGCGCCGTGGGTGGCCCAGCGGGTGTGCGCCAAGCCGAGCGATCCGGTGAGCGGCGTGCGCTCGAGCACCCGAGCCAGAACCTCCACCTTGCCGACGGTGCGCACCCGCTCGAGCCCCGCAGGACCCAGCACCACCACGCCGGCGGAATCGTAGCCGCGGTATTCGAGCCGCCGCAGTCCTTCGAGCAGGATGGGCGTGACGTTGCGTTGCGCGATGGCGCCGACGATGCCGCACATGATTCACGATCCCCCTGCGATGGCGTGGGTTGAGGCAGCTGCGAGCGGCGCGACAAGCATCAAATCCGGACCCGGTTGCAAACGATCCCAAAGCGCACGATAGCTTTCTCCACAGACCGGGTGCACCGCGTCTGGGACGAGATCCGCCAAGGGTTTGAGGACGAAACCGTAGCGCAGGATGTCGGACCGGGGCAGACGCAATCCCGCCTCCTCGCCGACCGTATCGCCGAAGAGAATGATGTCGAGATCCAGCGTGCGGGCGGCAAACCGCGCCTCGCTGCGGCTGCGCCCGAAATCCCGTTCAACCGCACGCAGAAACGCGCTTACCCCGACCAGCGGCTCGGTTGTCGAAAAGCCGACCACCAGATTCAGGAAGGGGTCGCCGTCAAACCCCACAGCCTCACACTGATAGACGGGCGATACGCGCAGCGCACCGAAGCACGCGGCCAGCCGATCCAGGGCCGCGCCCAGATTGCGCCGTGGCTCGATGTTGCTGCCCAGTCCGACGAAGACCTCAGTCGGGATCATGGCCATCCGATGCCGCCGGAGACGGACGCCGGCCGCGCTCGATGATCACGCCCACATCACGGGCACCGCGCACGGCACCTGTCTTGTTGATGCGGACCCGGACCCAACCGACATGGAACTCCTGCCGCACCAGTTCGGCGATGCGTTCGGCGAGCGTTTCAACCAGCTGAAAGCGGCTTTCCTCGACAAAGCCGATCAGCCGCTTGGCGACAGCCTTGTAATCCAGCGCGTCGGCGAGCGCGTCGGTGCGGGCGGCGCAGGCCACATCAAAGGCCATGTCGAGGTCGACGGCAATGACCTGGCGCACCCGGCGCTCCCATTCAAAGACGCCGATGACCGCCGGAATTCGCAGGTCGCGCAGATACACTATGTCCACTGAGAGTTCCACCAGAGGCCAAGCCGTGGGCGAACCGGCATTTTAACCAAAGCGTCGTCCGGGCGGTTGCAGGGTATCGATCGGCCATCGGGCACGGACGGGCGTGGCGCCAATCTCACCGGCACGCAGCCGGTGATAACCCGCCAATGCGATCATCGCGCCGTTGTCCGTGCAGAAGGCCGGCCGCGGGTAATGGACCTCGACGTTCATGCCCGCCCCCATTTCGCTGAGCGCTCCGCGCAGGCGTCGGTTGGCGCCCACGCCGCCCGCCACCACCAGCCGCCGCATGCCCGTCTGACCCAGCGCCCGCCGGCATTTCTCCGTCAACACGCTCACCACTGCATCTTCGAAGCCCCGCGCGAGATCGGCCCGGTCCTGTTCATTCGGATCGGCACCGGCGTCGCGCGCCGCATACAACACAGCCGTCTTCAGGCCGCTGAAGCTGAAATCAAGGCCGGGACGGTCGAGCATCGGCCGCGGAAACCTGAAACGATCAGGGGCACCCGATTCAGCCAACGCCGCCAGCGCGGGTCCACCGGGATAGGGCAGGCCCAGAAGCTTGGCAACCTTGTCGAATGCCTCCCCGGCGGCATCGTCGATCGATTCGCCGAGAATGCGGTAGCGTCCGACGGATTCGACGGCCACCAGCAACGTGTGGCCGCCCGACACCAACAGCGCCAGCACGGGAAACGCCGGAGCCTGGGGTTCGAGCCAGGGCGCGAGGAGATGGCCCTCCAGATGATGCACACCGACACAGGGAACATCCCAGGCCAGCGCCAGAGACTGGGCCAGCGTCGCGCCGACCAGAAGCGCACCGACGAGACCGGGGCCCGCCGTATAGGCCACGCCATCGATCGAGCCGGCAGAATCGGCTGCCTGCAAGACTTGCTGGACCAGCGGCAGCAGCTTGCGGATGTGATCACGAGAGGCAAGCTCCGGTACGACCCCGCCGTACGGGGCATGGAGTGCGACCTGGCTGTGCAGGAGATGCGCGAGCAGTCCCCTCTCGCCGTCATAGACCGCGACCGCGCTTTCATCACAGGAGGTTTCGATGCCCAACACCCGCATGGGATTCGCGATCTTCGTTGCCGGACGAACTGGCAATTGTAATTCAAAGGGAATAGAATTTTTGGTCTTGCCGGCCCGCGGGTGATTCGCGGTGATCCGGCTGCCATGATATCAACGGTCAGCCGAGTGAGATTGCATGCCAAGCGTTCGCGTCAAGGAAAACGAGTATTTCGATGCCGCCCTGCGGCGATTCAAGCGGGCCTGTGAAAAAGCAGGCGTGCTGACGGAAGTCCGTCGCCGCGAGTTCTACGAGAAACCGACCCAGGAACGCAAGCGCCGCAAGGCTGCCGCGGTCAAGCGTCACGCCAAGCGGCTGATGCGCGACACCCAGCGCCAAAGCCGGCTGTATTGACCGATCGCGAAAACTCGACCATGGACCTGAAGAGTCGGCTGCAGGACGACATCAAGACCGCCATGCGGGGCGGCAACAAGGAAAAACTGCTGACGCTGCGCATGCTCTCAGCGGCCATCAAGCAGCGCGAAGTCGATGAGCGCATCACGCTGGACGACACGCAGGTTCTGGCCGTGGTCGAGAAACTGATCAAGCAGCGGCGCGAGGCCGCAACCCAGTACGAAGCCGGAAACCGGCCCGAACTGGCTGCCAAGGAATTGAGCGAGGCAGCGGTGTTGCAGTCCTATCTCCCCGAGCCGATTTCGGAAACCGATCTCGACGCGCTGATCGATGCAGCGGTGCTGGAAGAAGGAGCGACTGGCATCAAGGACATGGGTCGGGTCATGGCCATCCTCAAGCCGGCGATTCAAGGGCGAGCAGACATGGCGATGGTCAGCAGCCGCCTCAAGAACCGCCTGGGAGGCTGAAGCCTCAATTCATGCTCCGGCTTCTTGGCGCAGGAAGGTGAGCATGAGCGGACCCATCCCCCAGGAATTCATCGACGAGGTCTTGGCGCGCAGCGATCTCGTCGCGCTCATCGAGCGCCGCATTCCGCTCAGAAAAGCGGGCAGAGACTTTACCGCGCGCTGCCCCTTCCACGACGAAAAGACGCCCTCCTTCACCGTCAGCCCGGACAAACAGTTCTATCATTGCTTCGGTTGCGGCGCCCACGGCAATGCGATCGGCTTTCTCATGGCCTTCGATCGGCTCGAGTTCCGCGATGCGGTGGCCGATCTCGCCGCTGAAGCGGGACTGACACTGCCTGCAGGCGACCAAGCTCCGCCGGCGCGTCATCTTGAACTGCGCAGCGTCCTCGAAGCGGCGGCCCAGTACTTCCGGGAGCAACTCCGGGGCGCGCACAACGCCATCGCCTATCTCAAGTCGAGAGGCTTGAGCGGGCCGACCGCAGCCGCATTCGGTCTCGGTTACGCGCCCGCCGGCTGGGACGCGCTACTGCGGCACTTCGGAAGCACGCTGGAGCAACGCACCCTGTTGCTGGAATGTGGGCTGATCATCCCCCGCGAGCACAGCGATGACGGTTTCTACGACCGGTTCCGGAACCGCATCGTCTTTCCGATCCGGGACGGCCGCGGCCGGGTGATCGGTTTCGGCGGGCGCATCCTGGGTGAAGGCCAACCCAAATACATCAATTCGCCGGAAACGCCACTGTTCCACAAGGGTCAGGAACTCTATGGCCTGTACGAGGCGCGCCAGGCCGAGCGAGACCTGAGCTGGGTGCTGGTGGTGGAAGGCTACATGGACGTGCTGATGCTGGCCGAACACGGCATCACCAATGCCGTGGCGGCGCTCGGCACAGCCACGACGCCCGAGCATTTGCGCCGCCTGTTTCGGTACACGCGCCGCATCGTGTTCTGCTTCGACGGCGACAGCGCCGGCCGGACCGCTGCGGTACGCGCACTAAATACCAGCCTGCCCGAGATGCTGGAAGGACGGGAGATCGCCTTTCTGTTCCTTCCGGAAGGTGAGGATCCCGATTCGTTGGTGCGCAGGGAAGGCCGCGACGGCTTCCTGGCGCGCACGCAGCAGGCGCTGCCCTTGTCCGATTTTCTGCTGCAGCAGTTGAAAGAAGGGCTGAACGTTCAGACGATCGAAGGCCGCACGCGGCTGCTGGAACGTGGGCGCACGACGTTCAAGAAGATTCCGGATGGGATCTTCCGCCAGCTCCTGGAACAAGCGCTTGCACAGCTTGCCAAGACCGATGTCCGGGATGTTCGCGCTGGGCCTGACCGGCGCGCATCGGCAGCACCGTCGCGACCCATCGGCGCGACGCGGACTCAACCGACGCCATTGCAACGGCTGACCGGACTGATTCTCGCCCATCCTCCGGCGGCCGCATGGATCGATCCGGACATTCCCCCCTTGTTGAGGACGGGCGGCGATGAGGCGAAGTGGCTGCTCGCCCTCATTGAACTTGCGCGCGAGCGGCCCCATCTAAACAGCGCAGGACTTCTCGAGCGATTCCGCTCCCATCCAGCCGAGCCCCTGTTTGCCGAGCTTTTGGCATGGCAACCGAACCGCTCGGAAGATGGATTGGCTCGAGAATGTAGCGACATCTGTCGATACTTGTTGATGCAAGCATCAAAGGCCGAGGTCGATGACTTGCTGGCCAAGGCCGCCACGGCGGCATTGGACGAACGCGACAAGGAACGGCTGCGGTACCTGCTTGCGCGGCGCGAGGCATGAGGTGCCGAACCGGACCGCCGCGACTTAGTGTATAATCGGGCGTTTTGTTGCGCCCCTTTTCCCGAGGTTGACCCGCCGTATGAGCGAAGATCAGCGCTCTCTTCTCAAGTCTCTGATTTCTAAGGGTAAAGATCAAGGTTATCTAACCTTCGCCGAGGTCAACGACCATCTCCCCGACGACCTCGTAGATCCCGAGCAGATCGAAGACATCATCGCCATGTTCAACGACATGGGCATATCCGTGCATGAACATGCGCCGGATTCCGAAGATATCCTGCTCTCGGACGTCGCCGTGACCACCAACGACGAAGATGAAGCGGAAGAAGCAGCAGCAGCCTTGGCGTCCTCGGTGGAAGGCGAGATCGGGCGCACGACCGATCCGGTACGCATGTACATGCGGGAGATGGGAACGGTCGAATTGCTGACGCGCGAAGGCGAAATCAGTATCGCCAAGCGGATCGAGGAAGGTCAGGTCGAGGCCCTCAAGGCCCTGGCGGCACTGCCGGCGTCGACAGCTTTCGTGCTCGGCGAATATGCGCGTATTTGCGATTCGGGCGCACGCATGGCGGAGTTGGTGGTTGGATTCATCGATCCCGCGCAGTTCGAAGCCGATGCGTCCGTAGAGGAACCGGCAGAGCTGCCGCCCATCGACATCGAGGCGGAGTCGGCCGACGGGGATGACGACGATGAGGGCAGCGCCGAAGCCCCGGATACAGGCCCGGATCTTCAGGAAGTAGCCCTTCGCATGGCTGCGCTCGACGCGCAACACAAGGTCGTGCTGGCGCATCTCCAGGAACACGGCGTGGACCACGCGTCCACCCAAGCAGCCCAGCAAGCGTTGACCCATCTCTTTCTGCAGCTCAAGTTTGCCCCGCGCATCATCGTCGAACTGGGCGATCAGTTGCGCCAGCTCGTGGAAGCCATTCGGCGCCAGGAACGGGCAATCATGGAGCTGTGCGTAACCCAAGCGGGCATGTCGCGACGCGATTTCCTGCAGGCGTTTCAGGATCACGAGACGGATGGCGACTGGATCGAGAAACAGGTTCGCGCCAAACGCAAGCATTCGGCGACCATCGCCCGTCATCGCGACGAGATCGTCGCGCTGCAGGAAACGCTCCGCAACATCGAGCGGGAGGCCCATCTGCCGCTGGCGACCATCAAGGAAATCAACCGCCAGAAAACGGTTAGCGACGCCAAGGCTCGCCGCGCAAAGAAGGAAATGGTCGAGGCCAACCTCCGTCTGGTGATCTCCATCGCCAAGAAGTACACCAACCGCGGCCTTCAGTTCCTGGACCTGATCCAGGAGGGCAACATCGGCCTGATGAAGGCGGTCGACAAGTTCGAATACCGCCGCGGCTACAAGTTCTCGACCTATGCCACATGGTGGATCCGTCAGGCGATCACGCGCTCCATCGCCGATCAGGCGCGCACCATCCGCATTCCGGTGCACATGATCGAGACCATCAACAAGATCAACCGCGTGCAGCGCCAGATGCTGCAGGAGATGGGCCGCGAACCCACGCCCGACGAGCTGGCGCAAAAGATGGAGATGCCCGAGGACAAGGTGCGCAAGGTGCTCAAGATCGCCAAAGAGCCCATCTCGATGGAAACCCCCATCGGGGATGACGAGGATTCGCACCTGGGCGATTTCATCGAGGACACCAACATCCCATCGCCCGCCGAAATGGCAACTCGGGAAGGTTTGCGAGAGGCTGCGCACGCCATGCTGGCGACGCTCACCCCGCGCGAGGCCAAGGTGCTGCGCATGCGCTTCGGCATCGAGATGAACACCGACCACACACTGGAAGAGGTCGGCAAGCAGTTCGATGTGACGCGCGAGCGCATCCGGCAGATCGAGGCCAAGGCGCTGCGCAAACTGCGGCATCCGTCCCGTTCCGAGATGCTGCGCAGTTTCCTCGAAGATTAGCTCGGAACGGCGCGTCGTCCGACGCCTGCGAGTGAGGCCTTTGGGGGAGCACCGTCACCGCCAATGTCGGGCGCGAAGCGATGACTGCCGGGCGTTACACCTGCGCACGACATTCAGCATGGGCCTTTAGCTCAATCGGTTAGAGCAGCGGACTCATAATCCGTTGGTTGTGGGTTCGAGTCCCACAGGGCCCACCAT
>DAOKZK010000059.1:3224-14943 GCA_035325645.1 Candidatus Macondimonas sp. | reverse complement strand
TTGAGGTAGGCTTTGGCGGAGGCCAGGATGATGTCGACATCGGCGCCCTGACCGTTGACGACCCGCGTACCATCGCTCAGGCGCACAGTCACATCGCCCTGCGCGTCGGTGCCCGAGGTGATCGCGTTCACCGAGTAGAGCAGCAATTCCGCATCCGTGCCGCAGCCGTTCCTGATGGCCTTGAACACCGCATCCACCGGACCGGCGCCACTGGCGGCGACCTGCCGCTCCTGCCCATCGATGCACAGTGTCATCTCGGCGCGCGGAACCTCACCGGTCTCCGAGCAGACCTTGAGCGAGATCAGTTGCAGGTGTTCGTTGGCGCTGCTCCACTCGACATCCGTCACGAGCGCCAAAAGGTCGTCGTCGAAGATCTCGTGCTTCTTGTCCGCCAACACCTTGAAGCGTTGAAACGCCTCGTTGACCTCCGCTTCGCTGTCCAACACCACACCGAGATCAGCCAGGCGCGTGCGAAAGGCGTTGCGGCCCGAATGCTTGCCGAGCACCAGCCGGTTGGTGTCCCAACCGACATCCTGAGCGCGCATGATTTCATAGGTTTCCCGGCTCTTGAGCACACCGTCCTGGTGGATGCCCGATTCATGCGCAAAGGCATTGGCGCCGACGATGGCCTTGTTGGGCTGCACCGGAAAACCGGTGATGGTCGAGACGAGTCGCGAGCAGGGCATGATCTGGGTGGTGTCGATGCCCAGTTCCAAGCCGTAGAAATCGCGCCGGGTGCGGATCGCCATGACGATTTCCTCGAGCGCCGCATTGCCGGCCCGCTCACCCAGACCGTTGATGGTGCACTCGACCTGACGCGCGCCGTGGGTCACCGCAGCCAGGGAATTGGCGACGGCCAGCCCCAAGTCATTGTGGCAATGGATGGAGAAAATCGCCTGATCGCTGTTCGGCACCTGTTCGATGAGGCGCTGGATGAGTCGCCCGAACTGTTCGGGAACGTTGTAGCCCACGGTGTCGGGAATATTGACCGTGCGTGCGCCGGCGGCGATCACTGCCTCGGCAATGCGGCACAGGAATTCCGGATCCGAACGGCCGGCGTCCTCGGCGGAGAATTCCACGTCGTCTGTATATTGGCGCGCGCGCTTGACGGCCCATACGGCCTGCTCGAGGACTTGCTCGGGCCGCAGACCCAGCTTGCGCTCCATGTGGATCGGGGAGGTGGCGATGAAGGTGTGGATCCGTCCGCGAGCCGCGGTCTTGAGCGCCTCTGCCGCGCGGTCGATGTCCTCCGCCTTGGCGCGGGCCAGCGCGCAGACGATGCTCTCGCGCACCGTTTCGGCCACGGCCTTGACCGCCGCAAAATCATCGGGACTCGCGATGGGAAAGCCGGCCTCGATGACATCGACGCGCAGCCGTTCCAGCGCGCTGGCGATGCGCAGCTTTTCTTCCCGCGTCATGGAAGCGCCGGGGCTCTGCTCCCCATCACGCAGGGTAGTGTCGAAAATCATCAATCGTTGCGACGAAGCACCCATCGATTTTCCCCTACCTCCGGACATGGGCCCGCACGCCGTGCGTCAGTTCAGCGTCGCCACGCGCCTGCGACGGCGCAGCCCGGCCTGAACCACACCTGCGAGCATGTAGCCAAAAAAACCGAGAAACAAGACCAGCGCCGGGTTGAAGGCAATCAGCACCAGGACACCCACCATGATCAACAGATAACGGAAGGGCACCCGCTCGGCCAGTTTGATGTCCTTGAAGCTGTAATAGCGGATGTTGCTGACCATCAGCGCGCCCGCCGCGACGGTGATGATCGTCGCCGGGATGCTCATGGTCACGCCGCTGATGCCCGAATCGGCGCAGACCCAGACCAGCCCGGTCACGACTGCTGCCGCAGACGGACTCGGCAGTCCGACGAAATAACGACGGCTGGTACCGCTGGATTGCGTGTTGAACCGCGCCAGCCGCAGCGCTGCCCCCACGGCATAGATGAAGGCTGCCAGCCAGCCCACCTGACCCCAGTGCCAACCGAACTGTCCGAGCTCACGCAACGCCCACAAATAGACGATCAGGGCCGGCGCCAAACCGAAGCTCACCATGTCGGCGAGGCTGTCGTATTCGCGCCCGAACTCGCTCTGGGTGCGGGTCATGCGCGCCACCCGACCATCGAGACCGTCCAGCACGCCCGCCAGAAAAACGCCGATCGCGGCCTGCAGAAACAATCCGTTGATGGCGGCGACAATACCGTAGAAGCCGCCAAACAGCGTTCCGGTGGTCAAAAGGTTGGGCAGCAGGTAGATCCCCCGACGCCTAGGACGATCCGGCCCTTGGATTTGTGCTTGTGCAGGAGATTCCCCGGTTTCGGTGTCCACTGAAGTTCCTCCTGGCTGCGATCCGTGCGGCACGGGAGCGCCGGGGCGGGCGACGCGGGGCCGCCCGAGCATGGGCGCGCTGGGAAGCCCAGCCGCGAAACCCTGAGACGGGATCAGTTGCGCGTCTTGTCCACCAGCTTGTTCCTGGCGATCCAGGGCATCATGCCGCGCAGGCGGGCACCCACCTGTTCGATGGGATGCTCTTCGGCCAGACGGCGGGACGCCTTGAGGGTGGCGCTGCCGGCCTGGTTTTCCAGGATGAATTCGCGCGCGAACTCACCACGCTGGATCTCGGCCAGGATCTGGCGCATGGCCTGGCGCGACTGCTCGTTGATCACGCGCGGGCCGCGAGTGATGTCGCCATATTCGGCGGTGTTGGAAATCGAGTAGCGCATGTTGGCGATGCCGCCCTCGTACATCAGATCGACGATCAGTTTGAGCTCGTGCAGACACTCGAAATAGGCCATTTCGGGTGCGTAACCCGCTTCCACCAAGGTCTCGAAGCCGGCCTGCACCAGCGCCGTCGCACCGCCGCAGAGCACGGCCTGCTCGCCGAACAGGTCGGTTTCGGTTTCCTCGCGGAAGTTGGTCTCGATGATGCCGGCGCGACCGCCACCATTGGCGCTCGCGTAGGCCAGAGCGATCTGCTTGGCCTGACCGCTCGCGTCCTGATGCACGGCGATCAGGCTGGGCACGCCGCCGCCTTGGGTGTAGGTCGAGCGCACCAGATGGCCTGGCCCCTTGGGGGCGATCATGATGACGTCGAGATCGGCGCGCGGCTGGATCTGCTGGAAATGGATGTTGAAACCATGCGCAAACGCCAGCGCGGCGCCTTCCCGGATGTTGGGCGCGATCACTTCGCGATACAGCGCCGCCTGATGTTCATCCGGCGCCAGCACCATCACGACATCGGCCTGCGCGACCGCATCGGCCAGATCGGCCACCGCGAGCCCGGCCTGCTGGGCCTTGGCGGCGGATGCCGACCCGGGCCGCAGCCCCACCACGACGTCGACGCCCGAATCCTTGAGGTTGTTGGCATGGGCATGGCCCTGCGAGCCGTAACCCAGGATGGCGACCTTGCGGGCCTTGATCAGGGAAAGATCGGCGTCTTTGTCGTAGTACACGTTGATCATGGGTGAACCTGTCTATGGATGAAGTTGAAGTGAAAGGACGCCTGTCGCTCAGGGGCGCAGGGCGGTATCGCCGCGGCCCACGCCGGACACGCCGGTGCGCACGACTTCGAGGATGTTGTCCGTGCCCAGCGCGCGCAGAAAGGCATCGAGCTTGGCTCCGCTGCCGGTCACCTCGATCGTATAGGTGTTTTCGGTGACATCGAGGACATGGCCACGAAAGATGCCGCACAACCGCGTGACTTCCTCGCGCAGTGCGCCGCGGGCCGCTGTCTTGACGAGCATCAACTCGCGTTCGATGTGGTCGCCGTCGGTGAGCAGCACGACCTTGACCACGTCGATCAGCTTGTTGAGCTGCTTGAGGATCTGCTCGATCACCTCGTCGCTGCCCGAGGTGACGATGGTCATGCGCGAAAGCGAGGAGTCCTCGGTCGGCGCCACGGTCAGGGACTGGATGTTGTAGGCGCGGGCGGAGAACAGTCCCGCCACCCGCGACAGCGCGCCGGATTCGTTTTCGAGCAGGATGGAGACGATGTGTCGCATGCTTACACCAGGATCATTTCGTTCTGGCCGGCGCCGGCCGGGATCATCGGATAGACGTTCTCGGTCTGGTCGGTGACGAAATCGAGCAGCACCAGCCGGTCCTTCATCGCCAACGCCTCGTCCAGTGCCCCGCGCACATCGCCCGGCCGCTCGATGCGACGGCCGACATGGCCGAAGGCCTCGGCCAGACGCACGAAATCCGGCAGCGCTTCCATGTAGGACATGGCATAGCGCTTCTGATAGAAGAACTCCTGCCACTGCCGCACCATGCCCATGTAGCGGTTGTTGAGCAACACGATCTTGATCGGCAGGCCGTACTGCAGCGCCGTGGACAGCTCCTGGATGCACATGATGAAACTCGCCTCGCCCGTGACACAGGCGACCGTTTCCTTCGGGAACGCAAGCTGCGTCCCGATGGCAGCCGGCAGACCGAAGCCCATGGTGCCCAGACCACCGGAGTTGATCCAGCGGTTGGGCTGGTCGAATTTGTAGTACTGCGCCGCCCACATCTGATGCTGACCCACATCGGAGGTGATGTAGGCGTCGCCGCCCGTCGCCTCGTAGAGCTGCTCGATCACATACTGCGGCTTGATCAGCTCCGGATCGCGCTTGTAGGCGAGGCACTGAGTGGCGCGCCATTCCTCGATCTGCTGCCACCATTCGCCGAGAGCCTGGGCGTCGGGCCCGCGTCCGGCGGCGCGGGCTTCCTCGATCAGGCCCACCATCTGCGCCATGACGTTGCGCACCGAGCCCACGATGGGAATGTCCACGCGCACGGTCTTGGAAATCGACGCCGGATCGATGTCCACATGGACGATCTTGGCGTAGGGGCAGAACTTTTCGATGTTGCCGGTGACCCGATCGTCGAAGCGGGCGCCGATGGCGATCAGCACGTCGCAATGGTGCATGGCCATGTTGGCTTCATAGGTGCCGTGCATGCCGAGCATGCCCACGAACTGGCGGTCGGTCGCCGGATATCCGCCCAGCCCCATCAGCGTGTTGGTGACCGGATAGCCCAGCATGCGACACACCCGGGTGAACGGCTCGGCCGCATTGTCGAGCACCACGCCGCCGCCCGAGTAGATCATGGGGCGCCGGGCGGACAGGATGAGTTCGACGGCCTTGCGGATCTGCCCCGGATGACCCTTGTCCACGGGACGGTAGGAGCGCATGTCCACGCGATCAGGATAGCGGAATTCGCTGCGCGCGATGAGCACATCCTTGGGAATGTCCACCACCACCGGACCCGGGCGGCCGCTGGTCGCGATATAGAACGCCTTCTTGATGGTCGCAGCGAGATCGGCGACGTCCTTCACCAGGAAGTTGTGCTTCACGCAGGGCCGGGTGATACCGACCGAGTCGACTTCCTGAAAAGCGTCCGAGCCGATGACCGAGGTTGGCACCTGGCCGGTCAGGATGACCATGGGGATGGAATCCATGTAGGCCGTGGCAATGCCGGTCACGGCGTTGGTCACACCGGGCCCGGAGGTCACCAGCACCACGCCGGGCCGGCCGGTGGCGCGCGCGTAACCGTCGGCCGCATGGGTGGCGCCCTGTTCGTGGCGCACCAGGATGTGCTTGACCGTGTCCTGCAGGTTGAACGCATCGTAGAGAGGGAGAACCGCGCCGCCCGGATAACCGAAGACATATTCCACCGCCTCGCGCTTGAGGCATTCCACGACGATTTCCGAACCGGACAATTCCACGCTCGTTGCTCCCGGTCCCTGCGGACCTTGACCCAGACCGGCAGACCTCAGCGCCTGCCGCAAATAAATAACGCCGAACGACGCCGTTTGGCCAGCCCCTTCCAGACGGAGGGTGAACCGTCAAAAATACTTGTCCACCCTTTGGAAATCAAGTCAAATTGAGCGTTTCCCCATGCCCGCCTTCGCCACCGCCTCTGCAGGAGAGTCCCATGCGCGCGTCAGCCTTTCATCTGTCCACCACCCGCGAAATTCCCAGCGGCGCCGAAACCGTCAGCCATCAACTCATGCTGCGCGCCGGCATGATCCGCCAACTGGCCTCGGGGCTCTACACCTGGCTGCCGCTGGGCCTCAAGGTACTGCGGCGGGTCGAGCAGATCGTGCGCGAGGAGATGGACCGCAGCGGCGCGCTTGAGCTGTTGATGCCGGTGGTCCAGCCCGCCGAGCTGTGGCAGGAATCGGGTCGCTGGGAGCAGTACGGCCCCGAGCTGCTGCGCTTTACGGACCGCCACCAGCGCCCCTTCTGCCTGGGGCCGACGCATGAGGAGGTCATCACGGACCTGTTTCGGCGCGAGATTCGCAGCCATCGCCAGCTCCCGGTCAATTTCTACCAGATCCAGACCAAGTTCCGCGACGAGATCCGGCCGCGCTTCGGCGTCATGCGCGCGCGCGAATTCCTGATGAAGGACGCCTATTCCTTCCATCTCGACAAGGACTGTCTGGATCGCACCTACCAGGTCATGTACGACACCTACACCCGCATCTTCACCCGCCTCGGCCTCAACTTCCGGGCGGTACGTGCCGATTCAGGGAGCATCGGCGGCAGCTTTTCCCATGAATTCCATGTGCTGGCCGATGCGGGAGAGGACGCAATCGCCTTCTCCACCGGCAGCGACTACGCGGCGAACGTGGAAATGGCCGCGGCCCTGGCGCCGACCGGCGCCCGTCCGGCGCCCGGTCTGCCGATGGCGCCCGTCGCCGATCAGGACGGCCAGGGTCCGCGGGTCAAGGTGCACTGGATGCAGGGGCAGGACGGCCAGCCGGTTGGGCTGGTGTTGCGCGAGGAACACGAGTTGAACGTGATCAAGGCCGAAAAACTCAGCCAGCTCAGCGCGCCGCTGCGCCCGGTGACGGCTGAGGCGCTGGCCGTGATGCAGGAGCTGTCGCCGCAGATCGGCCTGACCTTGATCGCAGACCATGCCGCGGCCGCGCTCGGCGATTTCACCTGGCTCGACCCGACCGCCGGCAAGGCCTGGGCCCACGTGAACTGGGGACGTGATCTACCGGAGCCTGTGTGCGCCGACCTGCGCAACGTCGTGCCGGGCGATCCGAGCCCGGAAGGTGCCGGCACCCTCGACATCGCGCGGGGCATCGAGGTCGGCCACATCTTCCAGCTCGGGACCAAATACAGCGCCGCGCTGGGCGCCCAGGTGCTGGACGATGCCGGCCAGAACCGCACCGTGATCATGGGCTGCTACGGCATCGGTGTGTCCCGCGTGGTCGCCGCGGCGATCGAGCAGAACCATGACGAGCGCGGCATCCGCTGGCCGCTCGCTTTGGCACCGTTCGCGGTCGCCCTGGCGCCGCTGCAATACGCCAAATCCGCCGCCGTGCGGGAGGCGACCGACGCGCTGTACGCCGAACTGCAGGCGGCCGGCATCAGCGTATTGCTGGATGACCGCAACCTGCGCCCGGGCGTGATGTTCGCCGATCTGGAGCTGATCGGAATTCCGCACCGCGTCGTGATCAGCGAGCGATCGCTCGGCAACCAGCAGGTGGAATACCAGGCCCGCAACGAGGACGCCGCGCGCCTCGTCGGCTGCAGCGACATCGTCACGCTCCTGCGGGCACACATCACCCAACAGGACTACCCATGACTTCACCACGGCTGCACATTATCCGGATGCTGACCTGTTCGACCTTCCTGCTCATGGGCGCCGCCACGGCAGCGCCCCCGGTCGAGCCCCCGGATCCGGAGTTGCGCGCCGTCCTCATGACCGCCGTCGAGATCAGCGACAGTTTCGAGGATCGCTATGAGGCAGAGGTGTGGCTGACGGACATGTCGGGACGGCTGGCCCGCAAGATCCCCGATCCCGTGCAGCGGGTGGCGCTGTTGCGCTACATCCACCGCGAGGCGACACGGGCCGGGCTCGCACCGGAGCTGGTCCTGGCGGTCATCGAAGTGGAAAGCAACTTCGACCGCTATGCCATTTCCAGTGCCGGCGCGCTGGGGCTGATGCAGATCATGCCGTTCTGGCTGCATGAAATCGGCCGGCCGGCGGACAACCTGTTCCACGTGCAGACCAATCTGCGGTTTGGCTGCACCATCCTCAAGTTCTATCTCGACAAGGAACGCGGCAACCTCAGCCGTGCCCTGGCCCGTTACAACGGCAGCCTGGGCCGCAACACCTATCCCGATCGCGTGTTCAGCGCGCTGGATCGCCGCTGGGGCGTGCCCTGAAGGGCTGACCCGGAAACCCGACTCGCCGCATCGCCTCCAGTCTCAGGTCGCTCTGATTTCCCGGTAGATCGTCGCCAGCGCCCGCCCCTGAGATGCGGCGTCGAAGCCGCGCTCGAGATGGGCGCGACCCGCGGCGAGCCGCTCGGCCCATACCGGCGCGGGAGCCGCGAGCCAGTCCTCGATCGCCGCGGCCAGGGACGCTGCATCGCGCTCCGGCGCCAGTTGTGCATGCCAGCTTTCGGGCAGCACATGGGGAATGTCGCAATGGCGTGTGGCGACCGCCGGCATACCGCTCGCCACCATCTCGATCAGCACCACCGGCGCGCCGCCTTCGGTATCGCCATCGGCCGCCGTCACGCTCGGCGCCAGGAACAGATGATGGGCATAGGCCTCGCGCCAAAGCACCTCGGGTGACTGAAAACCCAGCAGCCGGGTCCGCGCGGCAAGCCCGGTGCGCGCGAGCGTTGCCAGGATGCGAGCCTTTTCCGCGCGGCTCGCCGCATCGGCGCCGGCATCGCCGATCAGCGTCAGGGTGATCGGATGATGCCGCGCCACCCGCGCCAAGGCCTCCAGCCCGTCGGGAAAACCTTTTTTCTCGCGGAAACTGGCGGCCATCAGCACGCGCAAGGGCTCACGATCCGGCGGATGACGCGGACGAAACGCGATCGCGGGCAGATCAACCCCGAGCGCATGCACACGGCAGCGCTCCGGCGGGCAGCCGAGGCGCTGCAGACAGGCCGCCATGTGCGGGCCTTCGCACAGCACCCGGTCGGCGCGCGCGAACAGTTCGCGATAGCGCTCGCCCCAGCGCCGATCCCGCTTGGGCAGCATGTTGACATCGAAGCCGTAGAAGCTCACGACATGGGCCGCACCCAATCGCTGCGGCAGGGTCCCCAGAGCCCAGCCGACATGGCCGAAATGGCTGTGCACCACATCGGGCCGAAAACTGCGGGCGACGCGCCCGACAAAACCGAAATCGGTGCAGAGCCCTGCGCGCTTGAGCGTCTTGTCCCATAGCCGTTGCGCACGCGGCGCCTCAGCGAAAATCCACAGATCCTCCGCCGGGAACTGCTCGGGATGCTCGCGCGTATCGGCAACGATGCGCTGGCGCATGGGCCCGGCCACAGCGCGGATCTGCCGATCGAGCCAGGTCTGGGTCTGCGGCAGCCAGACCGGCAGGCGATGCAGGACACGCAGCCCGGCCTTCATGACGTGCGCCGCGCCCGCCGACCCAGCCATTGGCTCAGCAATTCCCATTCTCCAGGCAGCAACGAACGGGACACGATCATGTAAACGAGCACACCGAAGCCGGAATAAAGCGTCAATTGCGTCCACAGCGGCCACCGAGCCGGCGCCGGCAAGGCCGCCATGGCGACGGTCATGATCGACGCCGCGAGCAACGGTCGGGCAATGCTGCCCAGATAGGCACCGAGACACGCGCCCAGCACGGGGCGGATGAGCGCAAGATAAGCCACGCCGAAAAATCCGGCCTGCAGGGCCAGCAACGCCACCGCCACCCCGGTCGCTCCACCGAGACGAGCCCCCACCACCACGGCCGGCACCTGCAACAGGCTGATGACGAAATTGGCGGCGAATCCAAGACCGGCCCGCCCCTGCGACAAAAGCAGCGCCCCCACCGGGTTGCCGACGGCGCGGAACATCGCAACCCCCGCCAGCAACTGCACCAGGATGACCGCCGGCGTCCACTGCGTCCCGAACACGGTCGGCACGAGCACCGGCGCCAGCACGGCCAATCCCAGAAACAGCGGGAAATTGATCGCGCCCAGCAGTCGTTGCGCCTGAAAATACCCGCGCTGCACACGGGGGCGATCATTCTGGATGCGCGCGAACAGCGGAAACGCCACCCGCATGACCACTGGGTTGATCCGCGCCAGCGGTTGCAGCGTCATCTGCCAAGCCAGATTGTAGAAGCCCAGCGCCTCGGCCCCCAGCACGGCGCCGATCAGCAGCTGATCCAGGCGCGCATTGATGAGTCCTAATGTGCGTTCACCCATCTGGAAGGCCCCGAAGCGCAGCTCCCCCCGAAGCTCCGCGAGCGACAGGCGCAGGGCGGGCCGATACCGTCGCCAGCCCTGGACTGCGATCGGTAGCGTGCGCACCAGGGCATTGGCGAGCTGCCCCCAGATCAGGGCGTAGACGCCGGCGCCCTTCCACGCGGTGGTGATCGCCACGGCCGCACCAGCGAGGCTGCCGGCCATTTCGGCGACGGCGATCGGCTTGAATCGCAGTTCCTTCTGCAACAGGCTCTGGAAACCCTGCCCCCAGGGCAAGATCAACAGCGACACACCGGCCCAGGGCAGCAGGGGCGCGAGCTCGGGCGCGCCCAGCAGCTCGGCCAGCGTTGCTGCGGACACCAGCAGGGCGATGAAAAGGCCCAGGCCCATCAGGATGTTGAGCCAGAAGAAAGCGGCAAACCGCGCCGGCTGGACCGGCCCGCGGGCGATCAGCGCCTGCGACAAACCCAAGTCGGCATAGCTCTGCACGAAACCCAGGATCACCAGCACCAGCGCCATCAGGCCGAAATCAGCCGGCGTCAGGATGCGTGCGACGATGGCCACCTGCAGCAACTGCAAAGCAGTGCCCACCCCAGTCGCCAGCGCGGTCCAACGCGTGCCCGAGAGCGCCTGACGGCGCAGACCGTCTGTCACGAGCGGCGTACCGACAGGCAGGCTCGGCATTTGGCAGAGCCACCGCGGCAGGCCGGGTAGCGATGCTGCACGCTGCCTGCTAGGCTTTCCGGGCTCGCCACGCGCGGCATCCACCCGGTCGATCGCCCCCCATGCCGATCCCGATCATTTTTCACTTGGAGTAAACCCACATGTCTCGATTGCGCCTTCTGCTGGGCAGTCTGCTGCTCTTGACTGCTCCTTTCGTTCACGCCGGGGCAGACGACTTCCTCGGTTACTGGAAAAATCAGGACTCGAACGGGGCCGTCAAATACATTCAGGTCAAGCTGGACAAGGGCAAGCCCATGGTGCGCGCCTACGGCCGCTGCCAGAAAGGGGATTGCTATTGGGGCGGGGTCGAGGCCATGGCATTCGCGCCCAACGAGCGCGCCAACCTCGAAAAGGAGGCGGTGGCGGTCGGTGCCTATTTCGGTGACGCGAATGCCAGGGGCATCATGATCCTCACGCCCGGCAACGGAAAGACCCTGAAAGTGGACCTCTACGCCGGATTCCCCCGCAGCGACCTGACGAACGTGTACAAGACCTACACCTTCGTGCCCGCGCCGGAACTGACCGGCAAGTAATCGCACGGCGCCGGTCTGGCCTCCAGTTGCCACCGCCGGCGCCTTACTCTGTCCACCTGCCTAGCGGTTTCTCGCGATCCCCTGGCCCATCGACCGGCTCGGGCACCACACCCGGCCGACCGACCTGATCGCCCCGTTGCCACTCCTCATACCAAGGCCGCAGTTCCGGATGCTGCCGCAGCAGACGCGCATCGAAGCGGCGCATGTCGCCCAGCACCCGCGCCGGGTTTCCGCCCATCAGGGCAAAGGGTGCGACATTCGATTGCACGATCGAGCCCGCC
>DAOKZK010000059.1:0-3124 GCA_035325645.1 Candidatus Macondimonas sp. | reverse complement strand
GCTGGCGCCGATCGCGACGTAACGACCGACGACGACCGGCGCCGTGCGGAATCCGGCCCGGCTTTCCTCCGGCACCTCCAGGTAATGGCGGCCGTAGATCCGCAACGCAAAATGGGAACTGTGGGTAAAGAGCCCGACCCACGCGCCGATGTGGCAGCCCTCGCCGATCTCGAGTCCACCGGTCGCGTCCAGAATGCTGTGGTGCCAGATGAAACAGCGATCTTCGAGGATCAGGCGTTCGGAATGTTGGATGACTGTCGTGTCGCTCATGCGCACCCAGGGCCGCCATTGCCCCGTGGCATCCCGATAGCCACGCAACATGCGCGGCGCCTTGCGGTCGCGCTGCCAGGCGTTGAGCCGCGCGCGCGCGGCGTGCCGCCAGGTCGGCGGCAGGCGCTGCAGCAGCCACGTCTTCACGCCAGGATGCCCCCCCGGACCGCCGCAATCACATCCTCGACGTCGGTATCGGTCAAGGCCGGCGACAGCGGCAGACTCACCGTCTGTCGGCCGATGCGCATCGCGTTCGGGTTGTCCTCAGGACGCCAGCCCAGGCGATCCTGATAATAGGGATGCTCGGGCAGGCTGAGATAATGCACGCCGACCCCGATGCGCTGCGCCGTCATGTGCTCGAGAAAGGCGTCACGCGTGCGGCCGCAGCGCGCCTCGTCGACCAGCAGCGTGTAGAGATGATGGGCGTGCCGACTGCGGGGATCGGATTCGGCCGGCCGTGTCACCGGCAGGTCGGCGAAGGCATCCTGGTAGCGCGCCCAGATCGCGCGCCGTCGCTGCCAGGACGCTTCCACCCGCGCCAACTGATGCAGTCCGATCGCCGCCTGCAGGTCCATCATGTTGTACTTGAACCCGCACTCGACCACCTGATAGTGGCGGTAACCGCTGTCCGAGAAGCGTTTCCAGGCATCGTGGCTCATGCCGTGCAGCGCGAGTGTCTTGAGGCGCGCCGCATCCTCGGCCCGGCGTGCGAGGATCATGCCGCCCTCGCCCGTCACGACGTTCTTGGTGACGTAGAAGCTGAAGCAGCCGAAGTCGCCGAAGGTGCCGACGCCTTGGCCGTCGTAGGTGCTCTCGATGGCATGGGCGCAGTCCTCGATCACCCGCAGATCATGTCGCTCCGCCAGCGCCATGAGCGCGCCCATGTCGCAGGGTCGACCGGCGAAATGCACCGGCAGGATCGCGCGCGTGCGCGGCGTGATGCGTGCCGCGACCGCCGCCGGATCGAGGTTGAAGGTCACGGGATCCACATCGGCCAGCACGGGGGTCGCGCCGGCGTGGAGGATGGCGTTCACCGTCGCGCAGAAGGTCAGCGGCGTGGTGATGACCTCATCGCCCGGCCCCAGGCCCGCCGCGAGCAAGCTCAAATGCAGAGCGGCGGTGCAGGAGTTGACCGCCACGGCCTGGTCGACGCCCCTGTAGGCAGCGAAATCGCGCTCGAAGCGGGCCGTCTTGGGACCCGTGCCCAGCCAGCCGCTGCGCAGGCTGTCGACCACCTCGGCGATTTCCGCTTCGCCGATCAGCGGCGCCCCGAAGGTCAGAAATCGCTCGCGCATAGGTCCTCCTGCCTCACCGGGCGCCCTTGCCGAACAGCACCACCTCGACGGTGAGCAGGCAGATCATCAGATCGAACAGCAGGCTCTGGTGTTTCAGATAGTACAGATCGTACTGCAGCTTCTCGCGGGCATCCGCCTCCGTGTCGCCATAGCGGTAGTTGAGCTGGGCCCAGCCGGTCAACCCCGGCGCGATGCGATGGCGCACATCATAGAATGGAATGTTCCGGGCCAGCGCCGCGACGAACTCCGGGCGTTCCGGCCGCGGCCCCACCAGACTCATTTCACCGCGCAAGACGTTGAACAGTTGCGGCAGTTCGTCGATACGGTATTTGCGCAGGATCCGTCCTACCCGCGTCACGCGCGGATCCGCGGCCTGCGCCCAGACCGGCGCACCGGCCTGCTCGGCGTCCACCCGCATGCTGCGGAATTTCCAGATCGCGAACGGCCGTCCGCCCTTGCCGGTGCGAATCTGGCGATAAAAAACCGGAGATTGGAATCCGTCTTCCATGCGGATGGCGAGTGCAGCCAGGAGCATGGCCGGGGCCGCGGGCACCAGCAGCAAGGCGGCTGCTACGGTGTCGAAAATCCGCTTGCCGTAGGGATACAGGGAACTGCCGAACCCTCCCGCGGAAAAAATCAGTGCGGCAGGCTGCAGCAGATCGAGCAACACTTTTCCGGTCTCGCGTTCAGCAAAGCCGACGGCATCGGTCACCCGGATGCCCAGGGCGCGGCATTCCAGCAAGGATTCGAGCGGCAACTGGCCGCGCCGTTCATCAGGCGCCACCACGATTTCATCCAGGCACAAGCGGCGCGCCAGTTCGTGCAGCCGGTGTGGCGCCGTGCGCACGATGGCCGCCGGCAGTCCTTCGGCAATCGGGTCTGTACCCAGCGGCAGGAAGCCCACCACCTGCGATCCGCGCGGCATGCCGAGCCGGGCGAACAGGTCCGCGGCACGCCGCCCCGCGCCGACGATCAGCACCCGCGGCTTGATGGGCGCCGCCTCGCCCCAGCGCTGGAACAGGATCTGCGTCGTCAGCAGCGCAGGCGCCGCGAACAGCAGGGTCAAGGCCATGATGCCACGGCCGAGATAGAGCCCCGGCACCAGGTAATACAGCAGCGCCAGCCCGGCCCAGGTCAGGCCGCAGGCCGCCAGCACGCGCACCGCCATTTCCTCGGCACGCATCGGTGCAAAGCGCTGGTACATCCCCAGCGCGTACATCGCCGTCACCAGGACCAGCGAGAACATGGCCACCTTGGGCGCGAGCGGGGCTATGCTCTCGACCCCCGGCCACCCGACATGAATGAAGCGCAAGCCGGTGGCGGCCAGTACGGCCAGGGCGCTCAGTCCCATCTGCACCAGCGCCAGCGCCATGTAGCGGTCGTGGAAAGCCTGCTTGATCGGGCGCAAGGGCATCATCCAGGGGAAATCAGGCGGGAAGCCGGCCCGAGGGTCAGACACGGCAAAGCGCAGATTTTAGAAAGCCGCAGCCTGCGCCTCAAGCTCATGTATGCGTCCACCACCTTTGGCACTCGGGTTGATGCTGGAGGAGGGATGATAG
>DAOKZK010000058.1:0-15399 GCA_035325645.1 Candidatus Macondimonas sp. | reverse complement strand
CGGGTGCGCGAGACCGCCTCGCGCCAGCGAGCCAGACGCATGGCCGCCTCGTCCCGGGAAATCGCGGGCTCAAAGCCGCGTGCGGCCTGCCAATAGGCGCCGACATCCGCTGCCGAGCGCCACACGCCGGCCTGAAGACCAGCGAGATAGGCCGCGCCCAGGGCGGTCGTTTCCTGCACCGCCGCGACGAGGACCGGGATGCCGATCAGGTCGGCCTGGATCTGCATCAGCAGCGCGTTGGCAGTGGCGCCGCCGTCGACGCGCAGCGTCTCGATCGGCTGGGCCGCGTCGGCCTGCATGGCCTGGAGCAGTTCGGCGGACTGAAAGGCGATGGCCTCCAGTGCGGCGCGCGCGATGTGGGCGCGGTTGGCGCCGCGCGTGAGGCCGAACAGGGCGCCGCGCGCGTCGGCGTCCCAATAGGGCGAGCCGAGCCCGGCGAAGGCCGGGACGAGGTACACCCCGGCGGTGTCGGGCACCGAGGCGGCGAGCGCCTCGACCTCGGCCGCGCTGCGGATGAGGCCCAGTTCGTCGCGCAGCCACTGCACCACCGCGCCGGCGACGAAGATGCTGCCCTCCAGCGCATAACCCGGCTCGGGACCGGCCTGGGCGACCGGCGTGGTCAAGAGGCCATGGCGCGAGGCGACCGGCGTCGGCCCCGTATGCAGCAGCATGAAGCAGCCGGTGCCGTAGGTGTTCTTGACCATGCCGGGTGCGGTGCAGGCCTGCCCGAACAGCGCCGCCTGCTGGTCCCCAGCCACCCCGCCGATGCGCACCGATGCGCCCAGAAGATCGGCCAGCGTGGTGCCGAAGTCATCGGCTGAGGCCCGCACTTCGGGCAGCAGGGCGCGGGGGATGCGCAGGTGACCCAGCAGCTCCTCGTCCCAACAGCGGCGGTGGATGTCGAACATCAGCGTGCGCGCGGCGTTGGTCACGTCGGTGAGATGCGCCCGTCCGCCGGTGAGGCGCCAGATGAGGTAGCTGTCCACGGTGCCGAAGGCCAGTTCGCCGCGCTCGGCGCGCGCCCGTGCGCCGGGGATGTGCTCCAGCAGCCAGGCGAGCTTGGTGCCCGAGAAATAGGGATCGAGCAACAGGCCCGTGCGCTCGCGGAAGAGCGGCTCCAAGCCCTGCGCCTTGAGCGCGGCGCAGGCGGCGGCCGTGCGCCGGTCCTGCCAGACGATGGCGCGGGCGAGCGGCCGGCCGCTGGCGCGGTCCCACAGCAGCGTCGTCTCGCGCTGGTTGGTGATGCCCAGCGCCAGCAGCGCCTCGGCGCGGATGCCGGCCTGCGCGAGCGCGGCGCGCGCGGTGGCGAGCTGCGTTTGCCAGATGTCCTCTGGATCGTGCTCCACCCAGCCGGGCTGCGGGTAGTGCTGGGGGAATTCGCGCTGCGCGACACTGACCAGTCGGCCGCCCGTGTCGAACACCAGCGCGCGGGAGCTGGTCGTGCCCTGATCCAGCGCCAAGAGATAGCCCATGATTCGCCTCCTTGCCCGTCCTTCAGATGGTGCGCTTTGTCCCGGCCCCGACTGATTGCAGCCACGCCTCGAGCCGCGCCACATCCTCCGGCGGCACGATCAGGCCCAGATGGCTGCTGCGTCGCCACAGGATGTCCTCGGCCGTGCGCGCGAATTCATGCTGCACGAGATAACGCAGCTCACAAGGGTACAGGTCCGCCGCCACCGGCTCCCCCAGCGCCGCGGCGCTGTCGATCTTGTCCAGGATCCATAGTGCCCGCGTGCCGTAGCTGCCCGCCAGGCGCCGGGCCAGCGAGGGCGCGAGAAACGGATATTGCCGGCGCAGGCGCGCCTCGAAGGCCGCCGGGTCGCCGTCCGCGATGTCGCCGCCCGGCAGTACCGCGCCGGCGGTCCAGGCCGCCCCGCCGCCCAGCAGCGGCGCGATGCGATCCACCGCCTGTTCGGCCAGCTTGCGGTAGGTGGTGAGCTTGCCGCCGAACACCGACAGCACCGGCGCGCCAGTGTCGTCGAGCGCCAGCCGGTAATCGCGCGTCACCCGGGCGGCATCGTCGGCCGCATCATCCAGCAGCGGGCGCACGCCGGCGAAGTGCCAGACCACCTGCGCCGGAGTGACCGGGCGGGCCAGATAGCGGTTCACCGTGTCGCACAGGTAGTCGATTTCCGCGCTTGAGATGACGGCCTGCGCCGGATCGCCCTCGTAGTCGACGTCGGTGGTGCCGATCAGGGTGAAGCGCCCCTCGAACGGCAGCGCGAACACCACCCGCCCGTCCGGATGCTGGAAGAGATAACCGAAATCGTGTGCGAACAGCCGCGGCACCACGATGTGGCTGCCCTTGACGAGGCGCAGGCGGTGTCCCGCGGTGACACCGAGCGCGCCGCTCAGCAGCGCGCCGGCCCAAGGCCCGGCGGCATTGACGACAAGACGCGCCTGCACGCTATGCGTCGTGCCATCCTCGGCGCGCACGTCCAGCGACCACGCGTCCGGTCCGCGGCGCGCGCCGACCAGCGCCGTGCGGGTGGCGATGTGCGCCCCGCGCTCGCTGGCATCGAGCGCGTTCAGCACCACCAGCCGGGCGTCGTGGGTCCAGGCATCGGAATAGACGAAACCGCGCCGGAACGCGGGCTTGAGCCCCGCGCCGGCCGGATGCCGGCGCAGATCCACGCCCCCGGAAGCCGGCAGGCGCCCGCGCCGCGCCAGATGATCATAGAGAAACAGCCCCAGCCGGATCAGCCAGACCGGCCGCTGACCGGCATCGTGCGGCAGCACCAGACGCAGCGGGCGGATGAGGTGCGGCGCCGCTGCCAGCAGGACCTCGCGCTCCTGCAGCGCCTTGCGCACCAGGCCGAATTCCCGATGCTCCAGATAGCGCAGGCCGCCGTGTATCAGCTTGCTGCTGGCGCTCGAGGTGTGGGCGGCCAGATCGTGCTGCTCCACCAGCAGCACCGACAGGCCGCGGCCGGCCGCGTCGCGGGCGATGCCGGCGCCGTTAATGCCACCGCCGATCACCACCAGGTCATAGCGTGGTCGCCACGCGACCCCTGCCGGCGGTGCCTCAGTCGCCATGGCCGGCGTCAGTCGCCGCCCGGGGCGCAGGCCATCGGGCAGGGCTGGCTGATCCAGGCGCCCGCGTCCTCGGGCGCGGCGTCGAGCCGCAGCGCCGTCAGGCTGCCGCCCCAGACACAGCCGGTGTCAAGACCATAGGCCCCGCCCCGCGCCACTGCGCCCAGGGTGGACCAATGCCCGAACACCACCTTCAGCCCCAGGGCGGCCGGTGGATGCACGTCGAACCAGGGCCGCAGCGGCGGGGCGACCGCGTGCGGCGGCCCCTTGGCGCGCAGGTCGATGCGCCCATCGGGCGTGCAGTAGCGCATGCGGGTCAGGGCATTGATGGTGAAACGCCAGCGCGCAAGGTCGGTGAGCCCGCCTGACCAGCGATCGGGCTGATCGCCGTACATGTCGTGCAAAAACGCGGCGCCGTCGTTCCCGGTTAGCACAGCCGCGACTTCCGTGGCGCAGCCCTGAGCCGTTGCGAGATCCCAGGGCGGCGGCAGGCCGGCATGGACGAGGGTGTAGCCGAGAGCGGTGTCGTGATGCAGCAGCGGACGGTGCAGCAGCCAGTCCATGAGCTCGTCGCGATCCGGCGCCCGCAGCACGGGAAGCAGCGTGGGATCGGCCTTGGCGGCGCCGGCCACGCCACGCGCGTGCAGCGACAAGAGATGCAGATCGTGGTTGCCCAGCACCGTCACCGCCGAGTCGCCCAGCGCGCGCACGAAGCGCAGACATTCCAGGCTCTGCGGGCCGCGATTGACCAGATCGCCGGTCAGCCACAGGACATCGGTGCCGGGTTCGAAACGCAGCCGCTCGAGCAGCCGCTGCAGCGGATCGAGGCAGCCTTGCAGATCACCGACGGCATAGCAGGCCATGGCGCGCTAGTGCAACTGGCTGCGCACAGCGAGGGTGAACACGGGGATCTCGGCCTCGAAGTGGGTCCCATCCTCGGCCACCATCTGGTAGCTGCCGCGCATCGAGCCGACCGGTGTCTCCAGCATGGCGCCGCTGGTGTAGGTGTAGGTGCCGCCCGGCTCGAGGACGGGCCGTTCACCCACCACGCCCTCGCCGCGGACTTCCTGCACATGCCCTTCGCCGTCGGTGATGTACCAGTGCCGCGACAACAACCGCGCCGTCACGGTGCCGGTATTGCGCAGGGTCACAGTGTAGGAAAACACGAAGCGTTCGGTCGCCGCGTCAGATTCCAGCGGCAGGTATTCGCTGGCCACCGAGACCTCGATGCTGTAAACGGGGCGGGTGTCTTCTGTCTTGGATGATGCCATCTGCTCAGTCCTGAAAAGGGTATTTGCGCCCGCAAGCCGACGTGAACGAGCCAGTCGCCGGATGCGACGTCAAGGTGATGCCCCATGCGAAGGCGTCTCGTCACACAGAACGCTTGCAAGCGCTGCATAGCCTGTCGGCTCGATGGTTTCGGGGCGGGCACCCGGATCGAGGCCGGCGGCGCGAATCTGCGCCTCGCCGGCCAGCCCCTTGAGCGCGTTGCGCAGCGTCTTGCGGCGCTGGCTGAACGCCGCGCTCACCAGCTTGGCGTAAAGCACGGGGTCGGGCAAGGCAAAAGGCGGCGCGGCATGCGGCACCAGGCGCACGAAGGCCGATTCCACCTGAGGCGCCGGCGCGAAGCAACCGGGGGCGATGTGAAACAGGGGCGTCACCGCGACCTGCGCCGCCAGCATCACGGTCAGCCGGCCGTAATCGCCGCCGCCGGGCGCGGCCGCCATGCGCGCGACCACCTCGCGCTGCAGCATGAAATGCATGTCGGCGATGGCGTCGATCTGGTCGAGCAGATGAAAAATCAGGGGCGTCGAAATGTTGTAGGGCAGGTTGCCGACCACCCGCAGGCGCTGCCCACGCTCACGCGCCAGGGCGCGAAAGTCGAAGCGCAGCACATCGCCTTCATGCACCGTGAGACCGGCAAGTCCCGCGCCCGGATCGCGCAGCAGCGCAATGAGATCCCGGTCGATCTCCACCGCATCGAGCCGCCCGCACGCCGCCAGCAGCGGGCGGGTAATGGCGCCCCGGCCGGGGCCGATCTCGACCACGGCTTCGCCAGGCCGGGGCGCGACCGACTGCACGATGCGGCGGATGACGCCGGGGTCGTGCAGAAAATTCTGGCCGAAGCGCTTGCGGGCAAACATCACCGGGCCGCCACCAGACGCAGCGCCTCGTGAACCGCCGCGCGCAGACTGCTCACCTCCGCCCGGCCGGTGCCGGCCAGCGCGAAGGCCGTGCCATGGTCGACCGACGTGCGCACCATGGGCAAGCCCAGCGTCACGTTCACCGCCTCGCCGAAACCGCGGGCCTTCAGGACCGGCAGTCCCTGGTCGTGGTACATGGCGAGCACGACGTCGCAGTTAGCGAGCCGCTCGGGCGTAAAGGCCGTGTCGGCCGGCACGGGGCCGATCAGATCGAGCCCTTGGCCGCGCAGCGCATCGAGCGCCGGCATGATGATGCGCAGTTCCTCATCCCCCAGATGCCCGCCTTCGCCGGCATGGGGATTCAGGCCGCAGACCAGGATGCGCGGGGCCGCAAAGCCATAGCGCCGGCGCAGGTCGCGCTCGAGCACCGTCAGCACCTGGGTCAGACTCTCGCGCGTGATCGCATCGGGCACGGCCCGCAGCGGCAGATGGGTGGTCGCCAGCGCGACGCGGAGTCCCGGCGCCACCAGCATCATCACCGGCAGGGCCGCGCCGGTGCGCTCGGCGAGCCATTCGGTGTGGCCGCTGAAGGCGATGCCTGACTCGTTGATGAGGGCCTTGTGGACCGGCCCCGTCACCAGCGCATCGAATTCACCGGCCAGACAGCCGGCAACGGCCCGTTCCAAGGTCGCAAGCACATGACGCGCCTGCGCCGGATCACCTTGGCCACAGCGCGCCGGTACGGTGAGCGGAACCGGCTCGACGCACAAGCGGCCGGCCTGGTGCGGCTGCGGCGGGGCGTCGGCGTCGAAGGGGTAGGGGGCCAGCGGCAAGCCGAGCTGACGGGCCCGGGCTTCGAGCAGCCCGGGATCACTGATCACGACGAGTTCCGCCGGCAGCGCCTCCTGCGCCAACTGGATCACCAGGTCGGGGCCGATCCCGGCCGGCTCACCCGGCGTCAGGGCCAGACGGGGCAGACGCATGGGGCGGTTCAAGTCCCTTGGTCGAGGCGGATCTCCACGTAGGCCTCTTCACGCAGCCGACGCGCCCAGGCCGCCGAGGATTCTTCCAGCTTGCGCTGGAACACCGCCTGGCGTGCCCGCTCGCGCAACGCTTCGTCGGTGGCGTCGCGCTCGCGGCGCTCCGTCACTTGCACGATGTGCCAGCCGAAGCGCGAACGGAACGGCTCGCTGATCTGCCCCGGCTCGAGGCTGTCCATCACCTGCTGGAATTCGGGCACGACCGCGCCGCGCGCCACCCAACCCAGATCGCCGCCCTGATCGGCCGTGGCGTCGTCGGAGTATTGCTTGGCCAAGGCCGCGAAATCGCCGCCGGCCACCAGTTGGCTGCGCACATTTGCCAACGTGGCGCGGATCTTGGCGTCGTCCATGACCACGCTCGGACGCATCAGAATATGCCGCGCACGGGTTTCCTTGATCAGCATCTTGCCGTCCCCTGCCCCGGACTTGGATTCGCGGGCAGTGAACGTTTCGAGCTGATTCTCGATTTCCCGATCCGTCACCACGATGCGGCGCGCGACCTCACGCTGACGCAGCTGATCGATGGCGAGATCCTTGCGGATGTCCTCCCGCAGCGCCTGATAGCTCTGGCCCTGCGCTTCCACCGCGGGGATGAACTCATCGAGGGTCATGTTGTTGCGCCGCGCGATCGCAGCGACGGCTTGATTCACCGCGTCGTCGGATACCCGAATGCCGGTCCGTTCAGCGAGCTGGAGCTGGATCTCGTTCTGGATCATCTGCTCCAGAACCTGCTTGCGCAGCGTTGCCTCGGGCGGAAGCCGCGCCTCGCCCTGACTGGCGGCACGGCCCTGGATCTCCCGAACCTGAGCCTCCAACTCGCTGCGCAGGATCACCCCGTTGTTCACCACCGCGACCACCTGATCGAGTTCGGCGGTAGTTCCCGGGAGAGCCAGGCTCAACAACAACAGTCCGATGATCCAGCTCACCGAACGCAGCGGAACAGTCCGCTCATGGCATCGTTTCATCATCCACCATCATGCGGTTCAAAAAACTCTGGACTCCATCGCCGAGCCGCCCCAGCCCGGTCAGCTCGAGCTGCAGATAAATGCCTTGGTCGACCTCATCCAAATTGCGCACATACCGACGAGCGGCCAGCTGGGCTGCCCAGCAGCAACTGCGGTACTCCACGCCAAGGAGCGATTCCAGATCCTGGTCATCGCGCAAGGAGTAGTTCCAGCGGCCGACCGCGGACCATTCCCGCGTCACGGGCCAGCTGGCCATCAGATCGACCTGCTCGAGCGGTTCCCCCAAGTCGCGCCGCAACCTGTAGGCCGCGCTGACCAGCTTGCGTGACTCCGGCTGAAAGCGGACTTCGGCGACCTGCTGGATCGCCGTCTGATCGTCATCGTCCCATTCTAGCTGAAAGCGTGCGCGAAGGTCCGGGCGGACATAGGCGGCCGCTTCGCCCAAGGTGGACGAATCGCCGATGGTGCTGCCCGTTTCCTCGGGCAGCAGCGCGTCTGCGGAGGCGAACCTTGTGATTCGTCCGATCGTCCCTTCGAACCGGGGTGCCCCCGTCTGCTCGTTGCGCACGGCCGACGTCACCGCTGTCGTGACCTGATTTGCGCTGCTCTGCCGATCGGCGCCGACATAGCGGTTGGTGTCGAACAGGCGCAGGAAATCGAATTCCGGCAAGCGGGTGTCGAAAATGGGCAGATCGGCTTGATCCCGCTCCGGCACGTACAGATAGAACAGGCGCGGTTCGAGCGTCTGCACCAGCGAGCTGCCGCGGAAATGCACATCGCGTTCGAAACGCAGCCCCGTATCGAGTGATGCGATCGGCACACTCCGCGACGGCTGATTCTCCCCGTCGATCGCGGCGGTCTGGATCAGATCGTACTGCGTCTGGCGATAGGCTAAGCGCGGTTTGGCGAAATAGCTGCCGCGATCCCACGGGATACCCAAACCGAACTCGCCGTCCCAGCGCTCCCCCTGACGATTGCCGTCGCGTCCAAAGCGCACCGCTTCGGCGTTGAAATCGTATGCGACCGGTCCGAGCAGCGGATTGGGATTGCGCGTCCGAGCCAGCAGCTGGGGCAAACGCTGATAGGGTTCGGGTTCGCCACGCCGGCGCGGGTCGATGAGCTGGAAATCCTGAGCGCGAACCAGGACATCCCATTGCGGTCCGCCGTAGGCGAGCAGCGCCTGCCGGGGCAGATAGCGCGAACTGGCGCGACGCAGCGTGGTGCTGAGGTCCTCGAAGTAGTCGATGTCGCTCACCGAGCCGTAATCGACCTTGGCTTCCCAATCGGGCGCAGGGCTCGCCTGGTGGCGATAGAGCCAAAGGGTCCGGTCTTCGCCGAGCACCTGGTCGTTGGGCAGGTATTCGTTGTACAACAGGCCGCGACCATAAGGGCCCAGATAACGATACTCGCTCTGCAGCTGCAGGCCGCGCTTGCTCATGACGCGGGGCGTGAACGTGGCGTCGCGCTCGGGCGCGATGTTCCAATAGTACGGCACTGAAAGATCGAGCCCGCGATCGTTCGAACTGCCCAGTCGCGGCGCGAGAAAGCCGCTCATGCGCTCGTCGCTGATCGGGAATGCCATCCAGGGCGTGTACATCAAGGGTACGCCCTTGAATACGATCTGCGCGTTGCGCGCCCTGCCCTGGCCGCGTTCGAAATCCAGCTGTAGATCCTGGGCGCGCAGAAACCAGTCGCCGTCGCCCTGATCCGCGGGACAGGTGGTGAACTGCACGTCCCGCAACCGCGACGGACCCTCTTGCGCGGTTCGGATCGTACTGGCGACACCCCGGCCCGGCCGCTTGCGCAGATAGAACCGCGCGTCTTCGAAGCGGCCGGCACCCCCTTCGGCGGCGACGCGGCCGATCCGGGCCTGCAGATCGAGCGCATCACTGAGTACGGTGAGCCCGGATTCGCCGGCCAGCACCTCACGCGTGCGGTCGTAGCGCAGCTCAGGCGCAAGCAGCAGCGTACTGCCGCGTCGCGCCACCACACCGCCCTGTAACAGACTGAGGCCTTGCGCGGCAACGGATGCCTGAGCGGCATCGATGTACAGCCGCGGATCGCCCGGGTCGCCCGGCGGATACGACGCGCGCAACCCTTCGAGTGCGTTGACCGGTCCGCACACCGCGGACGACGCCTCGCCACTGGCTCCCCAGGTCGGCTGCGCCGCCAATACGAAGAAAAATGCTGGCCATCGAGGCAGGCCGCGCTGACGGGCTTTGCGCTTTTTCGTTACCATCGCGGGCATTCGCCATTCCTGTGCCAGGGCTGCGCTGCGGCCAGCTGCCCGCCAAACGGCGCCCAGCATATCAATTCTCGCCTTTCACGGAGAACCGCCCATGCCCGCTACGGCCGGTGCGAGCGACACCGAAATCGACCAATGGGTCCGCTGCGAGGCGGGTGCGGATGTCCTGCACTGGCAGCCGATTCCCGGCGATGCCAGCCCGCGTCGCTACCATCGTCTCGTCTTCGATGGCTGCACACGTGTACTGATGGACGCGAGCGCCGAGCCTGCGAGCTGCGCGCCTTTCGCCCAAGTCGCGGCGCTGCTGCGCGAGGTCGGCGTGCATGCGCCCGAGGTGCTGGCCTGGGAGCAGACCCGCGGCTGGATGCTGCTGGAAGATCTGGGCGAGCGCAGCTACCTCGAAGCGCTGCGCCGCGAGCCGCCCGATGCCCTGATCGAGGCGGCGCTGACGACACTGGTTCGCTGGCAGGCCAGCAGCCGCCCCGGCGTACTGCCTGCCTATGACCGGGCGCGCCTGGCCGCCGAACTGGCCCTGTTTCCCGACTGGTATGTGGCCCGCCATCTGGGCCGCGCGCTGACCCCTGCCCAGCGGCAAACCTGGGATGCGCTTGCCGATGCACTGGTAACGGCCGCCCTCGCGCAAACCCAGGTGTTCGTGCACCGGGATTTCATGGCGCGCAACCTGCTCGTGGGTGCGGCCGGTCCCGGGGTGATCGACTTTCAGGACGCGGTGTATGGCCCCGTGACCTACGATGTGGCCTCGCTGCTGCGCGATGCCTTCATCAGCTGGCCGGATGACCAGACCGAGGCCTGGGGGCTGTTCTACTGGGAAGCCGCCCGCCGCGCCGGTATCGCCGTGCCGGCGCGGCCCGAGGATTTCCTGCGTGATCTGGACTGGATGGGCACGCAGCGCCATTTGAAGGTGCTGGGCATCTTCGCCCGCCTCAAGCATCGCGACGGCAAGCCGCGCTATCTGGAGGAGGCGCCGCGTTTTCTCGGCTACCTCGACGCCGCCATCCGCCGACGCGGCGATCTCGCCCCCTTGGGCGCGCTGCTGGCCGAACTGCATGCGGATGTGAGTACGGCGTGAAACTCATGATCCTCGCGGCCGGCCGGGGCACCCGCATGCGCCCACTGACCGACCATACGCCCAAGCCGCTGCTGCCGGTGGGCGGCAAGCCGCTGCTCTTTCATCACCTCGAGCGTGCCGCCGAGGCCGGTTTGCGCGAGGTGGTGATCAATCTCGCGCACCTGGGGCCGATGATCCGCGCCGCAGTCGGCGACGGCTCGGCATTCGGTCTTGCCGTGCGCTACTCCGATGAGGGCGATCAGGCGCTCGAAACCGGCGGCGGCATCGCCCGCGCCCTGCCGCTGCTGGGCCCGGACGCGTTCATCGTGCTCAACGGCGATGTCTGGACCGACCATCCGCTGGGCGCGCTCACGCTGCCTCCGGGGGATCTGGCGCATCTGGTGCTGGTCGACAATCCGGCACATCATCGCCAAGGCGATTTTCACCTGGACGGATCAGGCAGGGTAGAAGCTGAAGGCGGGAGGCGCCTCACCTTCGCCGGGCTCGGCGTTTACCATCCGGCGCTCTTCGATCGCGCGCCTGCGGGGGCGTTCCCGCTCGCGCCGCTGCTGCGCGCCGCCATGGCGGCGGGGCGCGTCGGCGGCACGCATCACCGCGGCGTCTGGGTGGATGTGGGCACGCCCGAGCGGCTCATGGCGCTGGACCTGACGCTCCGGGATCGAGCGCCGCGTTGAGCACCCATGCGAGACGCCAGCCGGCTTTGCGCAACTGCGTTTCGACAACCGGCCGATTGCTCCCGATTTCGACCTCGTCGATCACATCGTCCGCGACCTGTGGATAGACCCAGGTCTCCGTCAGGCGAAAGCTCTCCATGGCCCAATCCGCGGCGTCACCCTGCGACCACAGCCGCCGCTCGCGCACCCCGATACCTCGGGCCAACTCGCGGCTCCTCGATTGCCAATCGCTTGCCCACCCCGCCATCAGCAGATCATCCCAAACGACGTGCAGACTGACCGGCTCGCGCCGGTCCGCATAGCGCACCATTCGCTGGGTGCCACCCCGATCCTCGGCATAGCCCACGTGCAGCGGCTGATGGACATCGCCCACGAAATGTCCCAGCAGCTTGAGCGCCTGCAGCCGCTCCTGAGGTGGGCGCGGCGCATCGCCCAGTTCGGCCCGCAGCGTCTCGATGGCGCGCACCACACAACCCTGGCGCGGACAAAGGCGGTCTGTATAACGCGTCGTTCCGGGTGGCAGGTTCAGATAGTGCCAAGGCGCAAGGAAATCGTAGCGCGCATCGCCGCGCACACGATCGGCCCAGGTGCAGCTTTCGCTGAAGCGATGCGAGCCGCGCTCGAGGCGCAACAGCGTCTGCACCTCGCTGCGCGCCACCGGCGTCAGGTGCTGCCAGGCGATCTCGCAGATCATGCGATGCCCGGTGCCGCCCCAGCCCCAGGCGGGCAGCGCAGCGAAGCCCATGGCGAGGGCCAGCAGGACGCGCCGCAAGGCCCTGCGACAATTTGCCGCATCCATGGCAGCGCTGCGATTGACTATCATCTGCCATTTGCCCTCGCCCGGCATGTCCATACCTTCGAGTCCTCATGCCCATCATTGAACGCAGCGCCGATTCGACGATCACTCCGCGCGAGTCGAACCCCAGGCTCGACATCGGTCGCCTGCACCGCTGGCACATGCAGGCGGGACTGTGGATCGCGCTGGCCGTGATCCTGTGGGCCTTGAGCGGGCTCGGCCATCCCGTCCTCTCCCGCCTGAACCCCAAGCCAGCGGCCATGAGCTTTCCGTTCGAATCCCTGGACGGTGCCGGCCTGATCGCGCCGACCGATGCGCTCGCTGCCGCGGGGATCGAGCGGTTCGACGCCCTGCGCCTGTGGCAGCCCGCCGGGGAAAGTCCGTTCTACCGGGTCGAGGCACGAGGAACAACTTACTGGATCGACGCCCGCACCGGCGCCGTGCGCGCAGACGGCGACCGGCTGTGGGCGGAACGGCTGGCAAGGCACTACGCCGGGGACACGGCTAGCCCCATTCGTGACGCAAGACTCCTTGTATCATTCAACAATGATTATCACTACATAGACCGCCTGCTGCCGGTCTGGGAAATCGCCTTCGAGCGACCGGACGGCCTGCGGGCCTATGTCGATCCGGCTTCCGGGCGACTCGCGACCCTGACCGACCGCCGCAAGGACTGGACCGGAAAATTGTTTCGCTGGATGCATTCCTGGAGCCCGATTCAATCCTCGATCTGGATTCAGGGTGTGATGCTGGGCTTGCTGCTTGGGACGGCGGCGGTAGCAAGCGCCGGGCTTGCCGTATACCTCAGGCTCCGGCGCCGCGGAGCGCTGGGCTTGGCACGGCCGCCGGCAGTCCGCTGGCATCAGCGTCTTGCCCTGCCGGCCGCCCTCGTCGCCCTGACGTTATCCCTCTCCGGCGCCCTGCATCTGGCGGTCAAGTCCTGGCAAGGCGATCCCACCGCGCCAGCGCCGAATCTCTCCTTTGACGCCTCCGAATTGCGCGCATCGGTGCCCGACTTGCTGCGCGCACTCGGCACCGACGAGCAGCTCGCCGCCCTCACCCTGACCCGGTTTGAAGGCCGGCCGACCTGGATCGCGCTACCGCTTCCCACCGCCCCCGCGCCCGGCGCACACCACGGCGGCCCTGCGAGCGCACCCCAGCCGGTCGATCGTTATGTGGACGCTGTCTCCGGCGCGGCGATTGCCGACGGCGCCGTACGCCATGCCACGGCGCTGGCCCGCCAGCATGCCGGCCTGCCGACCGGCGCGGTGTCGCACATGGAGGCCGTGCATCGCTTTGGCGACGGCTATGGGTTCGTGTTCAAGCGCCTGCCGGTCATGGCCGTGGAATTCAGCGAGCGCCCTGGTGAAACCTGGTATGTGGAAACGCGCACCGGTGCACTGGCCGCCCACCTGACGCCACTCAACCGGCTCGAGGGGTGGGTGTTCAGCGTGGTGCACAAGTGGAGCTTCCTCGACTCGGCTGTCGGCAAGGCGAGTCGCGAGACGCTGCAATCCATCGCGGCGCTGGCGCTGGCGCTCACGGTGGCGCTGGGTTTGAGCCGCCACATCAGCCGATGGAGGAAACGAACCGCATGAGCGCTTCCTTGCTGCCTCTGGCCTTCCCCGCAGCGCGGACGCCACCGGCCGAGCACAGCAAGCCGGCGCGACCGGTGGCGACACTGCCCATCCTGGGTCAGCCCAAGGCGCGGGATCCGTTCATCCGGCTAGCGATTCTTTCGCTGGGCTTGCATGCGTTGGCAGTTTTGGGCGCGCTGATCTGGCCCGCCGAACCGCCGATGACGCCAGCGCAACCCGAGCCGATCACGCTGATCGCACTGCCACCCATGGCGCAGCCTATCCCGCCGGTTGCACCTCCGCAGGCTACGCCTGCCCCGCCTCGTCCGGCACCGCCCGAGCCTGTCACCAAGCCCATCGTCAAATCGGCCACCAAGCCCGTGACCAAGCCGGTTGTCAAACCCGCACCGACTCCCCAGCCTGTGCCGAGACCGACTGCGCCCGAAGTCAGCGAATCGTCTGAGTCGCCGAGCCATTCTACGTGGAGCGAATCAACCGCCGTCCCGCCTGGGCGACCCAGCTCCGAAGCCGACGCACTCGCTCCGGTAGCCATCGACCTCGGCGCGGCCTATCGTCTCAACCCCGCGCCCGAGTATCCGCCGCTCGCGTTGCGCCGCGGCTGGCAGGGGACGGTGCGGCTGCGCGTGACGCTCGATCCCGAGGGTCATCCCACCCAAGTGAGCCTCGCCGCTTCCTCCGGCTACCCCATGCTGGATGACGCCGCCCTCGCGGCGGTGAGTCGTTGGCAATTCCGGCCCGCCACACGCCTCGGCAAGCCGGTCGCGGCAACGGTGGAGGTGCCCATCGTCTTCAGGATCAACCGCTGAATCCCTTTCTGTATCCGGACGGCTGCCCGGGCCGATTTCCGATCAACGCCAAGGAGTGCTCAATGGAACCCTCTTCTCCCCTCTGGCTCGGCTGGTGGGCGCATGCCGATCCGGTGATCCGGGGCGTATTCATCACTCTCGTCGTGATGTCCATCCTGAGCTGGGCGGTCATCCTCGAAAAGTTCTGGCAATTGCGTCGCTGGCATCGGTTGGAGCAACAGGCCGCGGGCTGCATCGAACGGGGCGATCTCGGCGGCCTCGAGAGCCTACCCGCCGACTGCCCCACTGCGCGGCTGCGCCAGGCCGCGGCGCGACTGCTGGCCCGGCGGGATGTCGATGCGCCGGAACTGGAAGCCCGGTTGGCCGATGCCCAGGCGCCCATCCGCAGCGATCAGGAGCGCCGCCTCATCGTGCTGGCCACGGTCGGCAGCACGGCGCCGTTCGTGGGCCTTCTGGGTACGGTCTGGGGCATCATGCACGCCCTGCAGACGCTCACCGGCAAGGCGCTCACACTGGACGCCGTCGCCGGTCCCGTCGGGGAGGCATTGATCGCCACGGCGGTTGGCCTGTTCGCCGCGATTCCCGCGCTGATCGGCTACAACATGGCCGTGCGCGCCCTGAGCCGGCTCACCACCCTGACCGCCGACAACGGCCGGCAGCTGGTCGACCTGCTCTACGCCCGAACGGATTCGCGTTCTTCCTGACCGCCTGCCCATCACGCTTGCCGCGCCGGTCCCGATCGGCGCGATCCTGCTCCCACAGCATTGCCGCCGCCTCGACGATGCAGCCCCGACCGTAGACCGCTATGCGCGTCGATTTGTCGCATCCTCTTTTTCCGCTGTCCCCACGATAATCACCATGTTGCAGCGGCGAGCCGGCGAGAACCGCGGCGCTGCGATTGGCCCTCAGGCTGCCCCACTCAAAACATCCACGCGAACCCACGCGTTTCACAACCACAGGAAGAGACATGTTCGGCAAGTTGTTCGGCAAGAAAAACACGGGGCCTCA
>DAOKZK010000057.1:0-15422 GCA_035325645.1 Candidatus Macondimonas sp. | reverse complement strand
CTCGACGACCGCCTTCGCGACACCGGCCTCAGCCAAGCGCGGTGGTTGGCGCTGTTGCATCTGCATCGCCTGGGAGATGGCATTTCCCAGATTGCATTGGCGCAATCCATCGGCATCGAAGGAGCCAGCTTGGTTCGCATTCTGGACGATCTGGAATCCCGCGGGCTGGTCGAGCGCCGCATCGATCCCAAGGACCGGCGCGCCAGACATCTGATCCTGACACCCGCAGGCGCGGTTGCCATGCAGAATGTCGATGTCATCGCGAGCCGCTTGCGCCACGAACTGCTCGACGGGTTGGATGACTCGGCGCTCCATCAGTTGCAATTCGCGATCGATCGAATTTTGGACAATGCGGGGCGCTTGATGACCAAACCCCGCCACTCTGCGACACAAGGCTCATCGTCATGACGAACCTGCTTGCGCCCACCCCGCGCCGCCGGCTGGCGCGGCTCGCCGTTCTCGTGCTCGTGGTCGTGCTGTCCCTTGCAGTCGCGCATTGGCTGCGACGTCAGTTGACGCTCGTCCAGTCCAATGACGCCCGCGTCGCAGCAGACATGATCACCGTGAGCAGCGAGTCACCGGGACGCATCGTGCAGTTCGATCTCACCCCAGGCCAGCAGGTGGCGGCAGGCGCCCTTCTGGTCCGACTCGATGATGCCGAAGTCAAAGCCGCGCTGGCAGAAAGCCAGGCAGCACTGACCAGGCTCGAAGCGAGCCGGGCGACGCTGAGCGCTCGGATCACCCAGCAACAGAGCGCAGTTCACGCCCGGATCGACGGCGCGCGTTCGAAACTCAACGGTGCCCGAGCCGCTCTTGCCGCCGCCCAAGCGCGACAGGAACTGGCACGACACAATGCCGAGCGGGCCGATGCGCTCGTCGCCGACCACGTCATCAGCGTCCAGAGCTGGGACGAGCTGCGGCATGAGCGGCAGGCCGCAGACGAGGCAGCACGTGAAGCCAAAGCGCTGCTGGCGGTCGCCGAAGCAGGCCGGGCCGAGGCTGAGGCCGAGGTACAGAGCATCACCGTGCTGGAACGCCAGATCACCGAAACCGACGCCGCCATCAAACAGGCCAAGGCCGCGCTCGAACAGCAAGAGGTCCGGCTGGCCAAACTCATGCTGCATAGCCCCATCGACGGCGTCGTCGATGAAACCTTCTCTCATGCGGGTGAATATGCCGTGCCAGGCCGGCGTCTGGTGCTGATCCACGATCCGCGCACGACCCGCATCGAGGCCAACGTCAAGGAAACCGCCATTGAAGACGTCAGACTCGGCGCACCGGCGCACATCCGTGTGGACGCCTATCCGGGCAAGACCTTCAGCGGCCACGTGAGTGCACTGGGTCAGGCGGCGACGAGCCAATTCGCGCTGATCCCCAACCCCAACCCCAGCGGAAATTTCACGAAGATCACGCAGCGGCTCCCCATTCGCATCGCGCTCGACCAGCCTGCCGCGGACTTGAGGCCGGGCATGATGGTGGAAGTGGCCATTGAACACTGAAGCCTCCGATCTGGAACGCTTGAGCGCCCGTTACGGCGCGGCCTACCGCTGGCTGGCCACGCTGACGGTGATGACTGGCACGATTTCGACCGTCCTGTCCTCGACCATCGTCAACGTGGCCATCCCGGACATCATGGGCGCCTTCGGGATCAGCGCCACTCAGGCCCAGTGGATGTCGACCGGATTCCTCGCGGCCATGACCGCGACCATGCTGGCCAACGCTTGGATGGTCGGCCGTTTCGGCCAGCGCGGCGCCTTCCTGATTGCCATCGGAGTCTTTACCGCGGGCTCGGTACTCGGCGGCCTCAGCCCCAACGAACAGACACTGATTTTCGCACGCATCCTGCAGGGCGGTGCTGCCGGCTTGACCCAGCCCTTGGCCATGCTGGTGATCTTCAGCGTCTTTCCGCCCGAAAAGCGCGGCCAGGCGATGGGCATCTACGGGATCGGCGTGGTACTGGCTCCCGCATTGGGACCGACGATCGGCGGGCTGCTGGTCGACAACCTCAGTTGGCGCTACGTGTTTTTCATGACCTTGCCGTTCTGCCTGATCGGCATGGGGCTCGCCAGCCTGCTGCTGCCGGGCGTGGATGACCGCGCCGCTCGGCCGCGGCTGGATGCGGTGGGCTTGCTGCTGATCGTGGCCACACTGTTCCCCCTCCTCACCGCTCTGGCCAACGGGCAACGCTGGGGCTGGAACGAGATTCCGACCGGCCTGACCCTGCTGTTCTCGGCCACGTGCCTGTGCGGACTCATCGCCTGGGAACGCCGTCATCCTCAGCCCCTGCTGGATTTCGATCTGTTCAGAAATGCCCGCTTCTCGGCGGCCGCGGCGGTCACGATCATCTACGGCGCGGGCCTGTTCGGCTCCACCTACCTCATTCCGGTCTTCGTCCAAACCATCCAGGGGTACACGCCCACCCGTTCCGGCCTGCTGCTCATGCCCGCGGGCCTCGTGCTGGCGGTGATTTTCCCCATCGCCGGTCAGCTCTCCGATCGCTTGCAGCCGCACTACCCGGTGATCGCCGGTCTGGGCGTCTTTGCGCTGTCGTTCTGGCTTCTGCACGATGTCGACACCAACACGCCCTTCGCCTTCCTGGCCTTTGCCATCGCCTTGGGACGGGTCGGATTGGGACTGGTCATGCCCGCGCTGACGGCAGGAGCCCTGCGGGCGGTGCCGCCGGTGAAAATCGCCCAAGGCTCGGGAACCGTGAACTTCCTGCGCCAGCTGGGCGGCGCCCTGGGGGTCAATCTGCTGACCGTATTCATGGAGCGGCGCACGGCGTTCACGGTCGATGCCATGACGGCCACGCAGGTGGCCGGCAACGCCGCCACCCAAGCCTTGACGGATCGGCTGAGCGAATTGTCGCAAACGGGCGGCGCACCGGGGGATCTTGCCCAAGGCTACGCCGCCGACTTTCTCGGCCATGTCATCTACGCGCAGGCCAATACCTGGGCCTATCGCGAAGGCTTTATACTCGTGGCTGCGGTTTTCCTCGTGGCCATCGGCCCGGCCTGGTTGATGGGCCGCACCCGGGAGGTGTCTCATGTATCACCGGATCCTGCTCGCCTATAACGGTTCTCCGGAAGGCCGAGCCGTACTGCATCAAGGCACCGAGCTGGCCCGGCTTTGCAAGGCCGAGGTCTGCCTGCTGGCCGTGGTCGGCATTCCGACGGGCCTCGCCATGGCCGAAACCATCGTCACGCCGGAAATGACCGACGCCCTCGAAGCACCGGCGCGCCAGACGCTGGAGGAAGGTGCGCGGGATATGGTGGCCATGGGGCTCGCCGTGCAGACGCGCATCGAATTCGGCGAGCCCGTCGAACGCATCAGCGCCGTAGCTCGCGATTATGGCGCCGATCTCATCGTCGTCGGCCATCGCCACCGCGGCACGCTGGCGCGGTGGTGGGGCGGGTCGGTCGGGAAAAGCCTGCTGGGGCAGATTCCCTGCGATCTTTTGGTGGCCGTGGATCACCATGAAGAAAGCCCGGCCGGCGGATGAACCAAACCATGTCCACCCCAGCCGTCGACTGCATCTTTTGCCGCATCATTGCCGGAGAGCTACCCGCCAGCCGGGTGATGGAGGACGATGACTGCATCGCCATCATGGACGCGTTTCCCCTGCGCCCAGGCCACGTCCTGGTGATCCCGCGGATCCACGGCGAAACGCTGGCGGATCTTTCGCCGCCGTTGCGGGCGCATTTGCTGGAGACTGCCAATCGCATCGCCCAAGGGATAAGACGCAGTCCGCTCGCACCGGACGGCATCCATTTCGCCATCAATGAAGGAAGAGCGGCGCATCAGACCGTACCGCATTGCCACATCCACGTCCTGCCGCGCCGCCGAGGGGATCTGGGCAGACTGATGGGCCAGATCCTGAGCAAACCCGTCCAAATGATCCGTGGCCCTCGTGGGCAAGCGGAACGCGACCGGCAGGCTCGCTTGATCGCCGAGCATCTCGATCCATGATAAGGATCCGGCGGGCAGGATCCCCAAGCAAAAAAGGCCGGGACGATCCCGGCCTTCTCGTCTTGTACACTCGCCCGGCATTCAGGCGATCGTCACGCTTGCATCCAGATAGACGTCCTGAATGGCATTCAACAGCTTGACGCCTTCTGCAAACGGGCGCTGAAAGGCCTTGCGTCCGGAAATCAGCCCCATGCCGCCGGCCCGCTTGTTGATGACGGCGGTGCGCACCGCCTGAGCAAAATCATTGGCTCCGGATTCGCCACCCGAATTGATCAAGCCGCAGCGTCCCATGTAGCAATTCGCCACCTGGTAACGCACCAGATCGATCGGGTGGTCGGTGGTCAGCTCGGTGTACACCTTCTCATGGGTCTTACCGAAATTGATCGCCTTGTAACCACCGTTGTTCTCGGCCATTTTCTGCTTGACGATATCGGCGCCGATGGTCGAGGCGATGTGGTTCGCCTGACCGGTGAGATCAGCGGAGACGTGGTAATCGACGCCATCCTTCTTGAATGCGTTGTTGCGGGTGTAGGCCCAAAGTATCGTCACCATGCCGAGTTCATGCGCACGGGCAAAGGCTTCGCTCACCTCCTGGATCTGCCGCCGCGACTCGGGCGCACCGAAATACACCGTCGCCCCGACACCAATCGCGCCCATGTCGAATGCCTGATCGACGCTGGCAAACAGGGTCTGATCGTATTGCGTCGGCAGACTCAGGAGCTCATTGTGGTTGAACTTCATGATAAAGGGAATCTTGTGCGCGTAACGGCGCGACATCATCGCCAGCACGCCGTAGGTCGACGCCACCGCGTTGCAGCCGCCCTCGAGTGCAAGGTCGCAGATCGCGCGGGGATCGAAGAAATCGGGATTCGGCGCAAAGGACGCCGCACCGGAATGCTCGATGCCCTGATCGACCGGCAGAATGGACAGATAACCGGTGCCCCCCAGACGACCATGATTGAAAAGCGCTTGGAGATTGCGCAAGACGTTCGGGTTGCGATCGGTTTGCACGAACACGCGGTCCACGAAATCGGCGCCCGGCAGTTCGAGACGCTCCTTGGCGATGCCGCGACAGGTATGGCTCAGCAATGATTGGGCTTCGTCGCCCAGCATGGTTGCGATATCGGTCATGTGGTCTGCTCCCGTGCAGGATGGAAGGGCCGTGAGCGGCACTGGCTGTGGAGACTGGCGCGCGACGCAAGCGGCCATCTTAACGTGACTGAACGGAGCTCGAACAGGTCCCCGCCCTGTCGCGCCCGTTCTGCTCGTATGAGCGCTTCACTGCGGCAAAAATCCGATGGTTGCTCGAGTTACAGAAAAGCGCTAGGATCCGGCAGCAAGCCACTGCAATATCGTGCTGTCTGCTGCGGGCGACACTGGCGGTGGCATGATGAGGCGTATTAGGCTATGTTTGGCTTCAGGACTGGGAAGACGTCCATGAGCCGATTAGCGTCGATTGACTTCACCGCGAAGGCGGTCGTGTGAATTTTGTTCCGTTCAAAACCTTTTTTAACAAAAATGGAGGAATCATCATGAAGCGTCTGTCTTGTGCGGCTCTGATGCTGCTTGCGCCGCTGGTCAGCCATGCAGAACTCACTTCGATGGAAGACGCAGCGCTTGCCGATGTGAACGGTCAAGCCGTCGTCGACTTGGGGGGCGGCTTCGTCGGTTCCCCGAATGGCATCTTCCAGACCTACACCGTATTCGACCAGACCCTCTATGTGCCTTTCGAGCTGCCCGAGGCTGCAGGCCCAAGGGGGCCGCGCCCGATCGTGATCGGCAATCTTTTCTGTGATACCTGCGCAATCATCGCCGGCCTGAAGCTAGGCGCTTGGGCCTATGTCGAAGCTGTGGAAGGCAATTTGCTGGCTATCGATCCCTTCCCCATCGGGCAGACCTTGGCTGCGCTGCACTTCCAGAAGGCTGCTCGCCTTTCCGCCTTGGGGGGTCGGCTATACTACGGGCCCTGATCTTGAGCTGAAGCATCTCTGGCGCTTCGTAGCGTCAGATGAATCAAGCATTTTCTCGACTGGGTAGAGAATTCAAGGAGCCAAACGTAATGAAATCGCAATTGAAGAAGATCACCGGCGCGTCCGCGCTGCTGCTGCTGGCGGCGCCTGCCGTGCAGGCCGCTGTCGAAAGCGGCTTCGTGGTGTCCCCGGGTGCCGTCTATCAGTGGTTCGATGACGACAAGGCGGGTGTGGAAGACGATGTCGGCTACCGCTTGGGTCTTGGCTATCAGTTCACGCCCAACTGGGTACTGGAACTGGTGGGCTCGCGCGTGGAAAGCGAAGTCAAAGGTTCCAATGGCGTCGACTTCAAGATGACGCAAGCCACTCTCGACCTGATGTACAACTTCATGCCGGAATGGACGGTCACCCCGTATGCCTTGCTGTCCGCCGGTTATGCGTGGTACGAATCCGACGGTTACAAGAAGATCGATCCGAGCCTTAAAGACTTTGACGAGGACGAGCCGGTCATCGGCGCGGGTCTCGGCCTGAAGGCCAACCTGACGGACAACCTGTTCGCGCGTCTGGACGGCCGTTACGTCAGCTACACCGACAGCAACATCGACGACTACATCGCCCACCTCGTGATCGGCTACACCTTCGGCGAAAGCGCTCAACCTGCGCCGGCACCAGAGCCTGTCGTCATGGAAGAGCCGGTTGACGGTGACGCCGACGGCGACGGCGTGCCGGATTCCCGCGACAAGTGCCCGGGCACCTCGGCGGGCGCCAAGGTGGACGCCGATGGCTGCTACATCGTCATCGAAAAGCCGGTGACGATCCGTCTGGAAGTGCTGTTCGACTTCGACAAGGCGGTCGTGAAGCCCGAGTACTATCCGGAAATCAAGAAAGTCGCCGACTTCATGAAGCAGTATCCGATGACGGAGACCGTGATTGAAGGCCACACCGACTCCAAGGGAACCAACGCGTACAACCTGAGCCTGTCTCAGCGTCGTGCCGAAGCCGTGCGGCAGGTGCTGATCGACCAGTTCAAGGTCGAGCCCAGCCGCCTGACCAGCGTGGGTTATGGCGAAGAACGCCCGGTGGCCGACAACAAGACCGAGCAGGGTCGTCAGCTCAACCGCCGCGTGGTCGCCGTGGTCTCTGCGACCAAGAAGGAAAAGCTGAAGCAGTAAGCTGCCTCAGATGGAACTGGAAAAGCCCGGGCTCACCCCGGGCTTTTCTTTTGAGCGGCCGTCGCCCTTTCCAAGGGGCTTCGGCCCCGGATGGCCGGTCAAGGCCGGGGCATGTGAGCCACCCGGTCGCGAATGTAGACAGGCACCGCCGCCTCCGGCGGAAGCAGCCCGCCGCCAGCGGCGCAGGTTTGCACGGCCAGCCGCACGAGATGGCGAGCCGAGGGAAGCTCAATCACCGCGGGGGGCACGAGACCTGTCGACGTGCATACATCTCCATAGGCAGCCCACGCATTGCCCACACCCCGCGCAGTGGAGATCGGCTCTGGCGGTATCATGCGGTCCGGCGCACCGACGACGTCCTCGGTGATCCGCTCCAGCCGGCTGCTCGCCGCCCGGAACACCGCCCAGTAAACCTCGCCCATTCTGGCGTCCAGCGCCGCGACGATATCGCCGTCGCCGCGAAGCCGTTCCGACTCGGCCAGTATCTCCAGGTCCGACACGGGTATGACCCCCAGGCCGGACCCGAAGGCCAAGCCCTGAACCAGCGCTGCCACGACCCGCAGACCGGTGAAGCTGCCCGGACCGCAGCCGAATGCGACGGCGTCCAGCGAGGACAATGCATATCCAGACGTGGACACCGTCTCCCGCACCGCCTGCAGCAACCATTCCCCGTGGCCGGTCGACGCGTGCCGTTCGCGATACAGGAGATCGCCATCGCTCCACAAGGCGACGCTCGCCCGTTCCGTAGCCCCGTCAATCGCCAGCAGGCGCATCGATCACGTCTCCGTCGTTAACGCGCAGCGCGCGAAAAAACGCAGCCACCCGGTCTGCATCCCGAGTGAGCGGCGCAGGCGGCAGACTGTCCAGAAAGGCTCGGCCGTAGGACCGCTCCAGCAGCCGGCGATCCCCGACGAGCAGCACACCGCGATCGTGCGCGTCCCTTATCAAACGTCCGGCACCCTGGCGCAGCGCCATCACTGCCGCCGGTAGCTGAACCTCCCGGAAGGCGTTACCGCCTCTGTTTTCCGCGGCCTTGAGACGCGCCTGCAGGACAGGATCGTCCGGCGCGGCGAAAGGCAGACGGTCGATGGCGACGAGTTGCAAAGCCGGCCCGCGTACGTCGACACCTGCCCAGAAACCGGCGGCGCCGAGCAACACGGCGTTGCCGGCATCCACGAATCGTTCCAGCAAACGGGCCGGTGGCGCGTCACCGTGCTTCAACAGCGGGAATGGCAGATCCTCGAGTGCAGCGGCCGCAAGACGCAGCGCGCGATGGCTCGTGAACAGGAGAAAGGCCCGTCCCCCGCTCCATTCGAGCGCGGAACGCACTGCAGCAAGGAAGCGTGCATCGTAATCCGGCGCGTTGGGCAGGGGCAGGCCCGTCGGCACGTAGGTCAACGCCTGCCGCGCATAATCGAACGGACTCGCCAGCTTGAGGCATGGCGTGCACTCGTCCAGCCCCGCATCCCGCAGAAAGTCCGAAAAGCTCTTGCCGACCGTCAGGGTCGCCGACGTAAGGATCCAGGGGCAAGGCCGCCGGTCGCGGAATTCGCGCAGTGCCGCGCCGACTTCCAACGGGGTACTGTGAAACACCAGCGCGTTGCGTGCGGTCTGCAGCCAGTGCAACTGCGGCCGGTCCGCCTGTTCTGCGCCCCACTGTGCCAGGCTCTCGCCGAGATGCCGGGTGCGACGCATGAGGTGATGCAGTCCCGGACTGCGGTCTGCCACACGGTCGAGTCCGCCCGCCAGCAACTGGAGCGCCCCCTGCAATCGTTCGCGTTGTCCCGCGAAAGCACCGGGGAGTTGTCCATCCGATGGGTAGGCGATTCGCTGGTCGCCATCCGGCAGGCAGCCGCGCAACAGGCGAGCCTGATGATCCACGGCTTCGGCCGCCTGCAGCAGGTCGGGCTGGTCATCTCCGAGCACTGCCACCTCGGTGCGCAGATCACGGAGCAGAAGTCCCATCTGCCGGGTGCTGACGGACGACCCGAAGAACTGGCTCGCAACATCCCGGATCTGGTGCGCCTCGTCCACCACGATGGCATCGGCACCCGGCAGCAACTCGCCGAACCCATCCTCCCGCAAGGCCATATCGGCGAACAACAGATGATGATTGACGACGACCACCTCGGCGTCCATTGCCGCGCGACGTGCCTTCAGCACGTGACAACTCCTGACTTCCGGGCATTCCTGACCGAGGCAATTGTCTCCGCTGGATGTGATCCGTGCGATCAGGTCGGGGGCATCGGACAGCGTTGCGCATTCGGACAGGTCACCCGACCGGGTCTGCTCCATCCACGGCCGGATACGGCCCAGGGAAGCTCGATCACTGAACCACAGATCCTGTTCGCTCTGCAGGAAGCGGTACCGGCACAGGTATCGCCCGCGTCCCTTCAGCAAGGCCACCTCGCGCCGGACGCCGAGCGCATCTTGCAACGTCGGAATGTCACGGTCCATCAGCTGGTCCTGCAGCGCCAGCGTGGCGGTGGAAATGATCACGCGCCGCGATCCCAGCAAGACCGGTGCGAGGTAGGCAAACGTCTTGCCGATCCCGGTCCCTGCCTCGATGACCCGTGTTTGTCCATCCTCCAGCGCGTCCTGCACCCAGCGGCTCATCTCGACCTGGCTTGGCCGGATCTGGTAGCCGGGCATCGCTTGGCGCAACGGCGCGCCACTCGTCCAGAACGCCTCCAACGCGTCACTGCTCATGCGTCGCGATCGGCACGATCCCGCGCCTCGCGGGCACCTGCGCTGTCACCCTGCATCTGCCGGGCATCGGCAATCACCAACCAGGCCCGATGCCGGATCTCCCGCGTCTTGCCGCCCAGCGAAAGGGCCCGTCGGGCCATGGCTTCGGCCTGCTCCGATCGCTGCTGGGCCAGACGAACAGCGGCAAGGCTCAGCCACGGTTCGGGATGTGTGGGCGCGAGGCGCAATGCACGTTCCGCCGTCGCGGCGGCAGCGTCCATCTGACCTTGCTCACGCTGCGCCTCGACCTGACGCAACAAGGCGCGAGCAGCAGGGCTCAATGGCGGCAGCGGCGCATCTTCCCGGATCGCAGGCTTGGCCGGCGTTTGCTCCGGCTGCGAGACCGCAGGCGCGGCAGGCCGCTCGGATGGCGGCGAGCGCAGGCCCGCACTGCAAGCCGTCAGCACGGTGATTGCGGCAGCAATCAATACTGCGGATCGTTTCATGGGATTCTGTCCGTTTTGCACCCGCATCATCGCGTGATTAGTTCCTGCCACCATTGACGTATCTGCTCTGCCGGCGAGGGGCGCGCCGCGGGCCAGTCTTCGCCCGGCGCGCACGGCAACGGGTCCACGGGCCCGGCGCCGTCGCGAAACGGCAGCTCGATGGCACCGGGACATTCCGGGCCGGCAGCGCGGCCGCTGGCCGGGTCGACCCACTGCAAAGATACCCCTTCGGGCAGCGTCCGCGGAACGGGATGAAGTTCGGTATGACGCATGAAGTCCAGCCAGACCGGCAGTGCGCCGGCCGACCCGGACAGCCCCATGGGGGTGTTGTCATCCCGACCCACCCAGACGACGGCGAGTCGATCCCCGGCATAACCGGCAAACCAAGCGTCGCGCTGATCATCCGTGGTACCCGTCTTTCCGGCCGCTTCCATGGACGCCGGAAGCGCCGCAGCGGCACGTGCCGTACCTCGACGCACCACCTCCTGCAAGGCTGCGTGCAGCAAGGCCATGGCCTGCGGCGAGGCAGCCGTCTGTACCGCCAGCGGATAGCGCTGAAGAGGCTTGCCGTCGGGCGACACGACATGCTGGATCACCTGCAGGGGGGCACGTATGCCCCCGCCGGCTATCGTCTGATACATCTGCGCAACCTCGAACGGGGTCAGTTCGATGGCCCCAAGGAGCAGCGCCGGCACCGGCTGAACATCCGCGTCCACCCCGAGGCTGCGCAGGGTCTTCATCACAGCGGGTACGCCGACCGCCAGGCCCAACTGGACCGTTGCCGCGTTATGGGACTGCGCAAGGGCCTGGAACAGGGGCTCCTTGCCGTAAAATTGGCCAGACGCGTTTCCGGGCTGCCAGATTTTTCCACCGGCCAGCCGCACGGTGACGGGCGCGTCGTCGATCGGCGTGACAAGCGAATAGGCCCCGGATTCGAGCGCGGCCAGATAAACGGCCGGCTTGACGAGAGACCCGATCGGCCGGCGCGCGGACAGTGCGCGATTCATGCCTTCGGCGGCGTCATTCCGGCCGCCGGCCACCGCGCGCACGGCCCCAGTCAGCGTATCGGTGACGACCATGGCACCTTCGAGGCGGGCCTTGCCGCGCTGACCAAGCCGGTCGAGCTGCCGGGTCAACGCGCCCGTCGCCTGCTCCTGGGTCTCGGGGTCGAGCGTGGTGAACACACGCAGACCCTCTACGGTGAGGGCATCTGCGGAGTAGTCACGCATCAGGTGATCGCGGACCAGGCCCAAGGCGGCCGTGTAGGTTCCGGCCCGCGCGAGGGCCGGGCGCACGCCCAAGGGCTTGGCTTGGGTCGATGCGAGTTGCGCCGGGTCGAGCAGCCCGGCCTGGGCATAGCGCCCAAGCACCAGATCGCGCCGGGCTTTCGCGCGCGCCGGTTGGCGCAGCGGGTGATAGTAGGACGGTCCTTTCACCAGCGCGACCAGCAGCGCCTGTTCCTGGATTTCCAGTTCATCGAGCGGCTTGCCAAAGTAATACTGGCTGGCGAGCCCGAAGCCGTGAATGGCGCGGCCGCCTTGCTGGCCGAGATAGACCTCGTTGAGGTAGGTCTCGAGGATCTCATCCTTGTGGTAGTGCCATTCCAGCAGCAAGGCCATGAGCGCTTCATCGAACTTGCGGCGGAAGCTCCGTTCACTGTCCAAAAAGAGATTCTTGACCAACTGCTGGGTGAGCGTGCTACCGCCCTGGACCACGCGGCCGGCGCGCAGATTGGTCACTGCGGCCCGCAGCACGGCGCCGGTATCGATGCCGGCATGGTGCGTGAAACGCCGGTCTTCCACAGCCAGAAGCCCCTGCACCAGAGATTCGGGAACCGCCTTGAGTTGCAGGAGGACCCTGTCTTCCCCGTCCGCACCGTAAAGAGCGCCGATGAGCTCAGGATCCAGCCGGATCAGTGTCAAGGCCGTCCGCCGATCGAGGTCGGTCAACTCTGTGATGCCGTTCGCGTCGAAGGTGACACGAATCCGGCGCGCCGGTTGGGCACCATCCCAGAAGGCCAGACGGCGGACATGGATCGACAGACGGTTCGGGCCATCGACCCGATAAGTCCCCGGGTTGTCGATGACGGCGCTTGGGCGATAGCCCACGCGTTGCAATTCGCGGAGCACACGGTCGCGGCTCGTGGGTTCACCAACCCCAAGTTCCAGCGGGCGCCCGAAGACCTGGGCGGGCAAAGACCATCGCCGCGTCTCGAAACGCGTCACGACCTCGCGGTCGAGATAGGCGGCATAGACGATCACGGCGCTTGTGGCGATCAGCATCGCCCACATGGCCCAAGGTCCAAACGGCAGCAAACGACGAAACGCGGACAGCAAGGCGGGTGTCCCAAATGCACCAACTCTGGTGATTTCGACGGACCCATGCACCAAGGCGCACCGAATCTCCCGTGCAGAGACGGGCCGGGTCCGAGGCGGCTATTTCAACATATTGATTCTCAAAATGGAATTGTGTTGGCCCGATCCGTGCGTGAGCAAATGGGCACACAGTCTTGGTGTGCGCAGATCCTCCACGATCTCCCTCTCTCGCACTTCGCGCCCCTTCGGGGCGCCTTTTTTATGTCCGATCCGGATCCGACGGTTGCAGTCGCTCCACGGCAGCGCGCATTTCCTGCAGGGAAATGTGCCGCACATCCCGGCCCCCGACCAGAAAAATCACATACTCGGCAATGTTGCGTGAATGGTCACCGATGCGCTCCAGCGCGCGCGCGCACCAGATGATGTCCAGCATGCGGCGGATGGTGCGCGGATCTTCCATCATGAAGGTGATGTTCTGGCGCCAGATCGATTCATATTCCCGATCCACCTCTTCGTCCGCATGCACCACCTCGAGCGCCGCCCTGGGATCCATACGGGCGAATGCGTCCAGGGCATCCGTCAGCATGGCGCGGGCGCGGATCGCCAGATGCTCCAACGCCTGGTAGCCATGCGGTGACCGGTCCATCTGGCTCAAATGGGCCGCCATGCGGGCGATCTTGCAGGATTCATCACCGATGCGCTCGAGGTCGGTGATGATCTTCAAAACGGTGATGATCAGCCGCAGATCGCCGGCGGCCGGTTGCCGACGCGCCAGAATCCGGTTGCATTCCTCATCCAGGGTGACTTCCTGCATGTTGATCCGCTGGTCGGCAGCGACCACTTCCTCAGCGGCCTGACCATCGGCAGCCACGAGTGCCCGCATGGCCTGGACGATCTGATCCTCGACCGCACCACCCATGGCCAGCACCCGGCTGCGTATCCCCTCGAGCTCTTCGTTGTAACGGCGCGAGGTGTGTTGTGTGATGTCACCGGCTTCCATTGTTTTCCCCGCTGATTTCAGATTCGTTGCTGACCCACCGGAATGTCTTACGCGCCGGAAGGTTCCCGATGCATCGGGCGGTACGGTCTGCGTCCATAAGGGCGCACCTTACAGACATGACAGCGTCATCCTAACGCGTCCGTGTTTCAGTTTGTGGCCCAGGGCGACCACGCCCCGACCGGCGCGTGGCTCCAGGGCAGATCCTCTCTCACTTGCGGCATGACGCGACGTCGCCCGTTGGGCCGCGGCGCAAACATGACATCGCCGCCAAACATGCGCCACTTCCGGACGTTCACACTCACGAAGTCTGCAGTCTGCCGGCGTTCATCGTCGCCGCTCCCCAGACAAAAAAGGCGGGCTCCAAAGCCCGCCCTTGTCGCCTTCGCGGCGGCCTAGGTCATTGATGAAGGATCAAAAGCTGTAGATCAGGCCCACACCATAGCTGTCGGTCTGCGGATCCTGGATGCCGCCTACGATGCGATCCTTGTCCTCATAGGTGACATAGTAGGCCTGTGCGGTGAGTGCTTTGCTCAGCTTGTAGTCGACCCCGAAGGCCATTTCCGTGCGCTCGATGTCCGTCTGATCGCCGGATGTCTGCCCATACTGGAACTTGAACTTGAAGGCATCGAACGTATAGGCGACAGAGGCCAGGTAGCTGGTTTCCTCGGCGTCACTGCCCTTGTCATTCGTGGTGCTGTTCTTCTGATCGATACCAGTGGCCTGCTGGTACAAAGCGCCTATTTCCAGCGCCTTGAACAATTTGACGGCCGCCGTGGCGCGGATGATGTCGATGCCAGCCGTCTTGCCGTCGAACTTGAGGCTGCCTTCCTGATTGCCGGCATACGCCAGCGCGCCGTAGAAGGGCCCCTGTTCGAACTCCGCCGAGGCGTAGTAGGTGTCGGCGACGCTGTTGTCCTTGTCGTTGGCATCGTCGAGCGCCTTGCGGCCTTCACCGGGAGCGACAGCAGCGGTGATCGTCACCAGATCGCCTAGTTTGGGCGTGCTGTACTGGATCATGTTGTTGGCGCGCGTTTCACCTACCATCAGGAAGGTGATGTCGCCGATCGACTCGTCGTTGAAAAAGTCGACCTTGGCGCCGATTTCCTTGACCGGCGTGTCGAACTTGCCGACCTTGCCCGTTCCGAAGTCGCCCTTCAGGCCCACGAAGATGTTGCGCTCGGAAAACTCGTCGCTCTCGCTGCCATCCGGGTTGGTGCCGTACTCCAGTTGATAGATCACCGACATGTCGGCCAGACCGATGTCGGTGCTGCCCTTGAATCCAAGTCGGGAGGAATTGTTCTGATCCTGTACCCGCCAAGTGGTGTCGGTCTCTTTGGAGTCCAGCCCGATTTCGTCTTTCTGGCCGTCCAGGCCGACGTTGAAGCGCCCATAGATCTTGGCATCGGCAAGCGCCGCACCCGGCAGCGCGACGAGACCGCCCACGGCCATTGCAACCCAATTCTTGTTCACTGACCTCTCCCTTTAGGCATCCTGAGTGATGAATTTTCCCGCAACGACGTCCACTGGACGCACGATGAGGAAGATGTGCGCGCCCGACCGTGATCGAAGCATTCGATGAAGCTCATCGAACCGACTCAAAATCGGATGCATTATGGAAACAACGAATGACGAAGATCTTTCACCTATGTGTCATTCTGATGACGGCCACGTCGGCACCGCAGCGCATTGACCGGCCTTTCGGTCGATTCACGTCAATTTTGCTGGGTCGCAACCCACCGCAGAAAAGCACGGCGTTCCTCGCCGCTGGCCTGCTTCCACCAGGCCTGCATGAGCGTCAACCA